>JAQWBQ010000111.1 GCA_028706295.1 Bacteroidales bacterium
TTGCACCAGGCCTCGGCCTAACCCTGGACAAAACCATTGAAATGTGGTACCAGACCGAGGAAGCGCTCGTATATTTTAACCGCGGCGGGGAGACCTGGGGAACCCCGGTTGCACCGGATTGCAAGACTCTGGTTGGCATCGAAGACCACCCCGCCGGGGTCCAACCTATTGTAAACGTGTTCCCTAACCCGGCATCAGATAAAATAACCGTCACCCCGACGGGGTCTGCGATTGACGCAGCAGCCGGATTCAGCCTGTACAATTTGCAGGGCAAACAGGTTTTGTATGTGAATCTAAATCAAAACGTTACCAGCATCGCAACGGACTTTCTGCCACGGGGGATTTACTTCTGGAAAGTAACCTCATCCGATTGGAATGGCTCCGGGAAACTGATTCTGCAATAATTGCAACGTCAACAGTGTGCAATTTTAACTTTGAATTTATTTTTCCCCTGATATCTACTGTTTGTGATAGATATTGGTTTCGTTCCGGTAGCCGGTCGTATCCAGATACCAGTCGGGATATGAGCTTCCGCCTGATTCGGCCCATGGGGCGAACTTCAGGTAGGCGCTGGTGATCTGAACGCTTTCGATGGTGTAATCGAAATCGGATGCAATGCGGATAGCCCAGGGAAGGTTGGTTATTGTTTTGTAATACCTTCCGGAAGCAGGATCTGAATCATCCTCCGAAGTTTTGAACCACGCCGGGTTTGCCAGACTGGTCGGAACATGGTCGGGCAGATGAATCTCTTTACCACGATCCATGTCGACAATCAGAAAAGGATTGAAACGGTCGATCCCGATGTCATTGATGGAATAGGTACCGGGTTTGAAGAGCAAAGAGACAACCGTTGTGTCAGGATCGACATACGGCGCACCGGGCTGAACATTGACGCCAAATCCGCCGGGAGATGGCATGATTTTATTGACGTTGTCGAATACGATGATGGTAGGCCTTTCCTGGCCCGACTCCAGTCCGTTGGAACCAACGGTAATATAACTCTCTGTCAGTTTGCTTCCGGAGGTTTCGATATCGGTCTGGACAACCGAGGCAGTGGGAAGTTGAAATCCGAAACCATTTTGCAAGCCAGCTCCGATGGCCCTGATTACAAAAGTTGATGAGATCTCTGTCACCTTGTTGCTGGCATCAGTGATGATTTTAAAACGGTAATTCATCACCAGGTCGTTGAAATCGTAATCACCTTTGCCAGGCCAGAGATCCTCGAAAGCCAGCGTACCGTATCCCGCTGCAGGATAGAAGTTGTTAAAAGCCCTGGCAGGATCGTTCGGATAACTGTCATCCCCATCGGGGATCCCATCGCCATCCCGGTCAGGTGATGATCCGGTTTGTTCAAAATTGGCCTGGATTTCCGTGATATCCAGCGCCCTTCCGAAAAATTTAAGATCGTCGATGGATCCGTTAAAAAACTTCTGAGCCCCGTTATCCGAACCGATCGAGAGATCGCGGCTGTTCACCTTGAGCACGCCGGTAACCGGTTTTGAATTCCGGAGTTGCCCGTTAACATAGAACTTCAGTTGCTGTCCATCATACGTCATTGCAAGATGGTACCATTCGTTGAGGATTGGCAACCCGCCTCCCCAGTGGATCGATTGGCTGGTGTTATCGGCCATTCTCACCTGCACCTGCCATCCGTCCCATTTCCCCTGGCCAATACCATGTCCATCCCAGTCGCCTTTCTGAAATATCTTACAGGTTTTGTTCTCTTTTGTTTTGGCCCATGCCATCATGGTGATACCGGTCACCGGATTCAGGTTTGGTTTGTTTGGCGCCAACACCAGGCCGGCTATTCCGTCAAATACCAGGCAACTTCCCGATATCCCGGTCCCCCAGACAGCATTGGTGATCACCCCGTCGTTGCCGTCCTTGCTGTCGGCAGCCACAGCGCCCCCGTTTTCATCGAGTTTCCACCACGAGATCATATCGGTTTCACCGTTGCCGGGATCCGGGGTCGAAATCAGGATCTCTTCTACCTCCTGTTGTGTAAGCGCCCGGTCGTAAACGAGCATTTCGTCAATTATCCCCTTGAACGGATTGAGGGTTTTCTGGTATCCGATGTAAACATCAGAAGTAGTACTTTGTAAATTGCCTGAATTGGCTCCCGTAATCTTCAGGTTACCATCCACATAAATCTTCATATCAGAACCATCGTAGGTGGCCACACCGTGATGCCAGTCGGTATCGAGGATCCGGTCGGAATAATTCATGACAACCGCTTTATAAACGGGAGTGTAAAGCGCAAAACCGATCCTTCCCTGCGCATCCATCTTAAGAATATATTTTACGTTTTGAAAAATGAATGCACCGTTGTCACCCACTGCATCCAGCCTGAACCAGAATGAAAAACTGATGCCATTGCCGGTCAGGTTTAACCCGGAATTCGGAACCTGTACCTGGTTCCCGGTTCCGTCGAAATGAAGCGCACTCCCTTTGATCCCGCTTGTCCACAGAGCTCCTGAGATGGTTCCGTTATGACCGCCAACCGCATCCCCGGCAACAATTCCCTGATTTTCATCGAAATGCCACGCAGCAACCAATCCTGCAAGGGGAATGGTGCCGGGCTGAAAATCAGGCGATAGCGCGATGCCGTTTGAAAGATCGACAGAAACCACACTCCCTGAAAGCGACACGAGATTTCCGTTTACCTTCACCGCGGTAACATAAGCCGGGATATTTACAGGCATCTCAAGCCAGTCGCCGATCCCGTTGTAATAACCCCTGAAGTAGGAGATCTCTCCTGATTCGGATGTGATGTTTAACACAACGGAATGATCGGAACTTATTCGGAAAGTGATGGTCCGTGAAGTTTCCCAGTCAAAGGTGGCAGGAACCTTCAGATCCTGCATCTGGTTCCCGGTTGGGATCGTCCCGGGTTCGCTTTTTTTGCAGGAGTCAAGAAGGCTTGCCAGTACGAATAAGCTGAATAGCAAAAATGTTTTGGGAGTAAGATATTTCGACATAGGCTTTATATTTACTTTTCCGGAAAATAAGGACAAATTTAAGTCACTATCTCCCTTGACGCAATCTATAATAAGTAAACGGTCGGATTAAGTTTTTGACCGTATTGTTTTTCACCTGATTTGAGGAGAACGGAGCAAACGAAAATTCAAAAGTCAAATACGACTCAGGTGGAAAAGAACCTTGTTTTAAAATACCGGAAGAAACAGATCTTTAATTCTGGTAAACCTAATCTGAATAAGTATACAAGCATGCTGAACATCGTAATTGAAATCTTTTCCCTATATTCGTAAGGTTATCCTCTTTCCTGTCAACTCAAATACCCGTCATCAAGAAATGACAACTGCTTCACTCAACTGCAGGTACAACCTGATTATTCTGATCATTTTCATTTTTTCCGGATCCTGTTCAACACGAAATGGAACAACCCGCGAAGAAACTTATAACAAGACATTCTCGCTGGCCGACTCGCTCAGTCATTTCAATCCTTCAAGGGCGGATTCATTGTACCGGTCGATCCTTTCTGACAGCAACGACCTGGTACCCGTGTACCGTACCAAAGCGCTGATCGGGCTTTCAGAGATATACATAACCCGCGGTGTGACCGATACAGCCGAAGCATTGCTCCGAAATGCCCATTTCATCGCCGGTAAAACCAACGACACCGTAATGCTTATGAACGTGATCCTTGCATTCGGGAACCTAAAACTGGACCAGGGGGACAATGAAAAAGCGCTGGGATACTATGAACGAGGCCTCACACTGGCCAGGACGGTGTGCGACACGGTTTTCCAGAACCGTTTTTTACTGAACCTTGGAAATCTTCAGCTATCAGGTGGAAACTTCCCTGCAGCCGTGAAAACCTTTACGCAGGGGATCCTGCTCGCCAGAGAGAAAAAAGATGAAATAACCCTTTCGGTGGCCCTCGACAATCTGGGACTGACCCTTTCCAGGACCGGCGAGACGGAGGAAGCGCTGAAAAATATAAAAGAGTCGCTCGAGATCAAAAAACGGCTGAATCTTAAACGCGAGTATGCCCAGGGATTACAGAATATGGGAATCATCTACCGGAAAGCGGGGAACAACGATTTAGCGCTGCAACGCTACCGGGAGGCCATTGTGATCCTGACCGACCTGCATGATTCACTGAATCTTGTCAGGGTAAAATACAATGCCGCCATTATTCTGAAGAACCAGAAAAAATATAATGAAGCCGAAACCGAGTTGTACCGGATCATAACATTCTGCCGTCAGCACCGGATTTACGACGGGATCGGATTATCCTGGTCTGCCCTCGCTTCCATCTATTCACAAACAGGCAGGGGTACGGAAGGGATCCGGGCCATCGACAGCGCCATTGCAACTGCAGTCATGACCAGGAACTTTGCTTACCTTCCGCTTCATCTCGATTCGAAACATGAAATCCTCACTTCACTCGGGCTTTATAAAGAGGCGTACCAGGCTCTGATTCAATCAAGAAAGATGTCGGACAGCCTGTTTTCGCTGGAAAAACAAAAAGAGATCACCTCCATACTTGCAAAATCTGATGCGATTCAAAAGGAGGCAGAAAATAAGGTGTTGAAAAAAGACCTGGAGGTGAAAAACTTCCGGTTGCTGCTTCTTTGGGTAGGGTTTGGCGCATTTCTGATCATTTTCGTAACCATAGTGATCCTCCTCAGAACCAGGCAAAAACAACTCCGGCAGGAAATGAAACTGGCAGCGGAGCAATCAAAACTGGAACAACAGGAACGCAAGAACAAGGAGGTAGAACTTGAAAAAGTGAAGGTTGAAAAATTATTGCAGGATGAAGAACTGAAGACCATTCAACTGGAAGCCAGGTTAAATGAAGACAAGATTGAGCAACTGGAATTGCAGAGACAACTTCAGGAGCAAAAACTAGTTTATGATACGCTTGTACAGGCCGACCTGGCCCAGATCAACCGTTCGGTTTCAGAGAAACTCAGCCCGTTCACCCTGAAACTCAGCAGAAAGAAAGACCAGGATGACTTTTCCCATACCTTACACGATTTGTCGAGGGAGGCATCGCGGGATCCCATGGCCGAATTCGAGATCCTGTTCAGGCAAATCCATGGGTCCTTTTATGAGAAGCTGCTCCAGCTTTGTCCGTCACTCACCAAAAGTGAACTCAACATCTGTGCCCTGATGCGGCTCAACCTTTCCTCCAAGGATATTTCACGGCTGACCAATCTATCATTAGCCACCATCGAAACCACCCGGCATCATATCCGAAAGAAATTGCTCCTCGGAACAGGCGACAACCTTACAACCTTCATGATCGGACTCTGACGGTTTGGTAGCCAATAACCGACAGTTATCCCGTTAGCGTAAATCCTTAACGGATACCAACAAATCCCGGCCGGAACTTCCGGCGGGGATTGATTCGGCTCAAATTCAGGAAATCAATTCTCTGTAATCATTTATTCATATCTGTCTGCCCTACCTGTCATTTATCTTTATCATAAGTATAATGCGGTGATATTTAGTAGATTACAATTGCATATCAAGGTTTTACCGAGTTTATTCTGATCTGAAAATTTGGTTCCGCAGTTTCCATTGGCATACATTTGACGCCATTTGAAAAAGCACGGAAATGACCTCCCCGGGTGTTAATAAAATCCTTGTTGCAATAAAGGAAAATTTGATTTCCACCGGACTCGATTCTGTTCTGCGACGGGAGAATTGTACGCCTTACCATACCGATTCAGCCGAGGGGACCATTCACCACCTCGGGATGTTTCCGGATATGGGGTTGGTGATAATCTCGATGGAAATCGCTCTTGAAAATAACGCCAGGGTATTTGAATATATTAAAGAAATGAGACTTACACTCCCTGTAATTCTCATTTCCAGGTACCTGACTGTGGAAACAATACGAATTGCCCGTATGCTCAACTGTTCAGAGATCCTTCAGGACCGGATGCAACCGGCGGTAATGCGGGCAATTTTGACGAAATATATTCAAAATCATTCCCCCTGAACCATTTATCAGACTATAAAAATTTGTCAGGTGAAAAACCTTTCCATTTACGATTGACATGATTTACGATTTACGAATGAAAAACCTTAATCCAACTTTCTCATGAAACGATCAATATTAGGCATTCTCATATTTGGCCTGGCGCTTACGGGCTTTTCGCAGGAGGAAAAACCGAAGGTCGACATATCCGAACTTGCCAAGCAATCACAGAATCCGGTTGCAAACATGTACCAGGTACCGCTGAGTTACCTGGGTGATTTTAATTCGGGGAAAGAGAATCTCTATATCTCCACCCTGATGCTGAAGCCGGTCATTCCACTCTCATTGTCGCCCAAATTACTGTTCATTTTCCGGGCTATTGTTCCTGTGTCGTTCATTCCCGACCCTGTCAATAAATCCGGGCTCAGCGACATTCAGTTACAATTCTATCTTTCGCCTGTGAACAAGTCGAAATTTATCTGGGGAGCGGGTCCCATGATCACCATTCCATCGGGATTACCTCCCGAAATGTGTTCCGGGAAATGGACAGCAGGTCCGGCCGCTGCGGGATTGTTCATGTTGAAACACATCGTGACGGGAGCCCTGGTCACCCAGCGCTGGTCGTTTGCAGGCGACGGTTCGGCAGCCGACATCAGCCAGTTATACATCGATGCGTTTTTCAATTTCAACTTCAAACATGGCTGGGCATTGGGCTATACCCCGGAGATCTACGTCAACTGGAATCAGGGTGGTACCAACTGGAACCTCCCGGTAGGATTGAATATTTCAAAAGTATTCAAGATCGGGAAGCAACCGCTCTCGGCCAATGTCAGCTATTTCTATAACGTGGTCAGGCCGGATAACTATACGGATATGTATGTCAAAGCCGGGCTGACGCTGTTAATCCCAAGAAAATAATCCTTACCAATCAAAACTGATCCGCCATGAATGAAATTCAAAACGGCCATTTGGGCCCCAGAACGGTTCTGGAAGGCAGGCAGAAAAGCCTGATCGCTATTACGATGTTTTTCTTCCTGTTGTATTTTTACAATTTTCTAAGGGCAGCCCTTGTGCAGGCTGTTGAACTCCCCCCACTTCCCGGAGGTGTGTTTGCAAAACTGCTCCCCCCTTTACTATTTGGTTCATTTTATTTCTGGTATTTCCGCGGAGGAAAAACAACTGTTTTTTTGGTATTGTTCCTCTGGGTATATTGCTGGGCAGCAGAGGATCTGAGCATTCACACCGGGTTTCCGTTTGGACATTACTACTATACCGATGCACTGGGGCCCAAGGTGGATGTAACCCCTGTGATGCTTGGACTGAACTACTTCTGGCTGTTGGTTTTGCCCGCCTTTTTTGTTTCAAATCTGATCGTCAACGGCAGCTTTACCTCACAGGGAACCGGCTGGAAACGTTTGCTTTTCACCTCATTTGTAGCATCAATACTGATCTCGGGAATGGACATGGTAATCGATCCGATGGATGCGACGAAAATGAAGGAATGGGTTTGGACCAACAATGCCTACACCGGATATTACGGGATCCCATATCTGAACTATCTGGGCTACCTCATCGTCATGACCCCCGCGTTTTTCATCCTGGGACTCGTCAGCCGGAAATTTGGTTCAACGCCGGTCGGTCCTGTTCCCGGTTGGTTTGCGGCAGTGATCCTGCTGTTCTATTTTCTCAATTTTCTCATGTACGGTTTGCCGGCGCCGGGAGGAGTTTTCATCGTGGGCTTTTTCACTATGGTATTTCCGCTGATCCTTGCAGCAGACCGACTGATCACTTCATACCGGAAGAGTTATGAAAAGCAGGAATAGGATTTTCGGCTGGTTCCTGCTGATCCTTGCGTTCAGCGGCTTTGCAATGCCTGCAATGGCTCAGTACGGGCGACTGTATTTGAACGTACCGCGGAACGACAACTATTTCCAGCTCCACTATTACAATACGGTTTCCAATTCCTGGGCCGAGCAATCCATTCCGGCCGACAAGAACCGCAGCATCACCACCACCGGGAGCCTTTCTTATACCCGGGTGATGAATATTTTCGGACGGGCCGGTGGTCCCGGAATCGTGATCCCATATACCGGAATGCTCAGCTACAATGAGGAGGCCGACACGATCACGTACCGCGATACAGGTTTCGGGGATCCGTCGTTCACCTTCGACTGCAACATTTTCGGGGCGCCTTCATTGCGAATGACCCAGTTTAACGAGCACACCCCCACCAGCTACATGAGCGCCCACTATGTCATGAGTTTCCCGTTTGGCAGTTACCATGCCGCCAAAACGACCAACATTGGTGCAAACCGGTACACCTACAAATTTGTACTCAATTACAGCATCACTACCATGAAAGGTAAGAACTGGCTCGATTTTTACGCCAGCGTGAAACTCTCGTCAAAGAATACCAGTTACCTCGAATCGCACACCCTTTCACAGAAACCCATCTATGACCTGGAGGTCCACTACAGCCAGGACATCCTGGGAAAAATCCTCGGGCCCCATTTCTGGGTCAACCTTGGCGTTATGTACAGCGGCGGCGGAAGGGTGACAGTTGATGAGGCTCCCGGCTCTGTTCAGAACTCACTAAAAATGGCCGCCGCACTGGCTTTTCCGACCTGGAAACACGGGTCGATCATTGTTGGATACAACGGCACGATTTGGTCGACTGAAGGATCTCCGAAAACACATCAACTGGTCATCCAGATCAATTGCCCGTTCGTTGTAAAATCGGAAAGATGAGGAAACAAATACAGGTGGAATGGAACCTGAAAGACAAGTCAAAGCAATACCAAGTAAAAAGTCCACTATTTTAAAACACTCTTTATGAAAAAGATGCTGTTCCTCCTGTTAGGAATCTCAATGATGGCCATCGCGCCGTCATGCAAGAAAAAATCAACCGATCCCGAAATCGTCTACTATTACGCCAGCGCCCAGATCCGGGGTACGGCTGTGAATTTCAAGACAACTGCAACCTTCTCGAAACTTTGCGTTTTGACAGGCGTGTGCAATACTTTTT
>JAQWBQ010000034.1 GCA_028706295.1 Bacteroidales bacterium
CCAGACTCATTCACGGGCTTATAGCACCAAAGAAACTGTGGGCATTTTTGCAAAGAACTTGTTATCAAAGCGAAGCTACCTGTTTCTTTCGATTATTGTAAAAGTATTTTGTATAAACTCATTCACTAAATAAATCGGTCAATCAGTCATTCAGTAAATCAATCATTGGTATGGAAACCACCCTCCGTTTTAAGCGTGCCGATCTGATGGATTTCGTAATCAGGTATATGACGAAACTGGGAGTTCCTGAAGGGGACGCGAAGATCGTCGGAAAAGTGCTGATATGTGCCGACATCCGTGGTGTTGAGTCACACGGACTCCACCGACTGGGATCCTATTACGGAAACCGGATCAGTAAAGGTTGGATCGACCCCCTGACCCCATATAAAATAATCAATGAAACTTCCTCCACTGCCCTGATCGATGGCGGTAACGGATGCGGACAGGTTGTTTCGCACCGGGCCATGAACATTGCGATTGAAAAGGCGCGAACAGCGGGTATTTCCGCTGTTACGGTCAGAAACAGCAACCACTATGGCATAGCAGGTTATTACGCCATGATGGCGATGCGTCAGAACATGATCGGCATTTCCCTGACCAACTCGCAACCGTTGGTGGCACCGACTTATGGCCGGACCGCTGTGCTGGGAACCAACCCGATCGCCGTGGCGGCGCCATCCGACAAAACCTATCCCTATCTCCTCGATATGGCTACCAGCGCCGTGGCCTACGGGAAAATCCAGGTCTATGAAAAAAAGCATGAGCATATTCCGATCGGATGGGGGATCGACGAAGCCGGACAGGTGACCAACGAACCTTCCCGGATCCGGCCTGGCGGGCACGGCGCCCTGTTGCCCCTGGGTGGTATGGATATCACAGCGGGTTACAAAGGCTACGGACTGGCGATGCTCGTTGAAATTCTTTGCTCAACTTTGTCGGGCGGAAATTTCCTTACTCAGGTTGGCGGCCCGGGTAAACCGGAACCCACCGGAGTTTCACACTTTTTCATGGCCATCAATATCGAAACCTTCCGCCCGGTCATCGACTTCAAAAAACAGATGGATGAAATGATCACCTTGCTCAAACAATCGCCCCTGGCCGTGGGTCGCGACGAAATCCTCGTTGCCGGAGAAAAAGAATTCCAGTATGCCGAATTCAACGAAAAACACGGCGTTCCGCTCATTCACCCCATCGTCGAAGACCTTATCAGGGAAGGCGAAAAAGCCGGTGTCCCCTTTGATTGTAAACCGGTCGTTGAGCCGGCATGAGGTATGAAATTCAAAATAGGGAATAGCGATTAGTTAATAGCGATTAGGGAAAATTTCGTTTTCCATTTTCCATTTTCCATTTTCCATTGTCCCTCCTTTCTATCAACCCCCTAAAACAATCGGTGAAATGCCCCGATTCTTCGGTATAAAATTAAACATTTAGTTGACAAACTAAATATTTAGTTATATCTTTGTCTCGTCGTACAACATCACACATTTCATGAGACTGTTCCATCGAAATAATGCACCGTGTTTGTGTCTTATAATAATGTTGCAGATTTGCCTGGCACCTGGTCAAGGTGTTTATGGCCAACAGCGGGAAGCATTCATTGAAGTAAAACTTTTGATGGAAAACTTCCGTTTCGATGAAGCCATTCTTCGCATCGATCGCATTCTGGCATCCGATACATCAAACATTGAATTGTGGATGCTCAGGAGCAAGGCGCTCTCTGCACGCTATCAGTTCCTGGAAGCCAATGATGCCCTGGCCAGGGTGGTGAGATCCGATTCTGCTAATATTCAGGCCTGGTACGAGATGTTTAACAATTACCGTCAGCTTGGTAATAAAGAAATGGCGGTATTTAGTTGTAAAAGGATCATGGCGCTGCGACCGGAGAACCGGTATTTCCCATTACAACTGGCCAATTTTTATTACAACCATGAGGATTATGAAAGCGCCCTGGAAACGATGACACCGTTATGGCGGGCGGATACTCAGAATGTTTATGTCAACCGGCAGATCGGTAACTGTTATAATGAATTAAAGATGGCTGATTCCGCTATTCTATATTATACCAGAGCCCTGACCCTCTATCCGGACGATGCGGTGACTGTATCCCGACTGATCAACCTGTACCTTAAAAAGAAAGAGTTCCCGGTTGCACTCATGCTGGCTTCAGCCTATCTCAACAAAGACTCCCTGAATTCGGGGATACTGAAGTTGGCCGGATATTGTCATTATCTGATGAAGGATTACAAAACTGCTGAAAACTACTTCCTGAAAAGCGTGGAAGCAGGTGATGATTCCCGTTTCGTGATGAAATACCTGGGCCTGTGTTATTATAAGACCGAAAACTACGCCCTCGCAGAGCCAAGATTCAGAAAGGCCTTCAGCATGGACACAACAGATGCGGAGGTGTGCTTTTATTGCGGTGTCTCGGCAGGCCGCACGATGCTCCTCGATTCCGGGTTGACCATGTTGAAGAAGACCCTGACCCTGTTACTCCCATCCGAAAGTTTTCTTGCCACCCTTTACATGGAACTCGCTTCCATATATAATTCGATGGACCGGTCTGATACCGCCTTATCCCTGCTGATCAAGGCACGTGAAACCAATCCTTCCAATCCCGATATTCTCTTCAAGATTGCCTATCAGTATGATTACTACCTTCAGGCCCCGGATAAAGCGTTGCCCTGGTACCTGGATTTTTTACAGGCTGCTCCTGAACCTGCCGAACCACAGGTAATGACTGCACAACATATCTCGAAGTCAGATTATGCCAAAAAACGAATTCCACAGATATCCATAAATAAAACCCGTCGCCATGAAACACCGGTCAAATAAAATCCGCGAACTTACCCGTGCAGAAGAGCAGGTAATGCAAGCGCTCTGGGAGGTCGGAAAAGGAATGGTTCATGATATCCTGCAAAGATTCCCGGAACCGAAACCGGCCTACAACACCGTTTCAACTATTGTCAGAATTCTGGAGCAGAAGGGATTCGTCGACCATAAAGCTTACGGCCGGACTCATGAATACTTTCCTCTGATCTCCCGCAATGATTACAAACGAAACTATCTCGGGAATCTGCTCGAGAACTACTTCGAAAATTCGTTCAAATCACTCGCCTCCTTTTTTGCCCGGGAAGAAAAACCCTCCCTTCGCGAACTGGAAGAGATCAGACAGCTTATCAATCAGGAAATCGACCACCAAAAAAAGCAAAGCCATGAATGACCTGATGATCCACCTTCTGAAATCGTCGTGCTGCATGGCAGCGCTGTTTTTGTTTTACCTCCTGTTTCTTCGCAGGGAGACCTTTTTCCAGATAAACCGGTTTTTCTTGCTCTCCATTCCCCTGGTATCATTGCTGATCCCGTTCATTCCGGCTTTCTCGCCTGCATCCCCGTCAGCCATTGTTTTTCAGGCCATGCTCGATCCGGTGTTGATCATGCCGGAATCGGTACAACAATCCGGAGATCCCGTTTTGTCGGTCACCACACTGGTGATGTTCCTGATCGGCGCCGGAACTTGTTTCATGATGCTCCGGCTGACCTTTCAGATCGTCCATCTGTTTGTCATGGCTGCAAAAGGTGACCGGGAACTTACCAACAACATCCCGATCACCCGGATTCCGGGGAATGCGGGTCCCTTCTCCTTTTTCAATATGATTTTTGTACCGCGGTCGGTGACAGACCCGGGTACGATTCAAACCATCCTGCTTCATGAACAAGTCCATATCCGTCAGCGACATTCAGCTGATCTGATCCTTACTGAATTGTGGACGGCGCTCTTCTGGTTCAACCCGTTCATCTGGCTGATTCGCCGTGAAATAAAAACCATTCACGAGTACCTGGCTGATCAGGGAGTGATCCGGAATGGAATACCCGTAAACGGATACCGCGAGCTGATCGTTACTGAATCAACCGGAATAAAAGACTATCTGATTGTTAATGCATTCAATGTTTCACCCTTAAAAAAACGACTTATTATGATGACAAAAAAAGTTTCTTCACCCTGGGCAACCGGAAAAGTCGCCCTGGTGATCCCCCTGATCGCCGTGCTGGTTTTATTGTTTTCGGCCGTCACCGAAAGCACTGCAGCCCCCCAGGACAAAAACAAGAAAGTTGTAAAATCGGAAAATCCTTCCACACCGCTGCCTCCCGATGCCCCGCCGCCTCCGCCGCCTCCTTCCAAAGACCCAAAGGATACGCCGGATGTGATGCCTAAATACCCGGGCGGAGAAGAAGCGATGATAGATTTCTTGGTTAAAAACATTAAATATCCGGAGAAGGCAATGAAAGACTCTGTTCAGGGTAAAGTCTTTGTTCAGTTTAAGGTCGACAAAGACGGATCCATTAAGGATATTAAACTTCTCCGCGGCATCGGGTATGGGTGCGATGAAGAAGCAGTCAGAGTTATAAAGATGATGCCCAAATGGGAACCTGCCCTGAAAGACGGCAAACCGGTGCAGGCTGAAATGGCCCTCCCGATAAAATTTAAACTCTCCTGCAAAAAAACGGATGAGGGGAAGAACAAGAAATATTTGGCTCCGATTCCGGATTCAAAGAAAGAGAAAAAATAAACTAACGGTGCCGGCTTAAAAAGCTCAGCAGAATTCCGTTGAACACATCAGGGTGGGTCTCCATGGGATCATGGCCCGCCCTGTTTATGATGATCAGCTCAGAATGCGGAACATGTTTGGCAAACCGTTTCCCGTTCCGCAGATAAATGGTCCGGTCCTTATTGCCCCAAACAATCAGGACCGGAACCGTTTTTAGGCTGTCAACATGCAAGGGCACAACCTCTTTCGCGTTAGCCCAGACATTCAGCACACAACCGGCGGTTCCTTCCTTAAGTAATGGAGTCAGATAATTCATCACCACCGTTGAATCGGGATTGTAGCGGTAGTTCTTTTTAAATCCCTTCCGAACGGAATTGTAAGTAATCAGGTTTTTTTCCATGTATCCGACCATGATCTGATTGTAGGTTTTTTGCCGGGCGAGGATGGTGAACTGCGATTCCATATTGGTGTTTTTCAGGAATACCATTGCATCGACCAGGGTGAGTGATCGGGTAGAACGGGGTCGGAGCAGCGCCATGGCCTCAGCGGTACCTCCGCCCATCGAATGGCCGCAAAGGTGCCAGCGCGTGGTATCCGGTCCGTCAATGGAATCGAGCATCCGCCAGAGCAACATGCCTCTGTTACTTTGCGACTGGTTGAAGGTGAGCGATCGCCCGGAATAACCAAATGGAGGAAGGTCGACCGCGATGACTTTGTACCCGTCAGCAGCCAGCGCTTCCACGTTCATCCGCCACGAATAGGTCGATCCGATAAAACCATGGATCAGCAATATCTTTCCCTTGGGATGACGGAGGGTTCCGTTCCAGTCGCGGTAATGCACGAGTATGGAGTCGATGGTCATGAAATGGCTGTTGAGGTAAGGCATTTCAGGCTCCTGTGACTTCAGCGTCCAGGGAAACAGGGTCAGACTTGTCAGAAAGAGGATCAGGGATCGGAAATGAGACATGTGCGTGTTTTTTACAAAAGTCGGAAATTTCGGGGAGAATAGCAAAAGGGTCCTTTTTCGCCCGGTCTGACAATACCCGGGGGCAGAACCTGATGGTTTGAATTTGTAAACTGGTTGATAATCCGTAATTTTGTGAAATGGAAAAAAGATACAACCCTTATTTGCCGGTCTGGTTTGCGCTGGTGCTCATCGGAGGCGTAATCATCGGCATCGTCCTGGCGACACGCAGCGGGAATCTCGGAGCTTTCAGGAGTTCCGGTGATAAAATTCCGCAGGTGCTGAAGTATGTCGAAGATAACTATGTGGATACCGTTTCGGGCAAGGCGTTAGAGGAAAAGGCCATCAGCGGACTGCTTGAAAAGCTGGATCCCCACTCGGTCTTCATCACCGCTGAGGAGTTCCATGAAGCCAACGATCCCCTGCTGGGCAGTTTTGAAGGGATCGGCGTTCAGTTCAGGATTGAGAACGATACCGTTACCGTGATCATCCCGGTAGCCGGTGGTCCTTCGGAGAAACTTGGGATCCGGGCCGGCGACCGTATTGTTAAGGTCGATGGTCAGAACATTGCCGGAATCCGGATCACTACCAACGATGTGATGCGCAAACTGAAGGGCCCCAAGGGAACTCAGGTGGAGGTCTCCATTTTCCGCAGGGGTGTCAGGGAGTTACTCGATTTTGTCATTACCCGCGATGTGATCCCTACTTACAGCCTCGACATTGCCTATATGGCAGCCCCGGGGATCGGGTATATCCGTTTAAATAACTTTTCGGCCACCACTGCCGAAGAGGTCCACAATGCCCTTCAATCGCTTAAAGAGAGCGGGATGAAGAAATTGATTCTCGACCTGCGGGGGAATGGCGGGGGATACCTGCAGGCAGCAGTGAACGTATCGGACGAATTCCTTCCGAAAAGCAAGCTGATCGTTTATACCCAGGGAATGCACCATCCCCGCGAAGTTTTCAATGCAACGGCCGACGGGATCTTCGAACAGGGCGAACTGCTGGTCCTCGTCGACGAAGGCTCTGCATCGGCATCCGAGATCGTTGCCGGAGCAGTTCAGGACAATGACCGGGGCATCCTCATGGGCCGACGTACCTATGGCAAAGGACTCGTTCAGGAACAACTCGATTTCAAAGACGGCAGCGCCCTTCGATTGACGGTAGCCCGCTATTATACGCCGACCGGCCGGTGCATCCAGAGATCCTATAAAGACGGCATCGAAAATTACAATAACGACTTTTACCTCCGGTTCATGAACGGGGAGCTGGAGCATCCCGATTCCATCAAATTCCCCGATTCCCTGAAGTACCGTACCCCGAAAGGTAAAATTGTATATGGCGGGGGAGGAATTATGCCCGACATCTACATTCCGGTCGAACGGGACTCCACCCTGAACTATTACACCCGGTGCATCAACAAAGGTCTTATTTACCAGTTTGCTTTCGACTACACCGACCGGAACCGGAGCCGACTCTCTGAGTTCAAAAATATCGACCGGTTCGATGAAGGATTCGTTGTGACCGATGCCCTTTACCAGGATTTCGTCCGGTATGCAGAGACCAAAGGCGTGCGCCGCCCCGAAAAAAATCCCTCAAAATCCGACCGGTATATTAAAACCATGCTGAAAGCCTATATCGGAAGGAATATCCTCGATAATGAGGGATTTTTCCCAATCCTCAATACGATCGATCCCGGATTCCTGAAAGCCATAGAAATGCTGAAATAGCGATTCGGGATTAGCGAATAGTGATTAGCGAATAGTGAATAGTGATCAGCGAAAAGAGATTTAGAACGATTTTCGCTAACACGCTATTTAAATTTCATGCATTCACTCAAGTCTATATTGGATAATCAGAAATCAGAAGAATTATCTTTGCAGAAGCGTCACACTTTTTCACGGTAATTGTCTGAGGTTATATGTAAAATATTAATTTTGACATTTGAATTTTGAACTTTAATTTTTGGCTTTTTTCTATTAGCTGATCCCTAATCGCTGTTCGCTAATTTTTGAATTTATATTAACCCTTTAAAACTCAAGAATTATGATCCACGAATTACCCAAGCTTCCTTATGCACATGATGCATTGGAGCCATATATTTCAAAACGCACCATTGAATTTCACTACGGCAAACACCACCAGGCCTATGTAAACAACCTGAACAAACTGATCGTCGGCACCGAATTCGAAAACGCATCGCTCGACGACATCGTAATGCGGGCCGGCAGCGGTATCTTCAACAATGGCGCCCAGGTATGGAACCATACCTTTTACTGGAACTGTATGAAGCCACAGGGTGGCGGCGAACCAGGCGGTGCGTTGCATGCAGCCATTGTAAAGGATTTTGGATCTTTTGCCGAGTTCAAAGAAAAATTCTCCACGGCTGCAGCCACCCTGTTCGGTTCAGGCTGGGCATGGCTTGTTAAGAAAGATGACGGCACCCTGCAGATCGTCCAGGAGAGTAACGCCGGCAACCCGATGAAAAACGGAGCCACCCCGCTGCTGACCTGCGATGTGTGGGAACACGCCTATTACCTCGACAAACAGAACGTTCGTCCCGACTATATTGCCGACTTCTGGAAACTCGTCGACTGGAACGCGGTTGCTGCCAGGCTGTAACTCTTAGTTATCGTTTGTTAAGCAATTGACTGATTGACTGATTGACTGATTCAAGAAATGGGTGAATTTTTCTATTGACTCTTCACCAACAGTCAGGCGTTTGGCTCATCAGAACAATTGAATTCGTTTACCGGATTTGATTAGGAAATCAGCCGGTATCCGGTGTACTTTTTTACATTTTCAGGCGTTAATTTTATTATTAAGCATGCTCTGCAGGAGCATCTCTTAAACCTGAAATATGAAGAAGTTGTCGTATGTTGCTTTGCTTGTCCTCTCCTTGACTATTTGTATCCACGGAGAGAGCCAGATCTTCAATGAGGCCATGAAGATTGTAAATCCTTCAAAGGGTTCGCTCACTGAGGCTGATGCAGTATCCGGTATCCGCGAAGCGCTCATCAAAGGCGCTGAGACCGGGGTTGCAATCGTTTCAAAGCAAGATGGTTATTTCGCGAATCCGCAGATCAGGATCCCTTTTCCTCCTGAAGCGAAGACGGTCGAAACCAAACTTAGGGGTCTCGGGCTGGGCAGCCAGGTGGATGAGGTGGTTCTTTCACTCAACCGGGCTGCTGAGGATGCGGCAAAAGAAGCTGTTCCCATCTTTGTGGCAGCAATAAATGGAATGACTGTCAACGACGCCCTGCAAATCGTCAGGGGAGCCGATGATGCCGCTACCCGGTACCTTCAACGAACGACATCACCGGAACTCAAGGCAAAGTTCCGGCCGGTAATCCAGGCTTCGCTCGACAGGGTAAATGCAACGCGGCTATGGTCGGATGTCATCAACACCTACAACCAGATCCCGTTTGTTTCAAAATTGAATCCCGACCTTGCAGATTACGTGACCGGCAGGGCTATCGAGGGATTGTTTGTCATGGTAGCTAAGGAAGAGAAACAGATTCGTAAGGATCCGGTATCCAGAACAACGGATATTTTGAAGAAGGTTTTCGGAGTCGATAACCTGTAAAAGGCATTCAAACCCTCATTAAATCACCCGCAGGATATTGATAAAATCATCCAGTTTATAAGCTTCGGTTACTTCTCTTTTTTCATATACCATAAAATACCGATAATTATTTCCGGCTTTACCTGCCCAAAGATTCCCGAGACGGATCTTCTGCCCGGCATCCAGATGATCGCCTTTGGTTTCAAGCAACAGGGTCTTCCCGCTCTTCGTCTGAATAATAAAATCCGGGTAATGGTTGATAAATCCGTTGATGCAGAATCCCTTCCGTTCCGTATTACGGGTCCAGAATGCAATGGTGTTCAGGTTGGCGACATCATTGATTACCCGTTCCTCGAAACTGTTCATGCTGCCCTCTTTTTCGTAAAGTGATTTCGTGATATCCTTGGAAGTGTCGCCGGGAGCGATTTCCTTCGGGAACTTGTATGCAGGCTTGATGAAAACCTTATCGGTATCCAGAAAATCCTTGAATTTCCTCTCCGAAAACTGATCGGTAAGAGATTTTATTTTGTCTTTGATCTTTTGAATGTAACTGTAGTTATGATTTGCAAAGTCATGGAACTGCTCATCCGTGAAATCGGTCAATATCCGGTTGACGTACTTTTCAATCTCTTTATGGGGGATCGGATCCATCCTGCCAAGCATATCCAGTATGTGTTTCGACAGGTTCCTTATCCGGCTCTCCTTTCTGAGCGGGTCAAGAATGTAAGTCAGGATACTTTCTTTCACTTCGCCATCGAGCTTTACGAAGGTTGGCGTGTAGTCCTTCCGTGATTCGTCGAGATCGACCTTGTAAAGTTCAGAAGAGATGTTGTCGAACGCAATGTTTGTATCCGCCTTGCTTAAAGGGAATCCTTCCAGAAGATTTTCCTTCTCAAGAGGCAGTTCTCTTTTACTATCTCCGAAAATATCATTGGAAGCGACTTTTAAATAAAACTGAGGTAGCATTATCTGCAAGGCCTGTTCTCTGAAAATGTCTTTGATGTTATATGTTTTCACAAGTTCTTGTAATTCGTTCGGAAGTGGAATATCATTATTGGTTTCAATTTCATGAACCCTCTTTTCAAATTCTTCTGTCTGCTTCAACGCTGCTGTCTCGATGTTTACGACCGAAGTCAAAGGAATTGTCTCTGTGATGGGATTGATCCTTGAGGTATCAATATCCATCGAAACATCGTCAGAAGGAGCCCCATCTGTTAATGTAAATACCGAAAGCTGTGATATCGCAGCGGAAGAACGTTCTGCGGGTACTTCACCGTCGATCAACTTGTAATCCTTTTCACTGAATCCGGCTTTGTTCAACCCCCTGACGATGTTCTGCAGGGTATCCATGAATTTCGATGACGCTGTCAAAACATAGCTTAGATTCAACAGCGGGAAGTTGTGCTTTGATACCCAGGGTTGCCTTAACACCCTGCCAAGTATCTGTTCGACGTCGACTGCCGACGATTTATCCGAGAGGGATGCAAGGATATAGGCAAACGGACAATCCCATCCTTCCTTGAGCGCATTCACCGTTATGATGTACCGTACCTGGCATTCAGGCGACATCAGGTCTTCGGCTTTCAACTCGTTGAGATTGGCCGTTTTGATTTTGATCCGCTCCGGAGCGATTTTCAATTCGATCAGCTTTTCCTTCAGCTTTTCAAAGGTTGTGTTGTCTTCAGCCGTCCGGGGCTGCGCCTGGAACAAGACGATCGGACGGATATACTTGCCACCATTCTTCTGCTCTTCAATAGCTTGCAGTTCCAACTTGCGCTGCAGTTGCAGGGCTGAATTGATCACCTCCGAATTGTCATGATGGTTGTATACAATCACCGGCAGCTTCACCATATTCTCTTTCTTTAGCTCAATCGCATCCACGAAACTGATGATGTTGCTGTTCTTCCTGGGCGTGGCGGTGAGGTCGAGAATGAAGCAGGGATTGAGGTTGATGAGCATTTCAACGCTTAACTCGCTTTCGGCGTTGTGGCTCTCATCAACTACAACAACAGGATTCAGATTCTGAATCACCTTCATCAAAGTGATATCCTCTTCACTGCCTAAAAGGGCGCCGAATGAGTGAAGGTTGCTGTTCTCCTGGAAAACTTTCCGGTCTTCTTTGTTCCGCGCTCTTAAACTGTCGAAACTCAGGATGAAAATGTTGAGCTGTTCCCTGACGCTGGAGGAGTTGAACCCGCTTCCCTGCAGTAAAGCCGCTTTATCAAAAACTTCAACTTTATTTCCGAAATGCGAATTGATTTTTTGCCTGTAGGGATGGCCGGGATCTTTAAGGTTCCTGATGGTCTGGTCTAAAATGGTGATGGAAGGTACCAGCCAGACCACCGCTTTCTCGCGGTCGTACCTGAAAGCATCGAAAATCACCTTCAGCGCGTTGCAGGCGATAAAGGTTTTCCCGCCTGCCGTGGGAACTTTCACGCAAATATGGGGAGCCTTCGCGACATTATTTTTGTATGGTTCGATAGCATCTCCCGAAAACGGTTGCAACGGTGTTCGCGGATGGTTTGTCCAGAATTCGTGAAATGCTGTACCGAAATTTTTCTTTTGCTGCACAAGCGAAAGATAACGATCAAGGTCGTTTATGGTCTGCTGCTGGTAAGGCTTTAATTCCATTATACTGTTTCGTTACTGTTATCAAATAGCTCGCGGAGTTTTTGTTGCAACAATTTCTTATCGGGTAACTTCGTCTTGTATTCTGTCACCATGGTTGGCGAAAGTGTTCTGCTTAATGCGTATTCCACGACCTCCGAATCGTTGTCTTTGCAAAGCAACACCCCGATACTCGGATTTTCATTCGACTTTTTTACATCCCTGTCCAGCGCTTCCAGGTAAAAATTCAATTGACCCAGGTGTTCCGGTCTGAACTTATCGGCCTTCAGCTCAATTGCCACCAGGCACTGCAATCCTCTGTGAAAGAACAGCAGATCGATGAAAAAATCTCCGTTGCCGACCTGGATTTTGAATTCCTCTCCGATAAAGATAAAATCCCTCCCCAGCTCCAGGATGAAATTCTTCATCTGTCGTACAATTCCTTTCTGAAGATCCCTTTCACTATGATGTTCAGGCAGATGGAGGAACTCAAAAATATAGGTGTCTTTAAGCGTATTTGCAGCTTCAGGATGAATTTCATTTAATACCGGAGGGAGCTTTAGACTACCCATCATGACGCGCTCGAAATTCCCGCTGCTGATCTGTCTTTCCAATTCTCTGACCCTGATGTTTTCTTTTATGCATAGTCGCAGATAGAATTCACGTTCCTCCTCCGTTTTTGTGCGGGAAAGTAAAACAAGATGATGTGACCAACTGATCCTGGCTAATATGCTGCCTCGGATATCACTGGTTTCTAATTGTGTCAACAGTGTTGACACAATTTCATCAGGCTGTGATTCAGATATTTGTACTTGTGTCAACACGGGTGACACAAATGTTGATTGAGCGTAAATTTCATAAAACCGTTTCATTCTGTAAAGACCGCTACGATTGAATCCTTTCAGATCGGGGTGCTCCTTTTGGATAACCTCTGCCAGTTCATCAATCGTTCTGTCACCCCAGGCAGAAACGGCAATTTTGCGGCTGATGTATCCACCGACATTCCAGTAAAGGTTGATCAGCTCCGTGTTCACATGCATCAGAGCCTTGCTGCGCGCCTGCCGGATGAGGTATATGATCTCCGCAAATTCTTTTTGTAGCATAATTCAGAATCTCGTGATATCCCGGGGAATTTTTTTGAAGATGGTGTTCCTTTTCGTTAAAAAATCTTTTGTAAGCAGGCAATTGTCGGCGTAGATGACGTATTGACCCGCTTTTGTTCTGATCGTGCTCAAAAACTCATGGTTCAACGAGGTCAGGCCTTCGGGTTCGTAATAAAAATAGTAGGCCGTGTCATTGAAAAGATTCAGAAAATATATGTTGTCCTTGTTTTCAGCGGGTTTTAACGGTGTTTTTGTCTCGGAATAAAAAATATAGTTCCGGATTTTCTCAATGGCTACCGCTTCATTCAGATCACCATTCTCATCAAACAAAGGCTGCCCCAGCTCATAATAATCGAAACTTCCTCCGGTACCTTCCTTGTCGGCATACCCGTTAATCACCCGCCTGACCCTTTCGGCTGTGATCGTTTCAGCATAATCCTCCATCTCAACCAGGATGAATTTCCGGTTGCCACCGTCCTGTTTATTGAGGTTCAAAACAGCATGCGCAGTAGTGCCGGAACCGGCAAAGGAATCAAGGATAATGGAATCAGGATCTGTGGATATTTGTATGATTCTTTCAATAAGATTTGGGGGTTTTGGGGTCTGGAAAACTGCCAATCCATTAAAGATGTCTTTCAATTGATTTTTTGCAATTTCATTTGTTCCGACATCTGCGGAAAACCAGATTGTTTCCGGAACCAACCCTCTTTCTTTTAAATTTAGATAGGTCTTTATCCTAGGAACTCCGTTCCCATCTTTCCCAAACCAAATTCTGTTGTCAGTAATTGCGTCCTGCATTACAGGATTTGTATAAACCCAACATCTTCCACTCGGCAGATGATGTACATTTCCATTGGGTGCAATCAGATCGTAAAACTGGTCCCCTGTCCCATGCCCTGATTGTGCAGTAGCAGGATCTGATTTCCAAGCTCCTCTATGGTCATTATCTGGATTTTTATATCTGGACAAGGCGTCACTTGTCATTTTTAATGGTTTGATAGTAGCATTCTTCGATAACTTATTTTTTCTGTATGAGATCACATAGTCATGTCTATAAGATATTTCTTTTCTATTTTCTCGATTGGTTCGTTTTTCCCAAATAAAATTCGTAATAAAATTAGAAGTGCCAAATATCTCATCACAGATCAACTTTAAGCTTGAAACCTCATTATCATCAATACTAATAAACACAATGCCATCATCAGACAAGAGTTTGTATAATAATTTTAAACGAGGATACATCATACTAAGCCATTTATCATGGCGACTAAAATCTTCACCCTCTTTTCCCACAACCGAATGAAGCCATTTTTTTAACTGAGAATGATTGACGTTATCGTTATAGACCCAGGATTCCTCGCCGGTATTGTAAGGCGGATCGATGTAGATGCATTTTATTCTTCCCTCATATTCGGGCAGCAGGGCTTTGAGCGCTTCGAGATTGTCGCCATGAATGATCTTGTTCCCGCTCCCGGTTTCGGCGCTCACCTGCGTGCCGTTGTCAAACCCGTATTGATGATCCAGCACCTTAAAGGGGACATCCAGGTGATGATTAATGACTTTCTCTTTCCCGATCCAATGTAGCGTAGGCATTTGTAAGTAAAATTGAAGGGTTCTTTAAAATGTTAAGGAAACGTAAAATTAAAGCAAATTTCTCTTTCACCAGGAATTATCATTTCGACATGACGCACCCATTTTAAAAGAAAATCTTTGACAATTAAATCGTAGTTTTTGAAGGCACAAACAGCTTGAAGGAGTGCCTGCCTGAATTGTAAGTGTATGAGACCTCTAACCCGGATTTAACGGATATTTCTTTGACAAGCGCCAACCCCAATCCGGTATGTTCTGATGAATAACTTCCTTTTATGAACCTTGTGAACATCTCTTCAGGAGGAAAAGCGGGAGGTTCTCCGGAATTAACAATTTCGAAACCATCCCGATAAATCTGAATCCGTAGAAACCCATTGGGAGTATTATGGTGAATGGCATTACCAAGGAGATTGGAGATCAGCATACTCGCCAGAATCGGGTTGATCCCGAAACGGAATTCCTCCTCTTTTATCACGTTCAGTTCGAGCTTTGCATCTGTGATCAAATCATTGTATAAGGAAAGATATTTTTCAATTACCAACGAAAAATTCACTTCCTCTTTCTGCCCATACTGATCATGTTCAATTTTTGTGAGGAGCAGTAATGTTTGCGTAATTCTTGATAAACGGATCGCATTTTCTAAAGCCTGTCCCACAAGCGAAACAGTGTTTTCATCCAGGTCCCTGTTTTGCAGAATGCTCTCCAATTTTGTACGGATAATGGTTACAGGAGTCTGCAGTTCGTGCGCGGCGTTTTCTGAAAATTCTTTCATCCTGCCGTACTCCGATTTTATTCGCAGCGTCATTTCAAAAAGGGCGCTGTTTAGTTCCTCAAATTCAATGACAGATGTTTTTTCGGGGAGAAAAACCACATCCTGATCCCCGAGCCTCAGACTTTTTATTTTGTTGATCGTCTTCAGAAATGGCGCCCACAATGATTTATTTAACAGCAGATTTGTTAACAACAGCATTGCCACCAGGAACGCGTATAAAAAAAGAAAACTAATGAAGATACTGTAAATCAAGTCGATAGTTTCAAGTTTTGACTTTTTTATAGTCACTATATAGGGATCCTTTTCTGATTCGGCTGAAAATCGGATTACCCGGTACGGAATTGATTCCCTTTCCACATCATCCCACATAACGGTATCGAACAAAATCGTTTGCAACCTTACTTTCATATTCACCCGGCGGATGGTCAGTGCATCATTCAGGAGCATGGATTTTGGTACGACAGAATCAAAGCCGGATACGATCCTCTGTATGTGAATCATCTCAGTATTCAATTGTTCATCCACCTCCTCATTCAATCGATGGTTTATCAAATAGTAGAAGATATAGGCAGAGATCAACAGAAAAATAAAAAAACTAAGAAAATAGTACCGGGTACTTCGGGAAAACAATTTTACTGATCTGTCCATATATAACCCACGCTATAAATTGATTTCAAATAATTTCCTGCTCCGGCATCCTGCAATTTCTTCCTCAGATTCCTGATATGGGTGTAAAGAAATGTGTATGAATCCACAAACTCCAACTCATCATTCCATAAATGTTCAACAATGCCGGATTGGGTGAGCACTTTGTTTTTATTTATGATGAAGTAATTGAGCAGATCAAATTCCTTTGGAGTAAGGGATAACGGATGGTCAGAAACTTTCACGGATAATGCCCGGTGATCGATCGTAAGCTCGTTGAAGTGCGTTACAAGATTTCCTTCGAATAATCTTCGTCGGAGAATGGCATTTATCCTTGCATTCAGTTCGCTCAGGTGAAAGGGTTTTACCAGGTAATCATCCGACCCAAGATTCAATCCTTTCAGCTTGTCATCCAGTGAGTTCCGGGCCGAAATGATAAGGATTCCGGCATTGGATCGCGTTATCTTTAATTCTTTTATCAGATCGAAACCGGAACCTTTAGGAAGATTGATATCCACTACGATACAATCATACTCATAATCGATAATCTTTTTCCTGGCTTCCGGGAAATCGGAAGCAGTCTCCACAACCATGTTTTCACCTTCAAGATATTTCCGGATATCCTGGAGAAGCGCTGTTTCATCTTCGATAATAAGAATCTTCATACTACGAAATAACTGCTAAAATCTAAAGTAAAAATAAAGATTGATTCCTGACGATCTTTAATTTATCTTTAAAATTGAATTCTATTTTTACCCCGTATTTGAATTTGCCTGTTAAAACCAATCATCCTGAATCAATAAATTTTCTCTGTAACAGTATGAAAATCAGATTATATTTTATGTTCCGAATGATCGTTTTCCTGTTAACTGCCCTCCTGCTGTATCCCGAAAATGGTCGCTGCCAGAGTGGTGATCTGGACTATTACATAAAAAAGGGGATAACCAGCAGTCCGGTAATTAAAGATTTGACAAACCAGATTCAGGTGAACAAGTGCGACAGCCTGGTGGCCAGGGCAGGGTATCTGCCGCAGGTCAGCTTCAATGCCATGCTGATGTATGCTCCGGTCGTCAACGGCTGGGGTTACAGCGAGGTGATCACCAACGGGCAGCAACTGCTGGGTACAATGAATGTGAACCAGCAATTTCTGAACAAAAAAACACGGGAAGCCAATCTCAGGAAATTCGGCATTCAGGGCATGAACCTGGACAATACCAGGCACATAAGTATAAATGAGTTGAAAAGTGCCATAACGGCGCAGTATCTTGCCGCTTTTTCGGCATTTTCGCAAAAGAACTACCACATACAGATTCTTCAATCCCTGAAGGAGGAAGAAGAGATCATGGGTCACTTTGTTGAGGCCGGGACATACAGGCAAACCGACCTGCTTACTCTGAAAGTGGAGATCATGAACATGGAGCGGAGCATCAAGGATCTGGATATTCAGTACAGGAAGGAATTTTCCAATCTGAGAATCATTTGCGGAATCACGGATACCACGCGCTACCCGCTTAGCTTGCCTTCGATTAGCGAAATACCTTCCATTTCCGGTGAAAAATCACCACTGCTGCGAAAGTTTTATTATGATAGTCTGCGGATTCAGAATGAGAGAGAAATGGTCGATTCACGATACAAGCCAACCGTGAATTGGTTCAGTGACGGGGGTATTGTGAACAATCTCCCTTCGGATATATATAAGAATTTTGGCATTAGTTTCGGACTTACCATGGGTTTACCCATATACGATGGGAACCAGAGAAAACAGCTTTATGCAAAAATCAAAACCGAGGAAGACAGCAGAAAAAACTACAGGGACTATAGCAGGTTTGTTTATGAATCGCAGTTGAAACAGATGGCCGGTGAATTAAATCAGGTCAGAGCCTCTGCTGCGGAAACTCAAAAGCAAGTGGAGACTATTGAAGAACTGATAAGGCAGGACAAGGTTTTGCTGAATGTTGGTTCTCTGGGCATCAATGATTATATACTTGCATTGAAAAGCATGATAGAAGCCCGACACAACAGCATATTATACCAAATCCGAGCGCAATACCTTATAAACGAAATCAATTTCCTGAAACAATGAACAATTTCATAGTAAGAACACCATTATATCTCGGATTACTCGCATTTTTACTTACATCCTGTGTAAGTCATCGCGAAAATTCAGACCAGGAGGTCAGGCCTGTCACTCCGGTAACCGTTTGCGGAATCCGTACCGGAAGCATGGCTGAATATTCAGAACTTACTGCGATTTCTTCATTTCTGGTAAAATCAGCACTGAAATCACCTGTCTCCGGTTACGTGGAAAAATGTGCATTGGCTCCCGGAGACAAGATCACCAAAGGAGCGTTGCTATTTATGCTCAGGACCAAAGAAGGTACGGCACTTAAGTCCGACAGCCTGAATAATGGAATCATTACCGGGCTTGTCCGGGTCAAAGCTACTGTTGATGGAGTGATTGCCTCCCTTGATCATCCTGCCGGGGATTATGTTCAGGAAGGCGATGTTCTTTGCACCTCGGTTCTCCCTGAAAGTCTGGTATTCCTTCTTGAACTTCCATTTGAACTTAAATCCTTTGTGAAGGATGGCAGTTCGGTACAACTGATTTTGCCTGACAAAGAAAGTCTTGAAGCAAAAGTACGGGAGGTGTTGCCTTCTATGAGCCAGAATTCGCAAACTCAAAGAGTGATCCTGCAACCAAAGGGGACACCGAATCTTCCCGAAAATCTGATTGCCAGGGTGAAAATCGCAAAATCAATCAGACTCTCGGCGGTCATTCTTCCGAAAGCGTGCATCCTCAGTGATGAGATCATGAAAGAATTCTGGGTCATGAAACTGCTCAACGACACACTGGCTGTCAAAGTCCCCGTCACCTTAGGGATCATGAATGCCGACTCGTCCCAGATTCTATCGCCGGTGTTTTCACCATCGGATCGCTTTCTCAGCAGCGGAAACTATGGAATAGGAGATACAGCCGTTGTAAGGATCATTAAGTAATTCAACATTGCCATGCCGAAAAAGGATTATTACAGCCGTTATTCAAAACCGATTCTTTTTGTTCTTCTTGTACTGCTTCTCCTCGGTGGCTTTTCATACCGGCACATGGAAACATTGTTGTTCCCCGATGTGGTCTTTCCCAAAATCAGGATCATTGCTGACAACGGTGAACAGCCCGTTGACAAGATGCTGATTACCGTGACCCGTCCGTTGGAGATTGCGGTGAAACGGGTTAATGGAATCGAAACCGTAAGAAGTTCCACAAACCGTGGCACATGCAATATCGAAGCCTGGTTCAACTGGAAGGTTGATATTAATGTTGCCCGGATGCAGCTTGAGGCCAGAATCAATGAGATCAAGAACACGCTGCCGGCAGGTGTGAACCTCGTAATCGAGACGATGAGCCAGAACATCTATCCGGTAATCGGCTATACCCTGGAAAGCAAGACGTACGGACAGGTTGAACTCAGGAACACCGCCATGTACTTTATAAGACCTCGTTTTTCAGAAGTTCCCGGAATTTCGAATGTGTTTGTCAGGGGAGGAAAAACAAAGGAGTTCGTAGTAAAACCCGATCCGGGGAAGATGATGGAGCTTGGGATTACACCAAAGGATCTTATCGATGTTCTGAACAATACGAACTTCATTGAGTCGACCGGATTGCTTTCCGATTATCGCAGACTGTATCTCACACTCACCGATTCGAGAATCCATACGCTGGATGAACTGAAAAACCTGGTGATCCGGAACGACGGCCGCAGAATTATTCGTTTAGGCGATTTAGCGACCGTTAATTTTGATGAGCAGCAGGAGTTTATCCGGATCAATGCCAACGGACATGATGCCGTGGTAATCGACATCGTTAAACAAAAAGGCGCCAACCTGATAGATTTCAACGATCAGGTCCAGCAGAAAGCAGCCGAGATCCGGAAACAGATTCCCCCCGGCATGGAGCTGAAGACCTATTACGACCAGAGCACTTTTGTCTCCGAATCCATTGGGAGTGTGCTCCATGCAATTTATGAAGGATTGATACTGGCTCTTGTCGTGGTGATCCTTTTTCTGCGATCTTTCAGAGCCAGTCTGAATGTGATCATCATTATACCGGTGACACTGGCCCTGACCCTGACGGTGTTGTACCTGTGGGGCATTACGCTGAATGTCATGTCTCTCGGAGCTATCGCCGCCTCCATCGGGTTGATCATTGACGATGCCATCGTTGTGATTGAACAGATACACAGAGTTCACGAGGAGAATCCAGGTAAAGACCTGAAAAGTGTGGTAAGTGAGACAATCAGAATGCTTTTCCCGGCCATGGTTGGCTCTTCGCTCAGTACGATTGTGATTTTCCTTCCTTTCGTAATGATGAGCGGTGTGGCAGGCAGTTTCTTCAGGGAGCTGACCACAACAATGGAGATCACACTGATCTGTAGCTTTTTTACCACATGGCTGGGGTTGCCGGCGCTTCACCTTGCCCTCGGGTACCGGCCAGGTAATAACGCTCGGAACAAAGCTCATCCGCATGAAACCAAGCTCGGGTGGCTGATCTGGTTTTTCGATAAACCACTATATGCCCTGGCGTTTACTGCAATACTTGGAATACTCGCAATAGTAATGATTCCCCGCCTACATTCCGGTTTTCTGCCCATCCTCGATGAAGGGACGATCGTTTTTGACTACCTCACCCCGCCCGGAACCGCACTTCCTGCGTCGGATGCCATTCTGAAACGGTTAGATACGATAATTCTGCATCACCCAGATGTTGCCACGTATATGAGGCGCACCGGAACCAATATGAGCTCAAGTATAAGCCTTGCATCGGGAGTGATCCCGCCAAATGAAGGGGATTATCTTATCCAGCTAAAGCCCGGACTGAAGAAGAAGACAGAAGATGTAATTGCAGTACTACGCGCTAAAGTTGCAAAACAGGAACCTTCCCTGACCATTGAATTCGGTCAGCGTATTGCCGACCTGTTGGGTGATCTTATTGGCAGACCTGAGCCGATTGAGATTAAAATTTTCGGAGACGACCGGGTGGTTTTGGAATCCCTGGCTCTGAAAGCTCAGTCATTGCTCGAAAGTGTCAATGGAGTGGCCGATGTAAAAAATGGTATTGTGATTGAAGGTCCTGTGATCAGCATCATTCCGGATGAATCAAAACTTGCCTTGTTCAACCTGACTCCAGCCGACCTTCAGCAGCAACTAAAGGCCAATAACGAGGGCGTGAAGGTTGGAGAGGTACAATCCGGAGAACAGATGCTCCGGATTCTTTTACGGTTTACCGATTTCAAGGAGAATTACCTTGACAGAATCCGGAAACAACTTATATTTTCTCCGGGGAGCGCTTTCAGACCTCTGGACTACTTTGCGACGGTGAATGTTTCGAAAGGGACTCCCGATATAACCAGAGAGGACCTCAAATCAAATATTGTGGTTACAGCAAGGCTTGAAAAAAAGGATTTGGGAAGCGCAATCCGTGAGATTAAAAGCACCTTTGCACAGAATTTATTCCTGCCACAAGGGTACTATATTGTTTATGGAGGTAGTTACGCCGAACAGCAATCCTCTTTCGCCGAGCTCTCACTGATCCTTATTGTAGCCATACTATTGGTTTTCACTGTTCTTCTGTTTCTATTCCGCGATCTCAGGGTACCCTTGCTGGTAATCTTTATATCAGTACTCGGTACGGCTGGGTGCATCATTGCGCTATATATCACGGGAATTCAACTGAATGTGGGAAGTTACACAGGTATTATCATGATTGTCGGGATTATTGCCGAAAATGCCATATTTACCGTGAACCAGTTCAGGATTACCATGAAATCTACTTCAGGAGATGTAGATGCTTCGATCCGTTATGCAATCTCGCTCAGGATCAGACCCAAGCTGATGACGGCAATCGGTGCAATTCTTGCGCTTACGCCTTTGGCAATGGGAATCGGAGTCGGGGCACAGATGCAGCAACCCCTTGCAGTAGCAGTAATTGGAGGATTCCTCGCCGCGATGCCCTTGTTACTATTCGTATTCCCTTCTCTGTTAAGAATGTTCTATTTTCACCGTTCCGGTCATAAATAAAATCCCTTGAGGGGGCCTGTAATGTAAAATAACAAAAGGATTATCCCGATCTGTGACTTTAGTTTTCCTTGAGAATTGCCTGATACTTTTGAGTAGAATTTCAATTAATCAATTTTCACAATTTTAATTAAAAGAGACCTATGACAAAGATCATTTCGATGCTGAGCATTCTGCTTATCGCCGGTTGCTCCTTTGCAGGTAATCCTCCTGCAGCGGTGAAAAATGCTTTTGAAAAAAAATTCCCAGGTGCAACCTCTGTGAGTTGGGGAAAAGAAAATGCCCAGGAATGGGAGGCGGAATTTACTCTGAACGGGAAGAAGATATCGGCTAACTTCCAGGTTGACGGAACCTGGGTAGAAACTGAGGAGCCCATCAATAAGGAAGAACTTCCCAAAGCCGTTTTAAGCGTCATTGAAAAGCAGTATCCCGGTTGGGCTATCATGGAAACCGATAAAACGGAAACCGCGAAGAACGGGACCATTTATGAAGCCGATCTCAAGAACGGCGCTAAAAAACTGTCCCTTGCATTCAAAGAAGACGGAACCACGGTAAAAGAATGATCAGTCTGCGCAGCAGATGTACCCGAAACAATGTGGATGCTAAAGATATTTTTCAGGATTGCCATCCTGTTAACGACTTTGGATAAATCCCTGAAATCAAAAAGTTTTAGTTAATTTTGCATCTGCTTAATAAGCCGGTTGTCAATGTTCAATCAATTTGTCAGAAACGGATTACTGATCTTCACTTACCTGGTTCTGCTGGCCCACTCGGTTATTCCGCACCACCACCACCATCAGGAGATTTGTGTCGACAGCAACCATTGTCAGGAGAACGCTGTCAGCGGACCTCATAAACCCGTTGAACACAACCACGATCATGACGGTGACGCTTCCGGCGACTGCCAGCTCCGGCAATCCATCCTGCTTCCGCCGGCCCATGGCAGGAATTATAACGGTTCCATACCATCCCCGGATCACGACATCATCAGCAGCGCGATCCTGATCGATCACCCGACCTGTCCTGTATGCCTGAATGACCTGATCATTTCCGTCGGTACGGAAATCTCACCCCATTACGCTTTCCTTCATACTTCCTCTGTCGGTTTACGGGGCCCCCCGGCCGTTTGATTTTACAACCTTTTCAAAGTGACTGATGATCAATCATAATCGATTGGTTGTCTTCGTATGTCATAAAATCAGTAAAAATCAAACATTCCTATTGATGAAAAGAAAGATATTATTTCTTGCCTTGCTGGCTATGGCTGTTTTTGCCTGCAAACAGCATCCTGATGGCGAATCCGGGCACGATCCCGAAGCATCGCATTCCGAACACGCGTCAGCAAAGTTTCGGTATACCGCGTACAGCGACCATTTCGAAGTGTTTTCCGAAGCCGATGCTTTTGTCGCAGGGGAACCGGCAAATATCCTGGCCCATTTTTCTTACCTGACCGATTTTAAACCGGTCGAAGATGGTAAGATCACCCTCATCCTTACCATCGAAGGAAAAGAGACGAAGGCAACGCTGAATGCGCCAACCCGAAAGGGCATCTACAGTTTCGATCTGAAACCCCTGATTGCAGGCCGCGGTACCATTCGGTTCGAGCTCGTAAGGACCAACGGCACGTTCCGGATGGAGATCCCCGATGTTACTGTTTTCTCCAACGACGGGGAGGCGCTTAAAGCGGCTGAAGCAGCGGTGGTCTCCAAGACCAACACCGCTGTCTTTACCAAAGAGCAGTCGTGGAAAATCGACTTTGCCACTGCATTGCCGCTTGTCGGTCCTTTCGGACCGGTGATCCGGACCACTGCAAGGATCCAGCCGCAACCGGGAAGCGAAATGGTGGTCACGGCCAAAACGAACGGAATGGTCGTGCTGACCTCGAACTGTTTGCTCGAAGGGAGCAGGGTTTCGGCGGGACAGGTACTGTGTTCCATCACGGGCGGTAACCTGGCCAATGAAAACATCTCGGTCAGATATGCTGAGGCGAAAAGCAATTATGAAAAAGCGCTGGCTGATTACGAAAGAATCCGTGAACTGGCTAAAGATAAAATCGTTGCCGGAAAGGAATTGCTGGCGGCACAAAACCAATATGAAAATACCCGGGCTGTGTTCGAAAACCTGAAGATTAATTTTACTGGCACAGGGCAGACGGTTACCAGTCCGATGAGCGGCTTCATCAGGCAGATAATGGTTAAAAACGGAATGTTTGTCGAAGCGGGTCAACCCATTGCAACAATATCGCAAAATAAGTTCCTGGTCATTTCCGCTGATATCCCTTTGCGGTATGCATCGGTACTGGGGGCCATTCAATCGGCCAACATCCGGAATTGTAGCAATGACAAGATCTATACACTCGAAGAACTCAATGGAAAGATTTTGTCGGTCGGCCAGATGCCGGGCGCCGATAATTATTTGATTCCGTTGAACCTGCAGATCGACAATGCCGGTGATTTTGTCAGCGGAAGTTTTGTCGACCTGTACCTGAAAACAGTCACCGATACCCGTGCATTGGCCGTGCCGAATACCGCGCTGCTCGAGGAACAGGGTAACTATTTCGTGTGGGTGCAGATCAATCCGGAATTGTACGAAAAGCGTGAAGTCCGGGTAGACGGAACCGACGGGATCTATACCCGGATCAGCAACGGGATCACCCCCAACGAACGTATTGTGACCCGGGGAGCCGTCATGGTCAAATTGGCTCAGGCAACAGGCTCCCTCGATGCCCACTCGGGTCATGTTCATTAATACCTCCGGCCATGTTGAACAACATCATTAAATTCTCCCTGAACAACAGGTACCTGATCCTGTTGGGTTCGGTGGTACTGGTGGTTTTCGGGATGAGGACCGCCATGAACATGGATGTGGATGTATTTCCCGATCTGACTGCCCCCACGGTGGTTGTGATGACCGATGCCCATGGAATGGCTTCGGAAGAGGTGGAACGGCTTGTCACCTTTCCCATCGAATCGGTCGTGAACGGGGCAACCGGCGTCAGGCGCGTACGTTCTGCCTCGATGCAGGGCTATTCTTTCGTTTGGGTCGAATTCGACTGGGGTACCGATATTTTCAAGGCCCGCCAGATCGTTTCGGAAAAACTGATCAGCGTTGCATCGAAAATGCCGCTCGGTGTGAGCGACCCGGTTCTGGCCCCGCAGTCGAGCGTGATGGGTGAAATATTTTTCGTCGGGATCCAATCCGACAGCACCAGCATGATGGATTTGCGAACCCTTGCCGAATGGAACGTGAAACCTTTGATCCTGGCAACAGGCGGCGTTTCGCAGGTGACTATCATCGGGGGCGATTACAAGCAGTACCAGGTATTGGCCGACCCGGTGAAGATGAATTATTTCAAGGTGACAATGTCGGAACTTGCACGGGTTTGCCAATCCATCAGCGCCAATACGACCGGGGGTGTACTACGGGAATTCGGGAACGAATACGTCGTGCGGGGAATGGCACGTACCGCTGATCCGGAGGCGCTGGCAAACACCTTCGTGAAATCGGTGAATGGCAAACCGGTGCGGGTCGGCGATGTTGCCGATGTTCGGATCGGAGCAGCTCCCAGGATGGGATATGCCTCTGGAAACGGCAAACCGGCCATCATCATCTCCATCTCCAAACAACCCAATGCAAATACTCTTGAAGTGACCCGGGAGATTGAAAAAAACCTCCATGAAGTCCAGAAATCCCTGCCTCCCGATGTGGTATTGAATACCCGGATTTTCAGACAGGCCGATTTTATCGAGACCTCCGTAAACAACGTTCAGCGTGCCCTGATCGAGGGCGGGATTTTCGTGATCATCATCCTTTTCCTGTTCCTGGGCAGTTTCCGTACAACCCTGATCTCGCTGCTTGCCATCCCGCTTTCATTATTGGGAGCCATTCTGGTGCTGAAAGCGCTGGGTATGAACATCAACACAATGAGCCTCGGCGGAATGGCCATCGCGATCGGTTCACTGGTCGACGATGCCATCATCGATGTGGAAAATGTGTACAAACGCCTGCGGCAGAACAGGATGAAACCCGAAACCGGGCGACAGTCGTCGTTCACGGTAGTGTTCGAGGCGTCCGTCGAGATCCGGGCCTCCATCCTGAATGCAACTTTTATCATTATGGTAGCATTTCTTCCCCTGTTCTTCCTCTCAGGAATGGAAGGCAGAATGCTGCGGCCACTCGGCATCGCATTCATCGTCTCCCTTTTCGTTTCGCTGGTTGTTGCCATGACACTGACACCCCTTCTGTCGAAAATGCTGTTGACCGATGACCGTTATCTTTCAAAAAATGAAAAAGAAAAATGGCTGGTCCGGCACCTGATATTTTATTATGAAAAGTCACTCGAATGGGCATTGCGCCATAAAAAAGCGGTAGTGCTTTCAGTCCTTGCGCTCTTCACACTCTCCCTGATCCTTTTCTCCACCTTCGGACGCAGTTTCCTTCCTGAATTCAACGAAGGAGCCCTGACCCTTTCAGTCATAACCAAACCCGGCACCTCACTCGATGAAAGCAACCGACTTGGAAACCTGGTCGAAACAGAAATGCTAACAATCCCGGAGGTCTGGAGCACCGCCCGGCGAACCGGGAGGGGCGAACTGGATGAACACTCCCAGACCACCAACAGCGCTGAGATCGATGTAAATTTCAAACTCGAAAAGCGCAAACAGCAGGAATTTATGGCCGATGTCAGGAAGACCCTCTCTGCGATTCCGGGCATTGCGTTTACGGTAGGGCAACCTCTGGGTCATCGCATCGATCACATGTTGTCGGGAACCCGGGCTAACATTGCCATCAAAGTGTTCGGAACCGATCTGAACCGCATGTTCCTGACGGGGAATGCCATCAAAAATGCAATCAGCGGGGTTGAAGGACTGGTGGACGTAAATGTTGACCAGCAGATAGAAACCCCACAGGTTCAGATAAGAGCTGACCGGAACATGCTTGCGCAATATGGCATCACCATGGATCAATTCAACGAATTCGTGGAAGTCGCCTTTGGTGGGGAGAAGATGACCGATATTTACGAAGGTCCCCGAAGTTTTGACCTGATCCTGCGGTTGAATAAAAATTATACCGAATCCCTCGAAGGAATGCGGACTGCACTGATTGACGCGGAAAACGGACAGAAAGTGCCGCTTGAACAGGTAGCGGAGATCATTTCAACCACCGGGCCCAGTAACATCAGCAGGGAAAATGTACAACGCAAAATGGTGGTCTCGGCCAATGTGACCGGTCGCGATCTGAGGAGCGTGGTCAGCGACATTCAGAAAAATATCGGTGAAAAAGTCACCCTGCCCGAAGGGTATCGCATTGAATATGGCGGACAGTTTGAAAGCGAGGCCCGGGCCTCGAGAACCCTGCTGATAACCTCACTCATTGCCCTGATCGTCATCTTCCTGTTACTGTATCAGGAATTCAGGGATTTCCGGCTATCCGGTGTGATCCTTCTGAACTTGCCGTTAGCTCTGATCGGAGGCGTCTTTTCCATCTGGGCTACCTCGGGAATCCTGAGCATTCCTGCAATCATCGGTTTCATCACCCTTTTTGGTATTGCAACCCGAAACGGGATTTTACTGGTATCGAACTATCAGCGGCTGCGGGAACGGGGAACCTCGGTTTATGAAACTGTGATCCGGGGATCGTCCGAGCGTTTGAACGCTATCCTCATGACTGCCCTTACCGCGGCCCTGGCGCTGATACCGCTGGCTATGCGCGGCGACCTGCCGGGAAATGAAATACAAAGCCCGATGGCCCGGGTGATCCTGGGCGGGTTGCTGACCTCCACGATGCTCAATATCTACATCGTTCCCATCATGTACAATTTGCTGTACCGTCGTAATAATGCTAAAATCCTGTAAGATGATAAGATTTGCAATAAAGATATCAGTTGCGCTCCTCCCTGTCATTTTGATCGCGTGCCCCCTGTTGAGCCGGGCGCAATCAACCGTGGAAAACGTTTTACTTCGGGTCGAACAGAATAACACCACCCTGGCCGCCCTTCGGAAAATGACCGATGCCGAAAAAATCGGAAACAGAACGGGACTGGCACTGCAGAATCCCGGAGCGGCTTTCGATTTTTTGTGGGGAAGTCCGCAGGAGATCGGCAACCGCACGGATATTTACATCAACCAGTCGTTCGACTTTCCCACGGTTTATGCTTTTAAATCTCAAATTGCATCGATGAAAAATGAACAGGCTGAACTGGTATACCGGGAACAACGTACCGGGATCCTGCACCGGGCTCATTTAATCTGTATTGACCTTATTTTCCGAAACGCAGAAAAAACGGAATATTCGAAAAGATACCGCGACGCGCAACTGTTGCAGGCAGGTTATGAAGCAAAACTGGAGCAGGGAGAGGCCGGGATCCTCGAACTTAACAAGATTCGGTTGACCGTTTTGAGTTATGCGCAGAAGCTGAAAAATACCGACATTGAGTTGGAAGCGCTTCAATCGGAACTGGCCGGACTGAACGGAGGCCAGATCATCTCAATTAACGACAGCATCTATACCGGACCGCAAACGGCGGTCGATTTCGAACAATGGTACGCCCGTTCCGAGTTAAAAAATCCGTTATTTCAATGGTTCAGGCAGGAACTGTCGATAGCCCGGAAACAGGAGCAGTTAAATTTCAGCCAGAGTTTACCAGGTTTCCAAATCGGCTACATGAGCGAAAAAACAGTCGGGATCCGGTACCAGGGGATCACGGCAGGGATCACGGTCCCCTTATGGGAAAACCGGAACAAAGTCAGGTTTGCAAAGGCCAGGTCGATGGCTGTACAAAGCATGGAAGCCGATGAAAAATCCAGGTTTTTCAATGAGATGAAAACCCTGTTCAATAAAGCGAACGCATTGAAAACAGGACTTTCCGAGTATCAGCAAAAATTCGCCCTCCTCAACGATCCTGCCCTCCTTCGGAAAGCGCTTGATCAGGGGGAGATTTCGCTGATCACCTTTTTATCAGAACGGTCGTTATATTACCAGGGTGTCGACGAAATGCTCGCAATGGAACATGATCTGAATATCCTGTGGGCCCGTTTGATGAAGTATCAGTTATGACCGAAATATTTTTTCATGCAGGAAGGGGCTGAAAACAGGTAGAGCCACGACAGGATTGAAATTCCCGTCATGGCTCCACCTACGCGCCCAATTAAAACAATCCGGAGGGTGATTCCTCCGGACTGCTTTAGGTCATGATTACCGGTTAACCAGAATCTTCTTAACGACTTTGTGTTCGCCGTTAAGGAATACAACAGAGTAAATTCCCGTTGCAACCGGCCGGAGGTCGATCACTTTCTCAAAGGTGCCGTTAACCCTGACATCTCCAAGTTCATAGATTTTCTCTCCGATCTGGTTGTAAACGGTGATGGTGTAAATATCACTTACCGGGCTCGTCATGGTAACCGCGAATCGCCCGTCGTTCGGCACCGGATAGATGCTGAAATTGGCTTCGTTGGTCTCCGCCTGACCTGTAACAACTACCCATTCTTTATTCGAGATCGGCGAGGAACATCCGTTCACGGTCACCACACACCAGTAATATCCCGTGTTGTTAATGACCGTGTAGGTCTGGCCTGTAGCTCCCGGAATTGCCGTCCCCTCGTAATACCACTGGTTTCCGGTGGCCACGCTGCTGGTCAGCACGTTGCCGTTGATTGTTACCGTCGGTGTATCGGGTATGGCATTCATGGTAACGTTAAGCGTTGAAGCAGCTCCTTCACCGCAACTGTTCGAGCCTTTCACGGTGATTGCTCCGGTTCCCGGATTTGGTCCGAACGAAACCACGATGTTCCGTGTCCCGCTTCCACTGGTGATGGTCGCTCCGGCCGGAACGGTCCAGACATAAGCTGTTGCCCCGGTAATTGTCTGCACGCTGTAAGCAACGCCGGTAACATTCACACACACGCTGGCCGGACCGGCAATGGGTCCAGCTGCTGCCGGCAACGGGTTCACAGTTACCGGGAAATTGGGTGATACCGGACCATTACCACAGCCGTTGGTTCCGGCAACGGTGATGTTGCCCGAAGTTGCAGATGTTCCGTAATTTACAGTGATAAAGCGTGTTCCGGCGCCCGTCGCAATGGTGGCGCCTGCCGGCAAGGTCCAGGTATAACTGGTGGCGTTGAGGATTTCGGTGGTTGAGTAGGCTATATTGTTCTGGCCGGCGCAAACTGAGCCTGTCCCTGTGATCTGACCCGCCGCGTTTGGCATCGGGTTAACGAACACAGATAACTGGGTAGGCGTAACAGGATTACAACCGCTGGCGCTGGTATAGGTCAGGGTCAGCCACTGGGTGCCTGCTGTGTTCCAGGTAACGTGTATATTGTTTGTACCGAGTCCGGAAGTGATTACACCTCCCGGAGAAATCGTCCAAACGTAGTTCGTCATGCCCGATTCGGTGTAATAGACGTTGTTGGTCGTTCCGACACACGGATTGTTCCCGCTGCCAATCGTCGGAACCGGAGCAGGATTTACGGTCACCGTGTAACTAACGGGCACCACTGCAGCGCATCCGTTAACATTGGTATAGTTTACGGTGACTGCCTGTGCGCCTGATCCATTCCAGTTTATGGTTATCGAATTACTTGTCGGGGTGCCTCCCGCGGTCACTACGCCTCCTGCGGAAACCGACCACACATAATTGGTCATCCCGCTCTGAGTTGTATAAACAACGCCCGTTGTGTATTGACAAACAGAGGCATTCCCCGTGATGGTCGGTGTTGGCAGGGCGTTAACATTCACGGCATAGGATGTCGGTGCGATTGCCGTACAATTAGAGGCATTCGTATAGTTTACCGACACGGTCTTCGCGCCTGTAGTGGCCCAGGTTACAGTGATGGCGTTGGTACCGGCGCCCGAGGTGATCGTACCTCCTGCCGATAAGGTCCAGGTATAACCTGTCATACCGGTTTCAGTCGTGTAAATGTTATTGGTCGAATTAACACAGGATGAGGCAGGACCGCTGATCGTGGGTACCGGCAACGGATTGACCGTCACGGCAAGCGAGGAGGAGGGTCCGGCGCCACAGGTTCCTGTACCTGCTACCGTAACCGGTCCTGATGTACTGCCGAAGGTCACCGTGATGACGTTGGTGCCCGATCCGGCTGTTATCGATGCGCCGGCAGGTAGTGTCCATTGATAACTCGTTGCATTGGGGATTGTTCCAACCGAATAAACGACTCCGGCTGAATTGGCGCAAATGGTCGCAGGCCCGGTGATTGGTCCTGCCGGAGAAGGCATCGGACACCCTGTCATGAAGGTCATGTCTGTGCCATAAATGGTTCCCCCGGAGTAGACACCCTTAACCCTGAAATGGTAGGTGGTATTGTTCAGAAGTCCGGACAGCGGAGCGTTGACCGGAACAATTGCGGTTCCGGTAACAGGTGAAGGCGATCCCGCAACAGTTGATCCATAGGCAGGAGTCTGTCCATATTCGAAAGATACTGCTATCGAATAGGTAGCCGGATCAATGGTGCCATTCAGCGTAGCAGAGGTCATCCCGATGGGCATGGCCGGATCGGTAGTGGCAACCGGTTGCTTGATGGTAACCAGCGCGTTGGCAGTGGAGGTGCAGTTCAATGGTGAAGTTGCTGTTGCCGTATAGGTGGTGGTCACGGTCGGTTTGGCGTAAACGACCGGATAATTGGTTCCGGCAACATATGCTACCGTTGCACCGGCGTCGGTATAAAGTCCTGTCACAGGATTCCAGGTGATGGGAGCCTGGTAATTCCCTGTGATTACTACGTTATCGATGATCCAGTAATAACCCCAGGCGCTCTGGTAATTGTACCGGATCATAACGTTTGGCTGGTTGATGTAAGCTGTCAGGTCGATGGTCGAAATGGTGGTGGCCTGTGCGTTATTGGTGGTGGTTCCCTGCGAGCCGATGAGGAAATAGTCGGCCAGGGTGGTCCACGATGATCCGCCATTCGTAGAGATCTCGACAGCGGCAGTGATATCGGCGCTGTATTGCAGGTATATCTGTTCAAAGGCAAGCGACAGGGTTGAATATCCTACCGTACTGAACGAGGGTGATGTCAGCATGGTTACGGTTGTAGAGCCAGAACCACCTGCGTCGGCATTGGTAAAGGCGAATTTTCCGCCATCCTGCGTGCTGAAGTTGGTAAATGCATGCGATGAAATGTTGAACGGGCAGTCCTCATAGTGCCAAGCTCCTCCCAGAGGAGATGACGGGCCGTTGGTTATCACCCACAAGGGCGCCGAGGTGTTGAAATTTTCCTGAAGCAAAACCTGGGTGGGGATGGTTCCGCCACTTGCAGTCAACTGCTGTATCGATCCGATGTAAAGCGATGAGGTGGCGGGCGTCACATTCAGTGCTGAAGGTGAGGGATTTACGGTAACAATCTGTGAGGCTGTGTTGGAACAACCGGAAAAAGGCCCACTCGAATTGTCGGTTGCCGTAACCGTGTAGGTGGTGGTCACTGCTGGTGAAGCGCTCACGGTGGCTCCCGTCGGAGGAGTGGTGGCGGGTGACCAGGAATAGGTATAACCCGTATTGGTGCTGCTGGCGGTGAGGGTGGTGCTTTGTCCGCTGCAAATGGTTCCGGGAGTTGCATTGGCTGTAACAGCGGGTGGAACGTTGATGGTGGCCACAACCGGTACACGCGGTGAAGAGCATGCCGCAGAGACCTGCCAGTTATAGAAGTTATAATAATAGGATGAACCGGTACTCGATGTCAATGAGATTACACCCGGAACAGTATAGGGGAAGGCATCGCCGCCTGAATTCCGGATTATACCCGGGTTGGTCGTTGCAGTGATCTTATATCCGGTACCGGCAGGGATCACCCAGTTTACCGGAACGGTCTGAACAACAGGCGCTGAGGTAGAACCCTGAACAGTGGTTACTCCGGAATAGGTGGCAATCGTGTTTGAGCCCTGTACCACGGTGAAGGTGAAAGCTGATCCGATTGCCGGAGTCGGGTAAATATCCAGGCTTAGGATCGTTACCGTCGCAGCGATCACATCGAAGTTGATACCGGAAGTGGTGGTTGTTTGAGACGACAGGGAGGTCGAAATACCGGTGTTGGGGGCTCCCACGCTCGCAGTCGTTTCCGGTCCCTGGGTGGCAACATAATAAGTCGTGGTGGCTGGTAACAGAGGTGTAATGAATGTGCTACCTGTTCCAACCGATGTTCCGCCCGACGGCAGGGTGTACCAATTGATGGTACCGGAGGATGCCGTTGCGCCAAGAGTCAGGGTTCCGGGACCGCAGCGTGTTGCAGGAGTGGTAGAGGTAATCGTGTACTGAAAAGTAATTTGAACGGGGGTTGACGTAGCCGAAACCGGACCATTCTGACAGGTCACCGTACACTTGTAATATAAGGGAGCGTTCGGAGTAAGCGTCAGGGTCGACATGTTCGCCCCGGTGATATCGGTATAAGTCACGTTATCGGGTGAACTTTTCCACTGGTAGCTTACTCCGGTACCGGATGTGGCATTCTGTAACGACAGTGTTACGGATTGGCCCGAGCATAAGTTGTTCGCCGTAGTCATGGTATTGCCGGGAGTAGGCGTTGTGCAGGTAAAGATCGGGGTTCCGTTGAATTCGTCGGCTCCGATATCGGGGGCGACGCCGGTTCCGGTGTAGCCGGGTTCACCCTGGCGGATATTCCCGTCAAAGTCGTCAGTAACCGCAAAGGGCGCTGTTATCCTTATACCGCCGCTTTCAAGGTAAGTCGCCGTGGCCGGATTGATGTGCAGGTCATAAGGCGGTGTTACGGAATTCATGAACACGGGCATCACGCTGACACTGGCGGCATCACGCGGTGAAACCAACGTTTGGAAATCAGCCAGGGTTTGATAGGAATTGGTGCCATCATAGTGGATCACATTGGTCGCAGTGGGCGTTCCGGCGTAGAAATTATTGTAATCGGAGGTATTGGCGTAAGAGGTAAGCGTAGTCGAGCTCCTGCGATACGCCGAGGCATGATAGGTCGTGCTTCCCGGCGCTGTGCAGAGGTTGACAAAATTATTATTGCGCAAATCAACCGTCGGGGTAGTTGAAATATAGACGGCGCTGGAATTCCATGCTGCCGTGCTCGTGCTGGTTGCGTTCAGGAACACCGTGTTGTAATAGAGTCCCACGTTGGTACCGCCTCCGACATAGATACCATTGAGTCCGGTTGTACTGGTGGATGCGGGAGATTTCAAATCACTGATATAATTGTTGTAGGCGTAAGCATTACCGGCCCCCGAAACATAAAGACCATAGCAATATCCGGAGGTTCCGGCCATCGTGGCATTATAGAATTTATTTTTATATACGTAAGAACCTGTTGATGCTCCATAGGTATATAATCCATAGCTGTAACCGTACCCGGTAGCGGCGTTGACCGTGACATTGTAAACCGTGTTGTTATAAAACAGGTTGTTGTAATAACTATAGATCCCGTAAATATACCCGTAGCCTGATGAGGTATTCGTGATGCTCAGGTTGTAAGCGGTGTTATCGTGTACAGATCCCATATTGGTAGTTGCCGGATTGGAATAAACACCATAAACGGCTGCTGAAGAGGTATGAGCGGTCGTGATCGACTGATCATGTACCGTATTGTTGTAAACTGTTTGTGAGGGTGCAGAGTTTGAGGCATAAATACCATAGAGGTAACAGGTGTATGCTCCCTGCGCGGTAAAGGCATTTCCCGATACCACGTTATCATGGATCGATGTGGTGGCTGTTCCCAGAATCGACATACAGTACATATAAGCTGTGGCTGCACCGCCTGTTCTTAGGTTGTTGGTAACGGTGTTGTTGTAGTAATTTATCGTGCCGCCTGTGCCCGATGTGGTATAACACAGGTAGTTATAGGCGCTGCCGCCGACGACATTGTTGTTCACAAAGTTACCGTACATGTTGGTATTAAACCCGGAGGCGCCGTTATAAATACCATAGAAGTAGGCTGTGGTAGCGGTGGGATAGGTACAGTTCTGCACGGTATTGTTGAAGATATTGATGGTGTTGGAAGTACCCGATGTGCCGATACCCGAATTATAAATCGCGTACAAATAGGTTGTAGTCCCTGCGCTTTCGAGTGTGACGGTATTACCGGATAAAGTCAGATCGGCATTGTTAGCCGTACCGCCGTAAATGCCGTACAGTGCAGCGGTCGTTCCGGCGCCCCCTGTAATGTTATTGTTGGCGATGATCAACCCGTTCTGGTAAGCTGCATTGATCACATACGCGGTGGCGGATCCGCCGGCGAAGTTGGTAAAGGTGTTGCCCGCTACCGAACCGATATCGTTGTTCTGGTCATAATAGGTATAGGGAGCCGTACCGTCGGCAAAACCCGACAGATAAATACCTCCGTAAGTATTCATGATCGCATTGCCGTAGAATTTGTTGGTGGAGTTCTGGCCCGATGCTG
>JAQWBQ010000035.1 GCA_028706295.1 Bacteroidales bacterium
GGTGTTCAATTATTAAACCGACACCATCGTCTGGCCCACCTATTTGCTCAGACCCGAGAACATTGAAAGCTGCTTCTACCTGTACCGGTTCACAAAGGATGAAAAATACCTTTGGATGGGAAAAAAAATGGTGGATGATATCCTGGTAAATTGCCGGACTGAAGCCGGCTTTGAACACCTGAAAGATGTCCGAACCATGAAACAAGAGGCTGCGAAGGAGAGTTTTTCCAGGCCGAAACCCTGAAGTACGCCTGGCTGTTGTTCGCCCCCGAAAGCGCACTGGATCTGGATCAATGGGTGTTCAACACAGAGGCGAATCCGTTGAAGAAAAAAAAGAATCCGTAATGGCAGTGGTTCGGAACGGCGTAAAGTAATATCTTTGCCTGGTAATGCCAAGAAACTCCTTAAAATCATTAATCCCGTCCCATCCTGATCTGGCATAAATCCGGTTGCCAGGTCCTGATCACATTTATTTATCCATCATTTATTTTTATTTCTATGGGATTTGATGATTTTTTAAAACATAAGGAATATGCCCGTCATCGCCATTATGAAACCATCCGACAATGAATCTCCTCAGGAACGCTCGAGTTACATCTGGAGTCTCCCAACCCGTCTCTTCCACTGTCTGCTTGTGATCGGTATTGCAGGCGCATTCCTAACTGAGGAGGAGGAACAGATCTCCCTGCATGCGGCGCTCGGCTATATGGCCGGAGCGTTGATCCTTTTCCGTTTCATCTGGGGAATTATGGGACCTGCCTATTCCCGTTTCAGCGACTTCCCGGTCAGCCTTCATAGCATTAAGTCATTCCTTCTGAACATCCGGAAGGATTATGGGTATGCCGGGCACAACCCTGCCGCCTCCGTGGTCATGATCCTGATCATGGTTTTCGTGGTGCTCACCGTATTTTCCGGGATCTGCCTTCTCACCTCCGACGGTAAGGGATTCTTTGCGGGTTTGATCTCTTTGGATCTCGTCGGGCCTTTTTATCTTTGTCCTTTCCCTTGGCATGCAGTCTGTCGACTTTAAAGGAAAAGGGACCGACAAGAGCCGTTTCGAACAAAAAAAACACAACACAGATGAAGATGATGATTGACCGGTTGCCATTCTGCCGTATGCTGTTTTTACTCACTATTTTCCTGGTCGGATCAGGCCAGCCTGCCTGGTCACAGGTCAGGGCACCGGGGGTTGTCTCCGGCAGGATTGTCGAGAAAGGGAGCGGGGTGCCGGTGGAGTACGCCAATGTGATGCTGATCGATACGCTCACCATGAAGATGCTGACCGGGGCGGTGACCGACAGTACGGGCAGGTTTACCATCAGCGACGTCCGCAACGGGGTGTTCTACATGGAGTACACCTTTATCGGATACCAGAAGACGCGGACGGGTCCTGTCACCATCAGCCGGAAGAACCAGAAGCAGGACCTCGGGGTGTTGGAGCTAGCCCCGGCGGCTGTCAACATGGAGGAGGTCACCATCACCGCGGAGCGGACGCCGATGATCACCCGGATCGACCGTAAGGTTTTCAATGTCCAGAAGGATATCCTGGCGCAGAGCGGCACAGTCACCGACATGCTGCAGAACATCCCGTCGGTGTCGGTCGACATCGATGGCAACATCTCCCTGAGGGGGTCGGGAGTGACCATCCTGATCAACGGCCGGCCTTCAGTGCTGGCGGGATCAGCGAACCTTGAACAGATGCCCGCCTCGCTGGTCGAAAGGATCGAAGTGATTACCAACCCTTCGGCCAAGTACCGTCCCGACGGGACCGGTGGAATCATCAACATCATCCTGAAGAAGGAGCAGAAGGCCGGGCTGAACGGAACCCTTGGCGTGAACGGGGGAGCTAACAGCCGCTTCAACACCAACCTCCAGCTTAACTACAATACCGGCAAGTTCAACCTCTTCGGGAGCTATGGCTACCGCCAGGACTACCGCTATTCGACCCGAACCCTGAACTCGCAGACCATCGATACAGCCACCGTCCAGTCCACTTACCTGGAGCAGTCGTCGGAAGGCTTTGCCTGGCCTGCCTCACACCTGGCCACCGCAGGCTTCGACTGGTTCCCCACCAAAAAGGATGCGACAGGCCTCAGCGCCAATTTCAATTACCGCGACGTCAGCCGCCATGACTCCACCTGGAACCGTTACCTGGACAGTGCCAAAACAGTCACCGAGGAGTTCAACCGGATCCACGGAGGCGTCGAGAAAGAGACCAGCCTGGGCCTTACCGGCTATTATGAACATGTCTTCAACCGGGAGGATGAACACAGCCTGCGGGCCGATATCGAGTACCAGCGCGACCGGGAGAACGAGGATGACCATTACGAAGACCATTACCTCACCCCCGAATACCCTCCCCTGAAAGATCATACCACCGCCGTCAACACCAGCCAGGAGACCGACTTGAACCTGGAGTACAGCCGGCCGTTGTGGGAGGGTGCCTCGCTGGAGGGGGGATACGCAGGCTATGTCCAGGTGGAGGATATCAACCAGGATGTCGAAGCCTGGGATGACTCCCTGGGGAACTGGGTGGCAGATTCCGCCGCGCGCAACCGTTTCCACGGGGTCCAATGGGTGCATGCCCTCTATGCCACCCTCTCATGGGAGTGGAAGAATTTCTCGGTGATGGCCGGGCTTCGGGCCGAGGAGGCGCTCCTGAACCTGGACTTCATCTCTATCGACACCAGCGCAAGGAACGACTATTTCGACCTCTATCCCACGCTGCACCTGGGTTACCGGTTTGGGAAGAACGAGTTCCAGCTCAACTACAGCAAGCGCGTGAACCGTCCCGACGTCGACGACATGAACCCGGTTCCCGAATACCGCGATCCGCGGAACATCTTTGTCGGAAACCCCGATCTCAGGCCGGAGGTGATCCACTCCTTCGAACTGGGATACTCTTACCAGGTCAAGGCGCTGACCCTGGTGCCTACCCTCTTCTATCGTTACAAGGTGAACGGGTTCTCCATGGTCACCCGCAGCATCAACGACTCCACCCTGGTAACGACCATCGAGAACCTCGATACCGACCAGTCGGCCGGGCTCGACTTCAGCGGCACCTGGCAGATCGGGAAGATCGCCTCCATCAACTTCAGCGCCTCCGGGTTTTACAACCAGATCGATGCCTCCAGCCTAGGCTACGAGGGGATGCGTTCCGCCCTATCGGGAACCCTCAAGGTGAATGCTTCGGTCAATTTAACCAAAACCACCATCTTTCAGATCAACGGCCAGTACCGGTCGAAGGCCCTCACCGCGCAGGGGTACCGGCTTCCCACCTGGGTGGTGAACCTGGGATTCCGCCAGGACCTCTGGAAGAAGAAACTCTCCGTCATCGCCACCGTCTCCGACCTCTTCAACACCCAGGCATTTAAAAGCACTGTGGATACACCGATCCTCGTGCAGGAATCGGTCCGGAAACGCGACTACCGCGTCATTTACGCCGGCCTGCTGTTGAATTTCGGCACCAACGGCAAAAAGACGAAGGAACCAAAGTTTGAGTTTGACAACCAGATGGAGGGGAGATAGGGGAACAGGTTAACAAGTGAACAGGTTAACAGGAAAAGATGACTGTGGACTATTGGCCGGGGACTGCCGACTGAGCAATTACTATCGAATAACAACAGCCGAAGCGGATCTGCAGGAGCGACTTCGACATCAACGGCCACGTCACCACCGCCTGCTACATCGACATGATGAACGACGCAATGCCCTTTGAATTCCTGAAGGAAAGCTACCCGAAAACCCTTGCCGTCAACTTCCTCAAAGAGATTCTCCCCGGCGACGAGATCATCCTCACCGGCAAAGAGATTCCGGAAGGATGGGTTTTTGAAGGATTAATGGGGAACGGTGCGGCCTTCAGGGTAAAGTGGGGGTAGGAAGTATGGATAAATCCAAAATCGTAAATCTAATTTACCTCTTTTTTAATCTGTCTTTCAAAACCTTCTCCACCTTCTCAACCATCTCTTCCGTGAAATCGAGATGGGTTACAAACCGAATGCCCCGGGGGTCGAGGCTCAGGGCATGAATGTCGTTCTCCTTCAGGCGGTCAAGGAATTCCCGGGCGCTCCACCGGGCACCCAGTTTGAAAATTACGATGTTGGTTTCAACAGGGTATACCGTCTCCACGTAGGGCATCGATTTCAGAATTTCACCCAGATACCGTGCACGCGCATGATCTTCGGCTAAACGCGTGATGTTGTGATCCAGTGCATAAATTCCGGCGGCCGCCAGGTACCCGGCCTGCCGCATTCCGCCGCCGAAGGCTTTCCGCACCCTGCGACCCTGTTTAATAAACGATTTATCCCCGATCAGCAATGATCCGACCGGAGCCCCCAGACCTTTGGACAGGCAAACCGAAACGGAATCGACAATCGATCCGTATTGTGCCGGCGTACCGCCCGCAGCTGCAAGAGCATTAAATAACCGGGCGCCGTCGAGATGGAATTTCAGGCCCTGTTTCCGGCAAACCGCTGAAATCCGTTCCAACTCCCCGAAATCATAACAGGCGCCACCCCCTTTATTCATGGTGTTTTCCACCTCTACCAAACTGGTAAGCGGCCGGTGCGGATCAGAGGCGGGATTGATATGATCCTCCACTTCACGGGCTGTGATCAGTCCGCGCGGGCCGTCGAGCAGGCATACCGAAACCCCCGAATTGCGCATCATTCCTCCACCCTCATAATAATAAACATGCGAAAAACGATGACAGATTACCTCATCGCCGGGACGGGTATGCACATTGATGGCAATCTGGTTGGTCATGGTGCCCGACGGACAGAACAAAGCGGCTTCCATTCCGAACATTTCGGCAGCCTTTTCTTCAAGGGCATTCACGGTGGGATCGTCGCCCAATACATCGTCGCCAACCCTGGCGGCCATCATGGCTTCGAGCATCTTTTTTGAAGGCCGGGTCACAGTATCGCTTCTGAGATCGATCATTGAATTTACGATTTAATGGATTTATGATTGTATTTCAGATACCCGGTTCGCCTCGGATTTCCAAGTGCAAGGTAGCCATAATCCATCAATATCGACATCTTTATAGGTCATTGACTTTCGGCCTCTGATTCACTACCTTTGATAAAAAAACCATGGAAAAACCACATCGAATGGCCCAGATTTACGGGTACACCACCTGTCTGGTCGCCGTGATCACCTTCCTGATCTGCCTGGCAAATCTCATTCCGGCAATTATGGACCTGGGTGATCCCCTGCACTCAGGGAACATGTTTATCCCGGCAACTGCCCCCAGCCTCGCCTCCTTTGAAAACTATAAGATGGATATTCTGAAATCGAACGTAAAAGAAGGAGAGAAATCCGAAGCCGGTTACATTCCCGATGATCAGACCCTGCGCGCCATGTACCAGGCCGCGCTGAATGACCGGATCACCGCTGCAAAGCACAACACGAACCGGACGATCGTAGTTTCGGGACTGATCCTGGTGATCAGCGTAATCCTTTTCGCCGTACACTGGATCTGGATGCGGAAGCTGGCTAAAACCGTCACTGCAGCCTGAGTTTCCTCAGCGTCCTGATATCCGATCTGATATTTATCGAATCTGATAAAAACGCATGATTGGAATTCAACCCGGCACAACCCAAAACAAGAGTTCCTTCACCGCGGATATTCAATCCCAGCGTATCGAATCTGTTGGTGCCATCGAGGGTGATGAATTCACTTCCGGTTGCATTGTTGGTATTAAGCAAGAAAGAACCTATTTTACAATTCTCAACGATCAGAGAATAAACGTTGCATGTTGAAATGTTCAGCGATTCCTGGTCAATGCCCCTGAGGGTAAGGCCTCTCAGGTTGTAACAAGCCACCGAACATACTGAAGGAACAACCAGTACCACTTCAATGAATTTTTCTTTCTCGCCGGTCAGTATCAGTTGAAGTTTGGATCCCTGGTACCATATTTTTTTCGTTTTCACAAGATCAATGTTACACCATACTGAAAAACAATCGCCCTTTTGCAGTATCACGCTGACATTATTTTTTGCGATGATCTCGAGATCCCTGAACGATGTCAATGGAATTGCAGCATTTTTTCCAACGTTGTTTCCAGGACGGTTATTAGCATCATAAAACCCCAGCCGTGAGTTGCGGCCATTCGCAATATCATCAACTGCCCGTGCGCAGATGACTTCGAAAATCACAAACCAGGTGGTGATGAACACTCCCATGATGGTCAGTAAAACACTACTCTTTTTCATTGCCGGAGATATTATTTCTTGATTTGACTTCCTTGTTGAATTGTTGATACCGCTCGGAGAGCTCATCGAAGCCGATGTTCATCAGCGATAGCTGATGAAAAATACGGGGAAGTTCATGCCCCACAAAATACTCCTTCCGCATGCTCCTGATCCGTTCCACAGCATCGGAAGTGATGAAATGGCCAACTCCGCGCCGGTTCTGGATAATGCCCCTTTGCTGCAACTGCTCATAGGCCCGCATCACCGTGTTGGGGTTTACCTGAAGGTCGACTGCCAGTTCCCTGACCGAAGGAATCCGCTCCTCTTGTTTCCAGGCATCTTCCAGAATGTGATCCTCCACATAATCGACGATCTGGAGATATATGGTCTGCCTGTCGTTGAATTCCATGGTCATGGCTTAGATCTCCCGTTCTTTTAACCTTAAAAATGCCACGACATACATTCCCGCAGCGAAGATCATCCACATCGTGATATTAAGTTTCTGGATTATTGCCGGAATCATGATCGTGGTATAAGAACCTCCACTTTTTACTGAAAAATAGGTCAGGTGATCGCCAACAACAAAATAAACATAATTAAATGCCAGCGTTTTAGTAAGATTGAGCATCAGCATATGTTGAGCATAGTAATAGCCCACAAACAGTGAAATGATGAGGAGTATCATGATCTGAAACTGGTATTTCCGGAATCGGACTGCCGAGTACAGCGCTATTGGTTGTACCAGGAGAAAAAGCATTATGGTCGGCATAAAAAAGGCATAGGCTGATTCATGCAGCGACTCTGGACCCCGCCAGATTTCTTTTATGGAAATTGCATGATCGAAAATATTCAGGGTGATCCATGCCGAGAAATAATATATGCAGGTAAAAAGAGGCACGAATAATACCAGTCCATACAGAAGCCCGATCGAAAACTTCTCTGTCAGAGAAGCAGGCAACATCAGGGTTGATGAGGCATTCCCGAAATCGGACCACGACCTGAAGATCCTTGCGGAGATCAGCGTGCCGGCGATACACAAAGCGAAGGAATAAAATGCAAGGATCATCTTGTATCCCCCAACCATCGAAAGATAGACCATCAGGATGATCAGGATACCGTAAGCGATGGTGTATGATTTCCATGAACCGGCTCCATGAAACCGTATTTGTTGCCAAAAGCGTTTCAGACTGAATGTTGTGTTCATAATACTGGGATTTCGGAATGAAGAAGATGTGTTATTTTTTCAGGTACTTCAAGAGCGCCATTGAAAAGGGTTTCAATGTCAACAGGGCCAGGTTCATTATCAAAGTTGGGGAGGATGCAGGCATGACCCATTTCGGTATTCCAGGAATACAGTAAACCAGTCATTTCCGTCCTCGTTACCGATCTTTGAAATTTAAGTCTCGATCCGATGAAGTCGAGCGACTGATGGATCATGATGCGGCGGCCGGAAAGGATCAGCACATGGTCGATAAGGCTTTGAAGATCCCTTACCTGATGGGTCGAAAGAATGATGGTGCGGTCTTCGGAAAAGGCAGCGGCAAGAAGGCTTCTGAAGGTAGCTTTTGATGGTATATCGAGTCCGTTGGTCGGTTCATCAAGAAACAGATAACGTGTATTGCAGGCCAGCGCGAAGGCGATCATGATTTTCTTCTTCTGGCCATATGAAAGCTTGTTCAGCTTTCTGACGGAGTTCACCTCAAAGTAGTCCATGGCCCGTGTAAACTGTTCCCGGCTGAATCGCGGATAAAAAGGAGCATACAGGCGTACAAGGCTTTCGGCATTTATCAGCGGTATATAGATCTCCTCAGGCAACAAGAAAATATCCTGTAAAAAACCGGGATGACGTTGCCGGGGGATCCAATGATCCAGAAAGACCTCGCCTCTTTTCGGGAAAAATAACCCGCACATTATTTTCAGAAGGGTGGTCTTCCCGGCGCCGTTCTTACCAAGAAGTCCGTAGATGTGACCCGGCTGCATGTCAAGGTTCAGGCCGGCGAAGAGATTTTCACGCTTGCTGTACCAGAAATCAAGATTGCGAATGGTGATCATGATCCGTATATTTAGTGTGTTAGTGTATTAATGTATTAATACACCACAAAGATAATACTGAAAAAAGAAAAGTCAAGAAAAATTTCAGAATGCGTGATATTTTTAAAAATGCTTGACATACTGGTCAGGACCAATGCCCCAGGATCCTACCAAAAATCCATCGATTTGTCTGATCTTCCCTGTGGCGTCTACACCCTTCAACTCCGTGCAGGCAGCCAGTTCCTGGTGAAAAAAATCCTGAAAGTACAAGACTGAGCTGTATTTTTTGTTATTTTGTCTTTCCTCTTTCTGATCTGGGGACAAAAAATCAGCTTTATCTTAGAAACTTTCTGCCATGCATGGTCTTATCAGGAAAAATTGGACGCTACTGATTATTACGGGTTTCTTTTTTTCATGTGCTGTCAAGGGGCAAAATAATGTTCCAGCTCAACAAGTCAGCCCAATCGGACGAACGGTGGTCCGGGGCGAACGACCGGTACCGGATTATTCGGGGGTGGCGGATTCCGTCATCCTTCCCGGCATCATCAGGATCCGAATGGTGGATGATTATTCCGACATCCTGCCATTCATGGATGTTTCGGGAGGTTTTGACGGTTATACACCATTCGGGATCCCTGCCATCGATGACTTAAACAAGGCAGTGGGTGTTAAACGGGCAAAACAAACCTTTTCCATCGCCCTTCGCGATAAAACCTATGAAGCGCGTCACCGGCAATGGGGGCTCCACCTCTGGTATGATCTTACTGTCGGAGCAGATCAGGATTTGCGACGGCTGGCAGGGCTTTATGCCGCCCTCAGCGAGGTTGCTAATGTTGAGTTACTGGTTAAAGCCAGACTTGCATCGGCCGGCAGTGGGATAACAAACGAATGGCTGCCCGACGATTCCCTTTTTTCGCTACAATGGCACTATCATAACACCGGCCAGTCGGGGGGCACCCCGGATTGCGACATCGACCTGCCCGAAGCGTGGGAACTTGAAAAGGGTGATACCGGCGTCATTGTGGCCATTATGGATCAGGGCGTCGAGTTCGACCATCCGGACCTGGTGGCAAACATGTGGCCCGGGATCGGGTATAATTTCTATGCCGACACGACAGTGGTAGAGAAGTGTCTTCATGGAACGCACGTAGCTGGTACGATTGCTGCAAACACGAACAACGGTATCGGGGTAAGTGGCATTGCAGGTGGCGGAGGATCGGGAGATGGTGTACGTATCATGTCATGCCAAATCATTTCGTCCGAAAACCAGGTGATCGAGGCCAACATTCCAGATGCTTTTATATGGGCCGCCGACCGCGGAGCGGCTATCTCGCAAAACAGCTGGAATTTTCCGTTGGCTTCGCCTTCGCTGTTTGAAGCCATCGATTATTTCATCGCCAACGGAGGAGGATCCGCGATGAACGGTGGGATACTGATCTGTTCGGCCGGCAATGCCGACACCAATGAAATCTCTTATCCGGCATGCTATGCCCCCTGTATTGCGGTGGCAGCTACCTCTCATCACGACATCCGTTCCTTTTTTTCCAATTATGGCCCATGGGTTTCCATCAGCGCCCCGGGCGGGAATTACTATCCATTCAACGAAGAGGATATCCTGAGCACGGTCCCGGGCGGAGGTTACGGTTACCTGATGGGAACTTCGATGGCCTGTCCGCATGTCTCTGGTGTAGCAGCCCTGGTCGTCTCCTTAGCGAAAGGGTTGCTGAACCCGGTGGATCTGAAGGATATTCTTTTGAACTCCACCGATGATATCAGCAGCCTTAATCCCGGGTACGAAGGGATGATCGGGACGGGAAGGTTGAATGCGTATAAGGCGTTACTTCTGACCCAGGGTTATAAGGATCCTGCCATTCCGAAGCCGGTTGTTGCCTTTTCGGCTGCAGCGGGGAGTGCCGGAACTGTGAATCTACAATGGGAACCGAATGAAACACAGGATTCGGTCCTGCTTGCTTTCAGTAAGGTAAACAAGTTCGGCCCGCCGGTGGGGAACTACAATCCGGGAGATTCGATTATCGATGGCGGTAAGGTGCTTTATAAGGGAAAGCTTTCTGAATTCGTTCAATCCGGACTGGATTCCGGAACCGTCTGCTTTTACAGTATATGGTCGGTACGTAATGCCACCTATTCACTCATTGCAAGAAAAGCAAACGATACCGTGCATTCCTCCCCGCACGGTATGGGAGATCTTTCTGCTGCGGCAAAGATCGTGATCCATGCTATGCCGAATCCGGTATCTGCTGTTACGACGATAAAATATTCTACCCTCGTCAGCCAGGATATCCGGCTGTCGGTTTCCGACTTTACCGGGAGGGAGATCATGCTGTTGCAGGATGGTTACCTGGTGGCAGGATCCTACGAAAAATCCGTCGACATGACCCATCTTCCCTGTGGCATCTACACCCTTCAACTCCGCGCAGGGAATCAGCTCCTGGTAAAAAAACTTCTGAAGCTTCAAGACTGAACCGATTGTTTTCATTTTGTCATTCAGGATGTTATTCAGTTGGAAAATACTGAATGATGTCATGGTAATAATTATGCCTTACTGAGACCGGTCAATACCGGGAAAGCCATTTATACCGGGCAGGAAAAGTTTTGCAGAAAATGAAATTCCGTTCTTCACGGTATAACTGCATCCAAAAGAAAAATGCTTTGTACGTTCATTAAGATGCAGAATAGTTCATGGAGGCGAACGATCTGCGGATGCCTTTGAGGTATTCGGCTTTCGGATGACCCATGATGAGGAAGATCCCTTCGCGGCTTTTGCACCGGATACCATGATCTTCACGGAACTTCCGGGCGGGTCCCCCGCTTTGGATCATCGGGTGGATGGCTCCTAACATACAGGTTCCCAATCCCAGCGATTCGGCGGCCAACATGGCATATGTGGCGGCGATGATCGGGTCGGCAGGATCACAGTAAGGCGAGCCATAAAAATAGAGCATAGCCGGGGCATCATAGGTGACCCAGTTATCTCCATGCTTCATCGAACTGATGTACTTATCGATCAGCGGACGCATGAAACTGCGGAAGAGTTCATCGGTCTCCTTACCCCAAAAGGGCTTCATCAGGGCCAGGAACCAAGACGATGATATCCACCGGGTCTTCTCCAGAAACTTGCAAAAGTCAACAGTAAACGACTTGACCTTTTCTCTTGAATCGAATACGAGGAGGTTGATATCCGAAGGGGGGATCCCCATCGGGGCGGTCATCGCAGCTTCCACAACCTGATCGATCAAGGCTTTATCCACGGTGGTACTTTTGAATTTCCGGATGCTCCTTCTCCGGATCATCAGGTTCAGCAACGACTGATAACCGGCCGTTTGTTCCTTCTCGGGAAGCGGTAACAGCTCCTCCGGCGAAATAAACCTTCCGGTGATCCGGATGGCATCTTCCGGACATACCATCATGCACTGCCCACATCCGATGCATCCGAAGACGCCCTGTCCGGTTGGCCTTGCTTTACCTTCATTTAATTCCAGGTCCAGGTCGCTGCAAACGGCCACGCATTTGCCGCAACCCTTACATTTTTCAGGATCTACCGATATGATCCCGGGTTCTTTGGTTCGTGAAGTTGGAATTGCCATAATTGTTAAATATAGGATTCAAAGATATAACATTCGAATGAATTTTCGATTGAATATGATTTACGATTTGGGTAAAGTGAGTGATGCCGAATATCTTCGCCGGATCAGTTCATTTGTTTGTGTAACCTGGAAAAATCATCTGTTTTCTCTCTGCAACGCTCCGTGTATTTCTCTGTAGTCCGCTGTGTAAAAAATTCTAAGCTATTAACAAAGATGGAGTTAAAATAATTATGTTTGTGCATAAATAAGGTTAAAATTCTCAATAAGTCAAAAATAAACCTGTCATGCATGATTTGACAAACCAAATAAAATGTGAAATGACCAGAATGAATCATATAAGACCTGTTTTAATAGTCTTCCTGTTGTTTTTCGGTTTTCGTGTTGCCCATGCTCAAACCGGAGAACAACTTTCCCGACTCAAAACCGACCTGAACGAAATCCTGGATAAGTGGCACCGCGACGCGGCAGATGGCAAGCTCGATGCCTTTATCGGTGCGATGAGTCCCAACGGAGTCTATATCGGCACCGATCCTTCCGAACGCTGGACCACCGATGAATTCCGGAACTTTTGTAAACCCCATTTTGCGAAAGGGAAAACCTGGAATTTCAGGCCGGTCAGCCGGAACCTGTCGGTAAGCAAGGATAGTCAAATCGCATGGTTCGATGAAATACTCGACACCCACATGGGGATCTGCCGGGGCTCGGGAGTATTGCAGATGCAGGAAGGGGTATGGAAAATAGAACAATACGTGCTTTCGGCTGCCATTCCCAACTCCCTGATGAAACCGGTGGTGAAAACCAAATGGGAAACCGATTCACTCTATCTAAAGTACCTGAAAGCCGGGATGAAAAATCCCGAGCAGTCGCTTGAATTGAAAGCAATCTTCGACAAAGCCGAGATGGTCGGAACCATCATCCTTTTTGATCCGCAAAAGAATGAATTCATGGGATACAACCCGGCCCGATGGGAGGTTGGATATCTCCCCGCCTCCACTTTCAAGATCCCCAACAGCCTCATCGGGCTGGAAACCGGTGTCATCGACACGAGTTACATTTTCAAATGGGATGGGAAGAAGCGAAGAATGGCGCAATGGGACAGGGACCTGAACCTGAAGCAGGCCTTTGCTGTTTCCTGCGTGCCCTGTTACCAGGAACTGGCCAGCAAGATCGGACCGCAACAGATGATAGAATATCTTGGGCGTTTTAACTATGGCAGTATGGATGTTCATCCCGAAAACATCGATCTGTTCTGGCTTGAAGGAAAATCGCGCATCACCCCGCGACAGCAGGTCGAATTCCTGCAACGGCTCTACGAAGGGAAATTGTCCGTTACCCCATCCGTGCTGGCCATTATGAAGGATATTATGGTGAACGAGAAGACAGAGACCTATATTCTCCGGGGTAAAACCGGCTGGGCGATCCGAAATGGCAACAACTACGGCTGGTTCGTTGGCTGGATCGAAACCAAAGGAAGGGTGTTTTATTTTGCCACCCTGGTTGAGCCCAAAGACCAGCAGCAGGTCAGCGACTTCGCGCTGGCCCGTAAAATGATAACCATGGATGTGTTGCGGCATCTGGAGATTATCAGATAACTTTTCAAATTTAGTCCGCCTGCTCCCTGGTAAAAAACACGTAACCGGGACCTTTGAGAGTACCTATGCGGTTGGCAGGATCTTTGGAGAAATGATTGCGGAACTTCCTGAAATAAACATCGAGGTTTCGGAAGTTAATAAAGTAATCATCGCCCGGATTGAGATTAAAAGTTGAGAAACACAAGCTTTTTTGTGACCGTCTGGTTATTCAGGCTGATTTTCAGAAGATATAAACCCGGACGGGCCGGTTCATTCAGGTCATCATTACCATTCCATATAAATGGATATTTTTCCCCCGCAGGACATAAAAAATCAGGGAACTGCCTGATCATGACTCCGGCTGAATTGAAAATAGCGGCACTGCAAATCCCCGTTTCATGGCTTTCAACCTCAATCCTGGCCGCTGAATGAACCGGGTTGGGATAGATGCCGACTTTCAGGAAACCGGATTCCTGACCGTGCCATTTTTCGTCAATGGATAAAGGAATAAGGTGTACGCCCTGAGCCCACCTTGTATTCTTCAGGATTCCTTTTTGCCCGTTTTCCGATCGGTCAAAAGCGGTATCGCCGGCTCCTTCATTCATTTTCCAGTAGCCATACATTCCTTTCTGATCCGGCGGAAGGTCATACCCCATCAACTCTTCAATCTCTTCCCGGGTTCTCGCTCCTTCCCAGAGTCTGACTTCATCGATGCAACCCTGAAAGCCCTGGTTGCCATTGCGAGCGTTACCAATCACGATGGGTTTTACCCCGTTCCCGGAAAGGGGGCCGTCAGGCGGAGTCACTGTTTCCAGTGGCTGTTCCTCTGCATTAATGTAAATTTTCACCGTGCTTGAAGAATCATTATAGGAGACCGCTATATGCTGCCATTCGTCGAGTCTGACAGACCCTGATGGGGTGGCAACGACACTCACGATCCCGCTGGCATGAACCATTATCAGGGTAAGGCAGGAATCGGGTGGAACAAGAGCTCCCGAAAGGTAAGTAAACAGGGAAATGACTGTTTTGTCGAAAATTTTCCCTGAACTGTTTATGCCGAATTTGGTTGGTTTTATCCATGTCTCCAGGGTAAAAGATCCGGTAATATCAGGAATGGAGCCCTGGGTGCACATCATACTGCCCGAACTGCCGTTGAATTCAAGGGAGCTTTCCCTGTCAAATACCCTGATGTAATCCTGTTTTACAATGCTGTCGGTAAGTGAATCGCTGATCGCAACAAGCTTTACTGTGTATGATCCCGGTTTATTGTACACCCACACCGGATGCTGTTCCTGTGAGTCGGTGATCCCGTCATTATCGAAATCCCAACGCCATGTATGAATTCCCGGACGGCTCACCGTTAGGTTATGAAAGTTTACTTGAAGAACATGGTGGCCCGATAGGCTGTCGGCTGTAAAATCGGGCTTGGTAAAAGTAAAAATGTTTTCCCACCAGCGTATCTCCTGGTCGCCGTAACATGCTCCCAGTATGTCGGGATCGTTGTCAAGGTCAAGGTCCACCACATGGATCCTGATCATGTCGTACGCAGTGTTGCAAATAATCTGTTCTGTAAAATGACCTTTCCCGTCGTTTTCCCATAATGATATCTGGGAACCCTGCCAGGCGATCGACAGGAAATCCATATCGCCATCCTTATCCAGGTCACATAATTCACAGGCCCTGGATCCATTGTAATTATTCCTGAGAAGGTGCATTGTAAAATGAAAGTTGCCATCGTTTTCGTACCATGCCACCTGGTCGGAGTTTCCGCAGGCCGTTCCGGCCAGATCCAGATCCCCGTCACCATCCAGATCGGCAACCCTCACAGAATTGGCCCCGTCAAGATGATCATACAGTGTATCCTGGGAAAAATTCTGCTGGCCGTCATTTTTGAACCAGATGATCTGGCCGGCTTTAGCTGTTGCAATGATATCGATGTCTCCGTCCTGATCAAGGTCGGCGGCAGTCCCCCAGTTGGCTTTGATCCAGTTTTCTTTCAGCATTCTTATGGTAAATGCACCCGTACCGTCATTTTCGGCCCAGGCGATCTTATTGTTATCGCACGCCACCAGGATGAGGTCCCGGTCCCCATCGCGGTCGATGTCGGCGGCATCCACGAAATCGGCGCTGGTCCAGGTAGAATCGGTGATCACGTGCTCCGTGAAATTTCCCGATCCATCATTTGCAAACCAGGAAAATTTCCCGGGGGTCTTTGAGGTTGCAACAAAATCCCAGGAATCATTCGCATCAATTTTTGCAGCCACAATCCCCTTTGCCTGGGTAAATCCGGTCGCCACGGTATGTTCTGTAAAATTCTGATTCCCGTCATTTTCAAACCAGCCGATGATATCGCCGGAATTTCCCGTTACCACGAAATCGACAAAACCATCGCCATTGAAATCGGCGCTTGAGATGCATGTGGCGCCGTAAAAGTCGTTCATGATCACATGTTCCTGCAGCAATACCTGTGAGGTAGCAGGGAATGATCCCGACAATCCAGCCATGATCAGTAATAATGAATACAATTTTTTCATGATCTTTCCTCCTATATTGAAATGTTATAAATTCAAATGCAGCAACCCGATTTTTCATCCCTCTTCATGAGAGAAGGATGGTTTTCGGGTGTGATAAAATTGTTGTTGAATCAAAGACAAATATATCGCGGCCAAGGTGGGATGGAGTCCTGATTTATCGGGCAGGATATAAAAAAGAGGTTAAATCAGTTAGAAAACACGGTCGACCGTTCCGGCTGGTTTTTCATGCGGAATTCAATAGGGCTCATTCCGGTATTTTTCCTGAAAATGGCATAAAACGCCGATTTGGAATTAAAACCACAATCATAGGCAATGGCCATGATTTTCTGGTCATTATTTACCGGATTCCCTAACATTTTTTTTACTGCTGCCAGCCGATAGGAGTTGATATAGTCAAAAAAATTCTTTCCAAAGTGCTCATTGATCACCCGGGATAGTTTATGCACAGAAGTATTCAGCTGTTTTGCCAGGTCCTGGATGTTCAGGTCACAGTTAACCCATGGTTGTCCGCTTTTCATGATCCTGTTCAGTTCTGACAACAGCATTGTTATTTCTTGATCCTGCAGGCCGGATTTCCGGTACTTGAATTCTCTCTCGATTTCAGGGGATATTTTTCCGGAAATCCTGGCATTGGAAATATCTGTGAGCCGGATTGCAGAAAAAATTCCTTCCTGCCGGTAACCAAACACACCGATACCGAGAAGGTAGACAACAAGAATGATCATGGAGATCTCTCTAAGAATCAGGGTCTGGTCAATGATTCCATAATCTGCCAACAGGAAGATTACGGAGGCAATTACGATATGTGCGGTGAATCCGGCGTTAAGATATATCAGCCAGTTTAAATTCTTTCTCCGCCGGCTTGAAAAGAAACAATCGAGGATGTTGCGGTTTTAAATAATCATGATCATGGTGGCCACGAGGTAAACCAGGACCAGGTATTCCCAGAAAACCTGAATGATCATCCTGTAAATGATATTATCCATAAATGCAAAGGTGAAAAACGAATCGCTCCCGGTTCCCGACAGAAGGTAGTCGGTATAGGGTATCATGACGATGCCCAACGGAACCAGATGGATCGCAGATCTCCAGGTTAGTTTTTGATCGGGGAAAAGCAGTGAACGGGAGTATTCGTATATGGCGGGACCCAGAAGAATCCAGTAGGCCAGGTCGGATCCGATCAGGAATCCTGATCCGGCTTTCATGCCGGTTGTCAGCATATACCGGTACATCAGTTCACATCCGACAAGAAAAAAGAACGCCAGCAGGAACAGAGTCGACCGATCCTTATCCCGCCTGATCAGGTTGAGGATCAGGAACAGGATGACCAACCCGAAACCTATCAGGGAGAATGCCTGCATGACGAAATATATACGAACAGCATCACTCTGGTAATGCTACTTTTGAATTATCATTTTCCGCGTGATGCGTGACCTTTCATAGTACATGGTATAAAAGTACATGCCACCCGTCAGGTCCGCGGTGTTGAAATAGATTTCATGGTTCCCCGCCGGTTTCTCTTCATCGACAGGCAATGCCGCCACGTTCCCAAGCAGGTTACGAACAAGTATTTTTACATGGCCCTGACGAGGCAGGAAATACCTGATGGCTGTGATATCACGGCATGGGTCAGGAGCGTTCTGAAACAGTTGCACCTCAGATTGTACGGGGACATGATCACCTTTAACGGAAACCACGTTATCTGCAAGCATCCAGTATGTAACTCCGTCGCGGTTAAAAAACAGGTATTTACCGTCACCCGATACATACGGAGTGGTCTCATCTGTTTCCGTATTGATGGCGTTGCTCAGGGGAGCGGCCTTTGTCCAGGTTCCGTCAGGGTTCCGGTGCGTGATGAACAGATCCCTCTGGGAAAAAGGGTCCAGAGTCTCAGAGGCATCAAAAAGCATGTAACTTTCATCAGGAGCGATATATGGACGCATCGGTCGGGGTAAATAATGAATACTGTCGCTCATTTTCACCAGTTCCTGATAGAAACCATTGACCAGTTTCGAAACATGGATTTCGATACTATCATTATCCACTACTGAAAGATAAAGGTTCCCGTTAGCGGCAACCGAGGCCTTTATGATTTGGTAATCTCTGACCGGAGAATCCAATGGTACCGGATCAGACCAGCTTGTGCTCAGACGGTCGGTGAACCATACATGCAAACCAAGGAAAGGCATTCCCGGAACCGGCCGTTGGGATATAAAAAACAGCCTGGAGTCACCGGGCGAGAAGCAGGGACTCTGGTCATATCCCACGGAGAAAGATGCCGTATCAAAGTCGGTCCAGGCTCCGCTGTATCCATTCGCAGTCATAAGAAAAAATATGGCTGTAGGAGGAAAATAGGTGTAAAAGCATTCCAATCCGTCTGATGTAAAAACAATGGAAGGGGTAATAGCAGGAATGATCCCGGAGGCAAAGACCTCGGGAACTTCGCCCGGGGGATTCTGCCCCAGGTAAGGGCCGGGAGGGATCTGCCCCTGACTTTTCGGATTGCCTATCAAACAATAGAAAAGACAAAACCCAATGACGCTATAGATCTTTTTCATACCAGAAATGTGTTATTTAAAATGCAAGGATACCGCATCAAGGAGCCGCTAAAATAAAGCTGGATTTTCCCAAAATGAAAAAAAATCTGCATCCTGATTAAAAGATCAGATAAAACGGTCAAAACAGATGATGATCTGCAAAAAGGATCTGATGCGGTAATTCTGTAATTCAGACCTGTTTCCATATTTTTGCAGAAGAATTTTATCCGATGGACAATTCCTATCTTCAGAACGAATACCAGGCCCGGATCAACCGGGTAATGGATTACATTGAGGCAAACCTGGGCGAGACCCATACACTCGAAGAACTGGCCAATGTGGCGTTATTTTCGAAATATCATTTCCACCGTATCTTTCAGGCCATGACCGGCGAAACACCTTTCCAGTTCCTTACCCGGATCCGCGTGGCAAAAGGAGCTGCCCTGTTAGCCTACAATAACAACCTTACCATCTCTGAAATAGCATATCAGTGCGGTTTTTCGACTCCGGCCTTGTTTTCAAGGACTTTTCGCCAGTATTTCGGAGTTTCACCGAGTGTCTGGAGAAGTAAAAACGAGAATCAGCCAGACTTTTCAGGTCACAAAGAAACGGGACCCTGTAAATCCGGTTCAATAGCTTATCAGGTTCCCGAACCGGGAAAGTATTCCCGGAGCAACCTTGGAATATCAGAAAGCAACCAGCGACAAATCAAGGGCAACCAAAGAACATCCCAAGAGGACCTCTCCATGTACTTTTGTCGGGAAACAAAAACCTTAAAATGGAGGGCAACTATGAAACTGAACAAAAGCATGGAGGTTAAAGAACTTCCGAAAATGACTGTGGCTTATATACGGCATACCGGGCCATACCAGGGCAACAGCCAGTTATTTGGCAAACTGATCGGTGAACTCTGCACCTGGGCAGGACCACGTGGTTTGCTTCAACAGAACGACATGGGGATCATCATTTTATATCACGACGATCCAAAGATGACGGAACAGGATAAACTGCGGATCAGTGTAGCAATCAAGGTTCCTGAAAATACGAAAGTTGATGGGAAGGTCGGGAAAATGGAGGTACCGGGAGGGACTTACGCCATTGGCCGTTTTGAAGTAGAAAATAACGAATTCACGGAAGCCTGGGGTTGGATGTATGGAACCTGGCTCCCGCAGAGCGGTTACCAGCCCGATGATGGACCTTGCTATGAAGTTTATTCCGAAGAGCCCAGGCGGGGTGAAAAAATCAAGGTTGACATTTGTGTCCAGGTGAAACCCCTTTGATCCTGATCACGAAAGGATGGGCATAACAATGTGAAACCCCTTTCCCGAATTGGGAAGGGGGTTTCTTTATATCAGATCCCGGTTTGGGGATGGACCCCGTTGTCTGATCCAGGTTTCATTATGGTCCGATCACCAGTCCGTTACTGTTGGTATTGAAATTTCCCTGGGCATTACCTGCCGCTGAACGGTTAATGATATCGTAAACATTGGCGTTGATGGTCGGGAAATTGGTTATGGGCAAAACACAGGAGGAATAATCAATATCCGGAAGTACCGGCGGTTGCGAATTGTCATTCTGCGTGATGTTGTTAAAGGAGATGATCGGATTGCAATTGCTGACCCAAATCCCCGCGATCATCGAAGTGCCCTGGTGCGCACTGCTGTGGATATGGTTCCCTGTGATGACCACGCGCTTGGATGCACCATGTGAAAAACAGCGGATGCCTGCCTGGTTGTTGTAATTGATATTGTTACCGATTATTGACGGTTGGGTCGATGCATAGATGGCAATCCCGCAACTGTTCAGGTAAATGTCGTTGGCTATGATCCGCGGTTCGGCATAACCAATCATATAAATTCCGATCCCGGAAGTACTGTAATCGGTATGCCCGATCACGTTATCATCGATGGTCGGTTCCGTGGGAGAACCTATTGCTCCGATCATGTAGATCCCGAAATTGGAATTGTGATCAATGATGTTGTTGCTGATGGTGGGTGAAGAGTGTTCGCAACGGATGCCGCCTCCTGTATTTCTCAGGATCTTGTTGGCAATTACCCAGGGATCGGTACCGAAGTGGATGATTGTAATTCCCCACCCCTTGCAATCGAGGATCTCGTTTTCCTTTATCCATGGATCGCCTGTGTTGTAAACTTTGATTCCATCCTTGAGATCGTTGCTCTGGTTCGTAATGATATTGTGCAGGATGGTCGGTGAGGTGCCGTTGCAAACCACTCCCTTCGTAATGTAAAAATCCTCGATCACGCAACTGTCGGCCCCATTCACGGTTCCATTAATGGTTGTTGAATATTTACCACATCCTTTCAGGTGCACATACTTTTTACAGTTGACTGTTTCGACATATACCCCGGGAAGTACCCACACCTGAAACTGGTTGGTCGGAGTTGGCGAAGAACATGCATTGATGGCGGCCGTAATGGTGGTAAAGTTGGCCCCGGAAGCCGCCACGGTGAACACCCTTGGGATCATCGTCGTGCCCGGGAAACCCGAAAGCTGGATGGTCCCGTCAGGAAATTGAATTCCGTTTCGGGCGTAAACCAAGCCGTTAACATCAAGTTTTGTCGTCGGACTGGAAGTGCCGATACCAATACGCCCGTCATCGCGGACCAGAAGCGAAGTGTCGCTGTTACTGTTCTTGGTGAGAAATGTAACTGTAGCGCTTGTCGAACCTGCACCTTTAATTTCCACCTGTGCGAACAAATCAGGAACCAAGACCGTTAAGGCTATAACGACCATCGGGATTCTAAAAAATGTCTTCATAATGAATAATTTTTAGAAATCATTTTCTTTAGACAATCCAATAATGACTGTTTAACCCGTGAAGGCCGTCAATGAGCGGGATAGAACAATTGACAGCACAAATGAGAAGGAGTAGCCTGGGGGGCCTCCGTGGTTTAATCCTCAATAATACGAAAAAAAAACGTGAAATGCAAATCGTTTGTATTTGTTCGGGGGGAACCAGCATGGTGATTTTTCCGGGTTGCATTCAGGAACCGGATCAAAGTCCAATGTTTAAATGCATGTGCGACAACTGGTATAATCCTACTGCGGTCACAATCACTATACTGCCACCGATCAAACCACCTCCAATGCCCGGGACAAGCCATGACAGGTTTGTGCGTGCCCGGTCTTTTACATATAGTTCAACATTTACAATGGATGTGTACGGGATGCTGACACTTTTCCAGCAAGAAAAGTCCGTCAGGGTTCCTGGTTTCAAATAAATATGAATCTCATCGAGTAAAGCCGATTCGTTATGGCCCGCGTTTTTCCGATAGCGGTTGCCTTTTGGGGGATTGGGCGAAGTAGTCAGGTATTTCATGTGATCCTCAGAGACAGGATTAAGAGTTCCGTAAAGACTGGAGTCATCCTCGATACAGGAAGTGAGGTTCAGCGCTGAATCACCCTGGTGGACGATGATATATTTTCCACCCTGCCGTACACGCTGCGACGATTCGCGGTCTGTTACTTCAACTTTCCGGGTCTTAAAATAATACATGCAACTGTTCAGTCCCATGATCAGCATTATTAACATTAAAGTTGATGGGAACTTGTGGAAACTGAAAAAAGCTCTGGTTTTCATTGGTTGTGGTTTACGTGTTGATTTGATTTTGTTGGTTCACCCGGCTTCCGACTTGTCAGTATTTTTTTTATCAAATCAGAGCACGGGATCGTAAAATTATACTGAAAGAATGCCGTAGTAAAACGGCCTTTCAAACGCCATCCGGCATCATTGGGAAATTTTCCTTCTTTAAACCGGAATGGGGTAATCCATTGGGAATTTTTGCCTGAATTGGCGGGAGCAGTGTAAATTTTCGCATTTTCTGCAAATTCAGACAAGATTATTTCTAAGTTTCCATTAACTTTCGCTTCGCTTCCGGAATTGGAATTTTTTCATGAATCTCCTCGAAATCAATCATCTTTGTAAATTCTACGGAGGCTCGCTGGGTATTGACGACCTGAATCTGTCGGTTGCAGCGGGCGACATTTTTGGTTTCATCGGTCCCAATGGCGCCGGGAAATCGACTACTATCCGCATTCTTCTTAATCTCATTTTCCCGACATCCGGGAGCGCCCGAATCTTCGGGCTGGACGTGGTGAGGGATTCGAAAAAGATCAGGAGCAGGACCGGTTATGTCCCTTCCGACGCCAGCATATATGACCGAATGAAAGTAATGGATTTCCTGAAGTACGTCACTTCCTTTTACAGAGTTGACAACATTCAGGAGCGGATTGATCGCCTGCTTGAGGTTTTTGACCTCGATCCCGGCCGGAAAATCGCAGAATTATCAATGGGAAATAAAAAGAAAGTGTCGATCATTCAGGCCATGATCCACAGACCCGAGCTGCTGATTCTCGATGAGCCTACTTCCGGGCTCGATCCATTGATCCAGTCAAGATTCTTTGACCTCCTTCACGAAGAGAACCGGCAGGGGACCACCATTTTTTTCTCATCGCATACACTGAGCGAAGTACAATCATTCTGCAAGACCGTTGCCATTATTAAAGAGGGTAAGATTGTCGCTGTCGAGGAGATCGCTACGCTGCGGAAGAAACAATTGAAAAAGATTCAGATCCATTTTCCTGAATCAAGGAATATCAGGGATCTCGGGATCCAAGGGATCGGGCAGGCAGAATCAGACCGGGGAAGAAAACTGGTATTCATGTTCTCGGGCAGTATCAATGATCTCATTGGAAAACTTGCATCGCAGCAAATTGAAAACCTCTCCATCGAGGAGCCGTCACTCGAGGAGATATTTCTTCATTATTATAAATAAGAAAACCAGCAATGAACGGGATTCTTTTCAGGATGGAATTACGCAGGAATGCCAGGAGCCTGATCATGTGGACACTGATCATCAGTGCTCTGATCTTCTTCACCATGTCGTTTTTCCGTACCGTGCTGCTTTATCAGCAGCAGATTGCCGGCATGATTCAGATCGTTCCGGCTGTTGCTGTCAAAATGCGCGGATTCTCCAATATCAACGACATCTTCTCCATTATGGGATTTTACACCGCCAACAACCTCATCTACATGATGCTGCTTGGAAGTATTTATGCCATCATGCTTTCATCAAACATCCTGCTGAAGGAGGAATACGGTAAGACTGCGGAATACCTTATGTCGCGACCCATTACCCGGAACGATATCTTTTACACCAAGCTTTTCGTTGCATTTCTGAACGTTTTCATTTTAAACGTAATTGCGACTCTTGTCGGCTTTATATCCATTCATATATTTAAAAATACTGAATGTGATTTTTATCCGTTCTTTGTGATTTCACTATACACACTGTTTCTGAACCTTCTCTTCGGTTCTCTGGGGGTACTGATTTCAGTTTTAATGAAACGGGCCCGGCCAGTGACCTCGTTTTGCATCGCCCTGGTTATGGTACTTTATTTTCTTCATACGATCTCAAGGATGTCGGGTGTTGACGGCACTTTCGGTTATATCAGCCCTTATAAATGGGTTGATGTCAGTGTATCGCAGCCGGGCTACGGACTTGAGGGATGGAGAACTGCCGCCTTCCTGGGGACAATAGCCTTGCTGATCGCGGGAGCAGGATTCATTTACCGGAAAAAGGATATTCTTACCTGATGATCCCACCGGATCACCAGATCCTTACCCGCAGGGAGTCGGGCCGCCAGAGTTTGTCGCCCTGCTTCACGTTGAACGCGGTATAGAATTCAGGGATATCAGCAAGGGGCCCGTTGACCCTGAATTTCGCGGGTGAATGTACATCACTCCGCACCTGGTTCGCGATTGCTTCCGGGCGGTCGTTGATCATCCAGGCATAGGCATACCCCAAAAAATACCTTTGATCAGGCGTCAATCCCGCAATCAGCTCTTTGTTTTTATACTGCTGTGTCTTTTGAAAAGCCTGATATCCCAAAACAACGCCGGCCAGATCAGCAATGTTTTCCCCCTGGGTTGCCGATCCATTCACATGCAGACTGTCGGTCACATAATACCCGTCGAATTGTTGCACGATCATTCCTGTTTTCCCGAAGAACCGGATGCTGTCGTCGCGACTCCACCAGGTATTGAGATTTCCGTATTGGTCATATTTGCTGCCCTGGTCATCAAACCCGTGGGTCATCTCATGACCGAAAGTTGATCCTCCGATAATGGCGTAAAGAATGGCATCGTCGGCCATGACCCGCTCATAGCCCGGGACAATAATGTTGCATCCGGGAACACAGATCTCGTTATTCGACGGATTGTAGTAAGCATTGTAGGTCTGCGGATCCATGTGCCACTCTGTGCGGTCGACGGGCTTCCCATACTTCGAAATATTATAGCCGAACCACCATTTGTTCGCTTCAATTACGTTTTGCAGATAGGAGGAGCGGTTTATCTGCAGTTTGCTCATGTCTTTCCACTGATCGGGATAACCCACTTTCATGATGATCCCGTCGAGTTTCTGCAGCGCTTTGCTCTTGGTGGCATCGCTCATCCAGTCGAGCGCCTTGATTCGTTCGGCATACGCTTCCTTGATATTCTTTCCGATCTCCTGAAGTTTTTCCTTGGTCCCCTTGGGAAGGTATTCGTCGACATACACCTGTCCGATCAGCGCTCCGAGTGAACCATCTGTTTCACTAACGACCCGTTTCCAGCGTGGCCTGGGCTCTTTCACTCCCCGGAGTGTTGTCGCATAAAAATCAAAATTGGTCCGGTAGGTTTTATCATCCATGTACGATGCCAGTCCGCGGATCAGGTGGATCTTCAGGTAATTTTTCCAGTCGGCAAGCGGAACCGATTTCAATAACCCGTTCATTCCTGTCAGGAATTCAGGCTGTCCGACGATCACCGTATCGACCTTCACCAATCCGGCTGTTACCATGAATTGATCCCAGTTGAATCCGGGTGCCATCGCCTTTAGCCGGACCAGGGCCACCTTGTTATAATTTTTCTGGGGATCGCGGGTATCCTCTATTTTACGGGAATGATGCGCGATTTCTGTTTCAATCTTCATGGTTTTTTCCGCGGCAATTTTTGCATCCTTTTCCGCGTATCCCAAAATTCCGTACATATTCTGCAGGTACTGAATAAATTTTCCGCGTACCTCTTTCGCCTGGGGATCATTGTCGAAATAATAACTCCGTTCCGGAAGGCCCAGTCCTCCCTGGTTAATTACGACGGCATATTTGCTGCTGATCCGGTCGTCCTGGGCAATGTAAAAGGAGATCATCGGGGAGGCCGAGATCGTGTGCACGCGGGCGACTTCAGTGGCAAGACCTTCCTTAGTGTTAACGGCGTCGATACGGTCGAGATATTCTTTCAGTTCCGAAATCCCTTTCTTATTGAGGGTCACACTGTCCATCCCGGAAAAAAAGAAATCACCGATCTTTTGCTTGTTGCTCCCCTTGGGTTCATCCTTCAACCCGGCCGAGGTTTCACAAATATTGCGGATCTGCGCGTTGATGGTATCGCGGATAAGTTGCCAGAGCCCGTTATTCTGCTCTGTAGGCGGAATCGGATTTTCATTAAACCACTTGCCATTGGCGAAGAGGAAAAAATCATCCCCGGGGTTGACCGTCGAATCAATATGCATGGCAAGCGCATCGGGCTTTTTTCCTGAATGTGAACCACTCTTACAACCTGCGATTAAAAACAATCCGGTCAGAAGAACAAAAAATAAAAATCTACCTTTCATGGTTGGGTACTTTTTGATTTGAAAAAATCGGGAATATGCCATTTCGGCATATTTCCGGTGAAAAAAAGAAAAGTTCAGATGAACAGGCTAAGATAATATGCAGAAATCTACCGGTGAAAAAAATTCGTTAAACAATGGTATTTTGACGATATTATAACGGAAGATTAATTACAAAGCTGCTTCCTGTTCCTTCGGTACTTTCGGCGCGGATACTGCCACCCAATAAAGTGACATACTCCTGGCACATGATCAGTCCTAAACCCGTGCCCGGCTCATTATTCGTCCCCTTTCGCTTGAAGGGCGAATCAATCCGGAAGAGCCTTGTTATCTGATCAGCAGGAATCCCGATGCCTTGATCCGAGACGGTGATTTTAACGGTATCCGCATCCCGTGTTGCAATTACGCGGATCTCTTTATTCTCGGGGGAGAACTTGATGGAATTGTTGACCAGGTTGATCAGGATGGCCTTCAGGAGCCTGGGATCAGAATGGATCGACAATTCAGCGTCGGCGGTCATGGCAAAGCGCTGTTTCTTGGCCTCCGCCCTGCTCCCCAGCACCGCAAGAACCTCAGTGATCACTTCGGCAACCCGGAACTCTGATGGGACACATTCGATCTTTCCGCGCTGAGACTGGGTCCAGTCGAGCAGGTTTTCTAACAGGTTGAAGGTGTTGCGGCTGCTGATCCGGAGCTTGTGGATGATCTCCCGCCGGGTCGCTTCATCAAAATCGGTATAATGTTCATCCAGTTCCGACAACAGTCCCAGAAGGGCGTTGAAAGGACTCTTCAGGTCGTGGGCAATAATCGACAGGAATTTATCCTTGGTCTGATTGGATTCGGCCAGTTGTTTGTTCTTCAGATCCAGCTCCTGATTCAATTGTTGCTGATGACGATGGTTCCGGGAAATTACCATGGTCAGAATGATGACCAACAGAAGGATCATCACGATTCCTCCTATTAAGAACCTCTGATGGAAAATTGTCTTGGCTTTGATCTCATTTTCCTTTTGAAGTAAGGAATTCTCGTTGTCTTTTTGCTTAAGCGCTAAAGAAAAAGTTGCTTCAGTAACCTTTTTCTTGATGTCCTCATTCCAGATGCACTCCTGGAGCGAATCACTGGTAATCTTATATCGGTAAGCCTCCTGAAAATTCTTTTTCCGGACGGCGATCGCGGCCAGAACATCATAACCAGTTTTTTCATATTTCAGGAAACTGTTTGCATGGGCCAAGGCCACGCCTTCCCGGGCATATTTTTCGGCTTTATCGTATTGTCCCAGGTGTTGGTATATCTCGCCAAGATTCACGAGTACCGCGCTGCGTTCATGGTTCCGGCTTTGAAGCAAAGGGGATTCGATAACTCCGGTGTAGTAATCCAATGCCTTGTGGTAATCCTTTTTCATGATGGCAACATTGCCGAGGTTGACTGTAGCCATGAGCAACATCAGTTCCTGCCCCGGGAGGTGTGCAGCCATCTCTTTCGCCTTGTTCAGGAATATCGCGGCAGAATCGGGATCCTTTTTAACCTGATAATAAAGTACCCCCGAATTCAGAAACAGGGTGGTTTCAAGTTTTTTATCGCCGAAGCTGCTGTTAACCTGGTGAGCTTCTTTTAAAGCTTTCGAGGCCCTTTCAAAATCGCCGATATCGTGATAAATCATTCCAAGCCTGAGCCGGTTGACGATGATGTCGTATTGTTTATTGATGCGTTCATAATATTCAAGCGACTCGAGGAGGAGGGTAATGGATTCGATATAGTTGCCCTTGTTCAGATAAATCATGCTCAGATCGCCGGCAGTCTTGGCATACCGCGCCTGATCGGGTAAAGGTTTTGATATTTTCAGTGCAAGTTGGAGGTACTTTTCTGCCGTGTCCGACTGCCCCATTTGCATGTAATAAACCCCCATATTGTTGGTAACCAAAGCCTGAAGATCAGCATTGTTGTGGTTCATAACGATCCCATAAACTTCCCGGAATGTAGGAACAGCTTGTTGCGGATCGTTCCCGTACCACTCACACAATGCTTTTCCATTCATTCCCCTGATGATACCGGGAAGGTACTGTAACTTCTTCGACAACGCGATGATCTGCCGGCTAAGGATGATTGCCGAATCTTTATCTGCCGGGAAAAAACAACGGAAATACTCCAAGAGAATTCTGACTTTATTTGTATCCTCGGTCTTTGAGTCCGATAACAAGCCCCGCAATGAATCGCAATTTGGCCGTGCGACCTGGGCTTTTAATCCCTGCATTATTATAAGGAATACCAATGCAAGTACCAGAAATCGTCTCATATTCCAATAACTTTTATCGACAAACTTACATAATATATGACCGGCACGGCATCGGGAGACTAATTTTCTTTTGATCCGGATATTTTTTATATCTGCTTCTGAAATAATTTATCGAAAATTAAGTTTATTTTATAAACTTGTTTATATTTGCAAAGTAATTAAATTTTTCAACCATGGAACCATCTTTATCTGAAAAAGAAAGCCTTGAGCTGATATCAAAAATGATCAGTTCGGCCAAGAACAATCTTCAAAAAGGTACCGGCAGGATATTTCTGTTATGGGGGTACCTGATCGTTGCGGTGAGTATTGTAAACCTTATTTTGTTGATCATGATACCCGGTGAGGACCGCTATCTCTCCTACTGCATCTGGTGCATCATGCCAATGGGACTGATCTATCATTACCGGCTGGTCAAAAAGATCAATCTTGAAGGGGGGGTTAAAACATATACCGAACAGGTGCTGGATTACGTCTGGATTGCATTCAGCATTTCGGTCTTTACCATTATCATCAGCATGATAATGGCGTCGATACCCGCACTTCATGAGACTGAAAGCTTATTTAGTGTTCTCGAATGGATTCACTGGACATTCCTGATCCCGGTCATGCTCATCTTGTATGGATTTGCATTATTCATTTCCGGCCGCGCATACAGGTTCATACCAATGGTTACCGGTTCATTCGTGTGTTGGGGGATGTCATTCCTGATCTTCCTTCTGATCCGCAGTGATTACATCCTTGAAATACAGCTGATCGCCCTGATCGTATCAGTATTGGCCGGGTACATTTTTCCCGGGCATCTGCTTCGTTTAAAGGAGACCAGCCATGTATAAGGAGCTTGATCCGGTGCTGCACTCGCAGTTGAGGCTGGCCGTTATGTCGATACTGATCGGCGCCGATGAGGCAGACTTTGTATTCATCCGGGAAAAAACCGGGGCCACTGCAGGTAACCTGAGTATCCAGATCGACAAACTCAGGGAGGCCGGATACATTGAAGTGACCAAAACCTTCAGGGGCAAGATGCCCCGGACTGTGTGCCGGAAGACCGCCAAAGGTGTAGAAGCATTCGAGAAGTACGTGGAGGCGCTGAAGGGCTACATCGGGCTTTGATCCCAGTCTGTAACGTTTACAGACACCCTGTGCCTGTACTTCATCGGTAACAGGGTTCCGGGCAGAAATTTTACATTGATTTTCCCGTATCTTTATGGCAGAATTAGCTTAACAAATCATCCGGAACCGTGAGAAGGCATCTTACTTTAAGACCTGCCGGAAATGCATCGTTTACGGCGAAACCAGTCACTGCGATGGCCCTTCAACCGGGAAAATCCTGCAGAAGATTTCCTTTCTTGAAATTTTGCGCTTCCTTGCTGATCGTTTTACCTGTCATCCTTGCAGCCTTTTTTTCACCACTGGTTGCTCATCCCGGACCCGCAGACGATCCCCTGGGAACAGGCATTCACAGGCTGCACCTTGTCGGCCGGATCAGCCACGACAACGGGTTGCCTTCCAACAAGGTTTACAATGTGATTCAGGACTTCCGGGGTTATCTCTGGATCACCACGGCTTATGGGTTGGCACGTTTTGACGGGCAAAACATCACCGTGTTCCATCATGTCGCGGGCAACTCTGCCTCACTGGTCGACAATCTTGTTAAACCCCTGACCGTGACATCCGATTCACTTTTGTGGATCGGAGGCATCGACGGTATTTCCGTTTATAATCCGTTCGCTTCCTGTTTTACCAGTTATTCGTTTTATAACCAAAAAGAAAGGCATTTCCCTGTAAAGTCGGTGACCTGCTTTTATGAGGACAGGGATCACAGCATGTGGGTAGGCACTGAAGACGGTCTGGTCCATGCGACAGGAAATCCCCTGCGATTTGAAAGGATATCGATCAGGGGGAACAATGATCCCTCCTCCCGTGAGTATAATTTTAATTTCATTTCAAAGATCATTGCCGATCCCCGTAATAATGACCACCTGCTGTTAGCGACGCTGGGGGGTGTTCTTGTGTTTGACAAACAACAAAAAGTCGTTGCGGCTGATTACCGGAAAATCATCAACAATGGTTACGGTATCATCGATTTTTTTACAGATGGTGATTCCATATTATGGTGCGGCGGCTGGGGGATCGGACTGAACTGCCTGGATCTGAAACGGAAGACCTGGAATGAATTTCCGGGGGATCCGGTCAGGCCCTGGAGTGTAACCGGCATCACTCCCATCGACGAACGATACCTCTGGGTCGCAGTGATCGATCACGGCCTGGCCCTTTTCGACAAGAAACACCATTGCTTTTCCTACCCGCCCTTTGAGCAACAGGAAGGACAGTCGTCGGTTAACGGTTCCGTAATCAGCGTCAGATATATCAACCAGGGGAAAAACATTGCAGTTGTCTCGACCGATGGCATAACGATCCTGAAGCCGGGAGGATTGCTTTTCGACCAGGTGGATGTACCTTTTCAAAGTTATCACCTCACTGCTTTCCTTTTAGACGAGGATAGAAATCAACTCCTGGTCGGGGCGGTCGACGGAGAAGGCCTTTACATACTCAACCGTGAAACCGGCAGGTGGCATGTTATCCGACCCGGCCGTCCTCCGGGTAAATACGGCTTCACGATCCATTCCTTGCTGAAAGATTCCAGGGGAAAGATTTGGGCCGGCACCCGGGACAACTTATACCGGTACGATCCGGGCAGAAAAACCCTCCGGCAATTCACGGATCGCCTCGGAAAGTCTTTACCGCTGAGCGATCCCTGGATATACGGGTTGATGGAAGATTCTAAAGGAAACCTGTGGGTCGGGACCAGGAGCGAAGGGATCTTTGTTCTGGATCCCGACCGGATCGGGGCCACTCATTACATTCACCGGGAGGACGATATAAACAGCCTGATCAAGGGGGGAAGATTCCGTTCTTTCTGCGAGGACCGTTATCAAAGGGTCTGGATCGGGGGAGATGACGGGGCTTGTCTCTTTGATCTTTCTTCCGGTCATTTCCTGAATGCACTCATGGATTCTTTGAGTGCTGCCGGGATCACCAAGAGATGGATCAACAGTATGGTCAGGGATACTCTTGGCCGGATATGGCTGGGCATTGACGGAGAGGGTCTGTTGCGGGTAGACCGGTTTGGAGAGGGATCCTTTCGCTTTAAGGCCTATGGCCCCGAAAGCGGATTGACTGAATCGCACATCGGCAGGATGGCCGTCGATCCTGACGGCATTCTATGGCTGGTCAGCTGGGGTCTTCTCCGGTTGAATCCCTACGATGAGACCGTCTATATGATCACTGAACACAATGGTTTGCGTCGAAGGATCGGCGTCGATGAAAACATCTGTACCGACCCGGAAGGTAATATCTACCTGGCTTTTGCAAATCATTTTGAAACGAAAAACACCGCTGATATCGACCTTGTCATCCCCGAAGTGAAGCCAATCCTCGAGTCGGTTGATATCAACGACAGGAACTGTCCTCTTGAAATGGGGAAGGAGGGGATCATGCCGCTTGATCTCGGCACGGATCAGAAAAACATTATTTTCAGGTATACAGCTATCTGTTACGACAACGCCGGTCAGCTAAGGTTCAGGTACCGGCTCGAAGGATACGATACCGGCTGGATCTATGCCGGCCAGGGTCGCGAAGCAAGGTACACCAACCTTCCTCCAGCCAGATACACTTTCAGGTTCATGGTCTCGGAAAGAGGGATTTGGCGTAACGAACAGGGGCGCCTGACCTTTGTGATCCGGCAGGTGTTCTGGAAAACCTGGTGGTTTCTGACCGCCTCTCTGATCATCCTGGTCACATTCGGATTCCTGGCTTACCGTTACCGGCTTCAGCAGCTTCTGCGACTCGAGCGGTTGCGTATTCGTATCGCCGGCGATCTCCACGACGACATCGGTTCCACCCTGAGCAGCATTTCAATCATCAGCGACATCTTGCAAAAACAGCCGGATCATCCCGGCCTGGGAAAAATGGTCGGCACCATCGGCCGCAATGCACATGCCATGCTCGAAAAGCTCGACGACATTATCTGGACGGTGAACCCGACCAACGATAAATTCCAGAACCTTGCGCTCCGGCTTCGTGAATTCGCGATCCCCCTCTTTGAGTCGGCCGGCATTCGTTTCGATATCCGGTTTGACCCGGCATTGAACGAACGTATACTCCCGATGGAGATCCGGAGAAATATCTGGCTTATCGCCAAGGAGGCGATCACCAACGCAGTGAAATACTCAGGAAGCCCTTTTATCGCTGTTTCGGTTACTATGTTCCATTCCGGACTTCAACTGACCGTCACCGATGAGGGAAAAGGATTTAACGCTGATCGGCCGACCAGCCGCAACGGGATCCGTAATATGAAAATGCGTGCCTCCCAGATCAAAGGGGAGCTGGAGATCGACACAGGACCGTCGCAGGGGACAAGGATTGCCCTGAGGTTGAAAACCATATAAAAATACAGTTGCAGACTTTATCAAAGTAATGTAAGTTTGTCCTTCTGCCACTCTTTGTTTCGTGAAAATGATCATTCGCGTCGCCATATTCGAAGACAATGAACCCCTGCGCGAAAGCTTGTCTTTTCTGATCATGGGATCAGACAAACTGGAACTCGCCGGAGCATGGCCCGATTGTTCCTCGGTGATTGACAACTGTGCTTCAACCCGGCCCGACGTCATCCTGATGGATATCGATATGCCCGGCATCTCAGGGATCGAGGCTACGGCAATGATCAAATCCAGGTTCCCGGATATTAATATTCTGATCCTGACTATTTTCGAGGACAAAACCAAAGTCTTCGATGCCCTTTGCGCAGGCGCCACCGGTTATCTGTTGAAGAAAAGCTCGGCCGTAGAGATTCTCGAAGCCATCGAGGATCTCCACCGGGGCGGCTCCCCAATGACCGGTGAAATCGCCCGGAAGGTCATCGATTTCTTCGGTTCTCCCGATCCGGGCAGACCCGGCGAATACGAGTTATCAACCAGGGAAATCGATATCCTCAGGTGCCTGCTGGAAGGCGACAGTTATAAAATGATCGCCGACAAGTGCTGCATTTCCATTGGAACGGTCCGGTTCCATATAAATCACATCTACCGGAAACTTCATGTCAACTCCAAATCAGAAGCGGTGATTAAAGCTATGAAAGAACGGCTCGTGAAGTTTTAACATCCCGGCAAACAAGATATTCATTCAGTTGACCTGACCTTCATAACGGAATATCTTTGATGTATATCGAAAAATATTCCTTTTATGAAAAAAACTATCCTCTTCCTGGTCACTGTGGTACTACTGACCCCGGTCCAGATGATCGCCCAGGTGGGCATCAACACCGATAACAGTTCGCCGGATCCTTCGGCAATGCTCGAAGTAAAATCGGCCGATAAAGGGTTCCTTCCTCCCCGTGTTGCCCTCCAGTCGGCCAGTTCAGCGGCTCCGGTCACTTCACCAGCCACCGGCCTCCTGGTCTGGAACATTGCGGTTTCCGGCGTCGTTCCGAATGACGTGGTTCCCGGATATTATTACTGGAACGGCACCAGATGGATCTCCTTACGGCTTCCGGCGGGAACAAACGGCCAGACTTTACGGAGTGACGGAAACGACTGGATTGCCAATAATGTCCTTTACAACGACGGAACAAATATCGGGATCGGCACCTATTTTCCCACCCATAAACTGACGATTTCCGGCGGGGCAAATACCCTGCGGCTGATTGGACCCGGGTTTCTCGGAATATCTTCGACACTGAATTTCGGCGACGGGGACTATGTCTCTCTTTCGGAAGACCTGGATGATAACCTGCTGATATATGCCCTGGGAAGGACCTCCATTATGGGAGGCAATGTCGGCATCGGGACGGTTACTCCCGATCAGAGGCTCACTGTTGAAGGGATCATCCATGCTACATGGGGCGGCATTCAATTCCCCGACCATACCATTCAGACGACGGCAGCTCTTCCACCGAATAACGTTCATTACGTAGGTGAGAGCTATGGCGGCGGCATTGTATTTTTCGTTTACGACGGCGGACAACACGGCCTGATCTCGGCTACTGCCGACCAGGGTTCCCCTATGCCATGGATCGGCGGGATTGTCGATCCGTTCTATACCATGGCATTTGCCGACGGAATGGGCGGGGGTGAACAAAACACAGCCATTATAATATCAAGGGTGGGGCTTCTAGAAGGGTGGCTTTATGCTGCCAGGATCTGCAACGAATATACTGCGACCATGAGCGGAGTCACTTACGGAGACTGGTATCTGCCTTCAAAATATGAGCTGAACCTTTTGTATGAGCAAAAAAATCTCGTGGGTGGATTTACTGGTGAAGACTATTGGAGTTCGACGGAATATAAATTTAATGAGGCCCAGGCATGGTATCAGGCCTTCACAAACGGATATCAAGGCTATTATACCAAGTGGGAGTCTTTCAGTGTACGTGCCATCCGGCGTTTTTAGGTACCTGTCTCCTCCCTGTGCCTGGCGGGCAATGAGGTACTGATGTATTTTCCAAAACTAACTGGGGTTATCCGAAAAATGTATTCATAAGATGTTTATCCTGCCATGGTAATATGCTCCTGGTCTAAAACGAATTCAACCAGACGCACATTAAACGACAAAAAACTTACATCTTCCGACGTTGGTTTTTTATTAAAAACGTAAAAATATGAAATTAGATATCTCAATACTCCGGTAAAAATTTAGCAATGACTTTTAACAATCACATGTTCGTAAATACCTGCTGTAAGGGCTAAACCCAAAAGAGAAAAGCATCTGTTTTGTAGTATTCGAAAACCGCAAACCATGA
>JAQWBQ010000036.1 GCA_028706295.1 Bacteroidales bacterium
CGCAAACTGGATGACCCTTATCCCTATTTCAGGGGAGCCATCTCCGATCTCGGTTATGACCGGGCCGAAATTCCCTATACCCAACCCAAACGCGAAAAAGGGAAAACCAAGAATAACTTTTATTCCCTCTACGACATGGCCATGCTGGGTTTTGTCAACCACTCCAAACTCCCGCTGCGACTGTCGAGTTTCATCGGATTCACCGTCGCCCTGGTAAGCCTTCTGGTAGCGCTCGTTTATTTCATTTATAAACTCATCGACTGGCACGACTTCCAGCTTGGATTGGCTCCGCTCGTTATCGGGATCTTCTTCCTCGGAGGCATCCAGTTGTTCTTCCTTGGTATAATCGGCGAATATATCGGGGCCATATTTACCCAGGTCAAAAAACGGCCGCTGGTCATCGAAAAAGAACGCATCAATTTTGATGAATAATTATCTGGAAGAGATACTGCGAAAACCTTTGAAAAACGGACTGGTCCGTTTTTTTTTGGTCAGCGGACTGAACACCGCTTTTGGCTACGGTATCTTTGCCCTTCTGATTGCCCTCGGACTGCACTATTCACTGGCCGTCCTCATCAGTACGATGCTGGGTATCCTGTTCAACTTTAAGACCATCGGGGTACTGGTTTTCAAAAATCACGACAACGTTCTGATATTTAAATTTTTTCTGGTTTATGCCATCCTCTACCTCGTCAACGTGGGATGCCTGGCCTTGCTGAAGCATTTCGGAACGGATGTATATGTCGCCGGAGCCCTGTTACTGGTTCCGGTAGGACTGTTAGGCTATTTCCTGCATAAAACCTTTGTCTTCGGAAAACGCAAAAATGAACCTGCAAAAAATCCGGAGCCTCATGAATAGTAAAACCAACGCTTTGGGTTTACCCAAAAATATTGACCGTACTGAACGCGTACTTCGGATCACGGCTTTCATCCTGATCTCCTTTTTCGGATTGTTGCAAATTGCAACCGCCCTTCTCCTGCTTTTAAACATCCCTGTTACCGGATTTCATTTCCCGGTGACCTTTGCAGGGGCGCTCCTTTTTTCTTTCTTTTTCTCGAGGGAACGGGATGATTCCGGTTGGTCCTTGAAAGGATTCCTTGCCCCGGCCGCTGTAAGTCTCATCATCCTTTTAATTTCAATCCTGATCGCTGCCTGGTTTTTCGATTTTTCATGGGATGGACAATCCTATCATCAGGAATATATCATCCGGTTGAAAAACCATTGGAACCCAACACAAAGCTACCTGCCTTATACCGTACCACTCGCCGAAGTATGTAATTACTATTCGAGGGGGATCGAAACGATCCAGTCGACGCTGTACGCCTTTACAGGCTGTATTGAGACCGGAAAAGCCACCGGTTTCATCCTCTTCTTTGCCACCCTCTTCCTGTGTTACTCCTTTCTGCTTCGGCAGGCCGGCCTTTCAAAACCGAAGGCATGGATCCTTGCACTGATCACCGCTTGCAATCCGGTGTTCCTGTACCAGGCATTTACCTATTATATTGATGCGCACATCTATTTTTTATACGTGATTCTGATTGTTTCGGCAATCAGGATTTTCATGACGGGTGACACCATGCCGATGATTCTTTACGGATTCACGATAGTGTTGTTACTGCCTGCAAAGTTCATTGCAATCCCGATGACCGGTATCCTGGTCATTGCACTGATTGTGACCCTGCTGTTGTACCGAAGATACAAACTGTTTGTCAAAGTGGTAGCAGTTTCCACCTTATGTTCCGCAATCGGCTTTTTTCTCGTCGGATACCAGCCCTATGTGACCAACCTCGTAAATCACGGCAGCCCGTTCTATCCCTTTGCAGGAGCCGGCGCAGCCCCGGGAGCACCCCTCGTAGATCAGTCGCCCGAAGGCTTTCCGGAGAAAAACCGGGTTGCCAAATTTTTTATCTCTGTTTTTTCACGTTCGGAGAACCTGCAGCATGCCGAAACCAGCCGTACACCCGGAATAAAGATCCCCTTTGCCCTGAATATAAGTGAGCTCAGGATTGTTTGGGATCAACGACTCGGCGGGTTCGGACCCTTCTACGGCGGAGCCTTCCTTTTTTCGGCAATATTACTGACCGCCCTGCTCTTCAGGCTTTCGCCGGCGGACCGCCGTTTTCTGATCTGCCTGATCGTACCTCTCACCGCTTCCGTATTTATAATTTCCGAACCCTGGTGGTTCAGATATGTTCCGCAATTGTGGCTCTTTTCGGTCATACTGATTCTCTTTGCTGAACGGAAATGGAAAAACAGGTTTTCCAAAGTGCTTTCAGGTGTTGTATATGTCGCCCTTGCGTTGAACATCCTGTTAACGGGGGCCGGAACGCTTTACTGGAATTTTCGTGATTCGATGAAAGTACGTGAGCAACTTGAAACAATGAAGGAGTCGGGTAAAACGGTAATAGCTGATTTCGGAATCTTCGCGGGCAATGAGATCCGCCTGCAGGAACAAGGCATATCGTACGTCAGAACGGAGGGACCTGTTGCCTGCCCCGACGCTTTTTCCATGCTGCACTCCAAAGTGAAGATGTGTTATCTTCCCTGATATTTTATACGTACTTCGCCCGTGAACCAGATCATAAGACAAACAGCCTCGCGCATCGGTATCGATAAAGCCATTTTTTACACAGCCGCATCGCGTTTGGTACAGGCGACCGGAGGGGTGATCAGCATTCTGTTCGTCGTGAGGTACCTGACCGGGGTGGAGCAGGGTTTTTATTATACCTTCGGTAGTATCGTTGCCATTCAGGTGTTTTTTGAGCTGGGATTGAATGGGATCATCACGCAATATGTGGCCCACGAAGCATCGAACCTTTCATGGCGGGGCGATCTCCTCGAAGGGGATCCGAAGTACCGTTCCAGACTGTCGTCACTGCTCCGTTTCAGCATTCGGTGGTACCTTGTTTTTGCCGGTTTGCTCATAATTACCCTGCTCATTGCAGGAATAATCTTTTTTACCAGGTACGGAAGGTCTGAGTCGGCAGTAATGTGGGAGATGCCCTGGATATTGCTGGCTGTCGGCACCGGCCTTAGCCTGCTGGTCTCACCTGTAATGGCATTCCTAGAAGGATTGGGAAAGGTAAAGGAAATGGCAAAGATCAGACTGATCCAGCAAACCATTACCTACGCGATCGTCTGGGGCGGGCTGATCCTTGGGGCCAAGCTGTTTGTATCAGGGATCAGCATACTGGTTGGGACACTTCTGATCCTGACCATTCTTGCCGCCGGAAGGTACAAAACAATATTGATGGGAATCTGGTCCTTCCAGGTAACGGAGAAGGTTCTTTACCGGAAAGAGATATTTCCCTACCAGTGGAAGATCGCCGTCAGCTGGATCAGCGGCTATTTCATCACCCAGCTTTTCAACCCGGTGCTTTTTGCCACCGAAGGCGCAGTTGTGGCCGGACAAATGGGGATGACCCTGACGGTTCTGAACGGTGTGCTCTCCCTTTCTCTTGCATGGATCACAACCAAAGTACCGATGTTCTCGGGCCTGATCGCGCAAAAGGAATATAAAAAACTTGATACTATTTTCAACAGAACACTGAAACAATCAATTGTCATCAATTTCTCGGCCCTGGTGGTCATGGGTTTGGCGGTAATGATCGTAAGGCATTACAACATCCATCTCGACGGAAGGTCGCTTGGAACCAGGTTTCTGAACTACCTCCCGATGATCCTGATGATGATCCCGGTATTTCTGAACCAGTTTGTATCCTCCTGGGCGACCTACCTGAGGTGCCACAAACGTGAACCTTTCTTAATCAACTCCATGGTGGGAGGGATCCTTTGTTGTTTATCCACAGTGTTCCTGGGGAAATTATACGGGGTGATGGGCGTGACCTGCGGATACTTCCTGATATCCGTTTTGATGTTCCCCTGGGGATATTATATCTTCAGATCAAAAAAAACAGAATGGCACAATGTGTCGGGTACAGGCATCAATTAATGGAACAATTGGATTCGTTGATCATTAATCCTGCATGAATTCCGAAATCCTGCTTTCGATCTGTATCCCCACCTTCAACAGGGCGGGTTACCTGAAAAAAACACTCGGGAGTATAACTGCGCAGGGCGATTTCGACCACCGGGTCGAAATCGTGGTTTCCGATAATTGTTCCGACGACGATACCGAAAATGTCGTTTCCGGATTCCGGAAATCTTTTTCCAATATCAGGTATCACAGGAATGAGCACAATATCCGGGATGAAAACTTCATTCAGGCCTTATCCCTGGGAACCGGAAGGTATTTAAAGCTTTTGAACGATACAGCTGTTTTTAAACCGGGATGTTTGTCGGAAATGCTGCAGGTAATTCAGCAGAACCTGACCGACGAACCGGTGCTTTATTTTGCAAATGGCACCAATAAAGCAAGGAATGGATTGGAGGCCTATCATGATCTGAATTCATTTCTCAGGGATGTTTCCTTTTATGTTACCTGGATCGTCACGATCGGTATGTGGAAAAGCCATTTTGATGGTATTGAAAATAAATCAAAAGGCATCGAATTAAATCTGGTTCAGACCATTTTATTGTTTAATGAAATCGTTGAAAGAAAAAAAGTCGTCGTAGATTTTCGGGAACATTTTTTCGTTGAGGAGGTAAAAAATAAAGGAGGATATAACCTGATCCGGGTCTTCGTGGAAAATTATCTTGGTAAAATTCTTTTGAATTATTTAAAATCCGGTGAAATATCACACTACGTTTATTTTTTTGAAAAAATAAAATTACTGAGATTCTTCCTGATGCCATGGCTTCTCAGACTTCAAAAACAAGATTCTGACTATAAAATCAATACAAAAGGGTCTATGAATATTTTACTAAAATACTATGGATTTAATCCGCTCTTTTATATTTTGATGATAAAATTGAAAACGGATTTATTAATAGAAAAATATTTCAAATAATTATATTTTAATTTTATGAAAAAAATATTTTCGAAATTTATTGAATATATCGTAATAATTTTTTCATATATTTATAATTATGAAAATTCAGGAAAAATTAAATATTTTTCCGACAGAATTTATTCCATTTGGTTAAGACGCACCTTTGCATATTGCGGCACCGACCTGATGATACAGAAACCTGCAATTATCCGGGGCGGGAAATATATCAAAATAGGGAATAATTTTTTTTCTAATTCAAGGTTAAGAATGGAATGCTGGGATCAGTACGGATCCAGTCGTTATATTCCGGAATTAATAATCGGGAATAATGTTAGTTTTAACTTTAATTGTCATATCGGGTGCATAAACCGGATTGTAATCGGAGATAATGTTTTATTTGCCAGTAATATTTTTGTCTCTGACCATTTTCATGGTACCTCACATAATCATGATACCGCGGAGCCTCCTGCCAAACGGGAGCTGTTCAGCAAGGGACCGGTTGTGATCGAAAAAAACGTGTGGGTAGGTGAGAATGTGGTCATCATGCCGGGAGTCACAATTGGTGAAAATTCGATTATCGGAGCCAATGCCGTCGTGACAAAAAATTTTCCGAAAAATTCTGTTCTGGCAGGAGTTCCTGCAACCCTGATAAAATCATAAAGCGGTTAAATGAACCGAAAAGCGCGAATCTTAGCCTCTTATCTTCCGCAATTCCATCCGATTCCCGAAAACGACCTCTGGTGGGGAAAAGGATTTACCGAGTGGACCAATGTCGGAAAAGCAAAGCCTTTGTTCAAAGGACATTATCAGCCCAGGGTGCCTGCCGACCTGGGTTATTACGACCTGAGGGTTCCGGAAACACGGCAGGCTCAGGCCGACCTGGCAGCAGCACATGGGATTGAGGGGTTTTGTTACTGGCATTATTGGTTTGGTGATGGAAAACGGCTGCTGGATCATCCATTCCGGGAAGTTCTGACGTCAGGCAAACCCGATTTTCCTTTTGCACTGGCGTGGGCCAATGAATCATGGCAGGGATTTGATTACGGGGCACAGGGCAGAAACGTGCTGATCGAACAAAAATACCCGGGGAAGAAAGATTTGGAAGACCATTTTTATTCTGTTCTTCCGGCTTTACACGATAAAAGATACCTGAAAATAGACGGGAAACCGATATTCATGCTGTTCCGTCCCATGCAGGTTCCGGATGTCGGCGCATTCATCGAATTCTGGCAAAATCTTTCCATTAAAAACGGATTGAGCGGAATGTTCTTCATAGCTCATACTTACGAAACAAATCGTTTCAACGAATTACTGCAGGCCGGGTACGATGCGGTGAATGTGGTACGACTCGGCGACTGCCTGAAAAATAACAACGCCTTTTTCACCCGGTTGAAACGTAAATTACTCTATGGCCCCAATGTTCTGCATTATAAAGATGCGATCAGCAACCTTACCGGGCAGGAGGAACGGCTGGAGAACTGTTATCCGACCCTGATCCCGAACTGGGATCATACCCCCCGTACCGGCCGGAAGGGATCCCTCTTACACCAATCAACACCGGAACTTTTTGCCCGCCACCTGCAAAGAGTGCTCGAAAGTATCGAAGAAAAGCAGGATGACCACAAAGTCGTATTCCTCAAGTCGTGGAATGAATGGGCTGAAGGCAATTATATTGAACCTGACCTGAGGTTCGGAAAGGCTTACCTTGAAGTGATCCGGCAGCAAATTCTATCCTGATTTTCATATTTGATGAACCTTTAATGACAACCGAAAAGAAAGAAAACCAGGATCCTGTTTTACCACGCATCAGCATCATCACGGTGGTTTTCAATGCCGCGGATTCCATTGAAGAAACACTGCTGAGCGTTCTGGGCCAGACCTGGAAGAACATCCAATACCTGGTCATCGACGGCGGATCGACCGACGGTACCATCGATATCATTGAGAAATACCGGGAGCATATTCACTATTGGATAAGCGAATCCGATAAAGGAATTTTCGATGCCCTGAACAAAGGAATCGATGCCGCAACAGGTGATTGGATCGGATTATTGAATTCAGGAGACCTTTTCGCGAAAAAAACCACGGTGGAAGAACTATTCCGGGAAGATACTTCAGCGTATGATGTGGTGTACGGAAATTCGATGGCCGTTGACCCGGACGGAAATATTATTTATTCAGCGGCTACAGCCCCGCTGAACAGCATGTGGAAATTTGCCGTGTACAGGCACGGCGCATCGTTTGTTAAGGCAGCGGTGCATAAAAAAATAAAATTCAGCCTCGATAAAAAACTGGGTTTTTCATCTGATTTCGATCATATTTATAACCTGTATTTTAATCAATATAAATTTCTTTACCGGGATATCGATGTGGTAAAATTCAGGGAAGAAGGTATCTCACACAACCGTCTGAAAAATATTATTTATAATTTTAAAATTGTTACAAAATATGAAGGAATAAAATTTAAAATTATTTTATTTTATTTTTATTTATTAATTCGATATTTGATTACGAAAAATAAAAAAATAAAAAGTATATTATTTTATTTTATGAGTTTCTTCACCCATTATCTTCCCAATCATGTTATCAATGTCACTCCCTTTTACTGCATCCGCCATTTTTATTACCGGTATGTACTCCGGATGAAGATGGGGAAGGGGAGTAGCATACACATGAACACCTTCATCATGAATGGCGATAAAATCAGGATTGGCAAAGGCACCACCATAAACCGCCAGTGCATGCTGGATGCCCGGGGAGGGATCGAAATCGGTGACAACGTCACCATTGCACCGCGGGTTTCACTGGTAACGGCAGAGCACGATGTACAATCGGAAAACTTTGCCGGCCGGACCCTGAAAATTGAGATCGGTGATTATGCTTTTATCGGCATCAACGCCACCATACTGCCGGGTGTTCGAATCGGCCGCGGGGCCGTGATTTGCGCGGGCGCAGTAGTGACGACCGATATCGGCGATTTCACAATTGCCGGCGGAGTACCCGCAAAAAAGATCGGGAACAGGAATGAAAACCTCGACTATTCCTGCCGCTGGTTTCCCCCTTTCGATTGAGGCATCCTTCCTTCCAGTCACACCGTAATTTGTTTTAGGACTGATAAATCCCGGGGTACCGGCTACTGTTTCCGGATCAGGAAATCCGGAAGAAAGTCAGCCAATTTAAGAGACTCCTTTTCAATAACCAATCCGGAATAAGCGTGCTAATCCTGATGATCACCGGTTCTTACCCGCCCGACGTTTGCGGCGTGGGTGATTATACCCATCGCCTCATGAATACGGCAACAGCAAAGGATTGGGAACTATACCGGTCAGCAGACTGGTCACTGATCTCTTTTTTTCATCACCTCAGGGCCATAAAAAAGATCAACCCCGATGCAATATTCATGCAGTACCCGACGCAGGGATACGGCTGGAGTCTCATTCCACATTTATTGTGTTTCAGTTTTTCACTTTTTACAAAGATTATTTTCGTCGTTGTTTTTCATGAGTTATCACAACAGACAAAAAAATCACGTCTTGCTTCAAACCTTATGCTGTTGACGGGAAATGCTTTTATTTTCACCGCAGCAGGGGAGCGGGAATACGCGGCACGCAGGTACAGCCGGATTAAAAAAAGAAGTACCGTAATCAAACTTTTATCGAATATTGAGCAGGCTCCCGCACTCAGACCAATACATGAAAGAGGCCGGGAAATAGTTCATTTTGGATTGATCAGACCCGAAAAAGGGATTGAAACCTTTATTGAGGTTGTTGCTGAAATAAAAAAGATCAGGCCCGGTACCAAAGCGGCACTGATCGGACAGGTTCCGAACGGAAAAGAGTCCTATTTCGAAAGGATCCGCGGGGAATGTGAGGCCAACGGGATTTTAATCTATAGGGATCCGGAACAAACAGAAGTAGCTGACCTGTTAAATGATTCCCGTATTGCTTTTTTACCATTTCCCGACGGGGCCTCCGAACGAAGGGGAACCCTTCTGGCCGCCATAAAGAATGGTGCCATCGTTGTTACGACCACGGGTGCGTCAACCACCAACGCGCTTGAAACAGCAACCGTCATTACTGAAACCCTGAATGCTCCTGCCGTTATCCTCGGATTACTCGGGGAACCTGTTGACAAAATGCAGGGACGCCAGCAAACGGGTATAGAATTCCTGAAAAATGAGTGGCCTGCATCGTGGGATGAAATTGCCCGAAAATATATCGAAAGCCTTCAGATCGAAAAAAAGGAGAAATCATGAAGACCCGGGTCCTTCTGATCGCTGAAAATGCTCCCGCTCCCGTCGGGGGTATCGAACGACATTGCCATAATATTCTGGATTTATTCAGATCGGATGAGGCAGTTGAAATTAATTCAATTTCCCGTGAAAACATCAGATACAAACACTGGAAAATATTTAATAAAATCATTTTTAATTTCAGGGATCTCGAAAATGCGATTAAGGAAAGCCGATGCGATGTGGTTCATGTGCATGGATTCGCCTCCATTGCGGCAGCACAAGCCATCCGGGCCGCAAAAAAACTGAAACTAAAAATAATATATACAGCCCATTATCATCCTTTCAATAAATTGGAAAACCCACTTAAAGGAACAATATTTTTTTACCTGTTTCTGAAACCTTTGTTGAAATCGATCCATCAGATCATCACCATCAACAAAGAGGATTCGGAATTTTTTAGAAAATACCATTCGGGTGTCACAATGATCCCCAATTGGATCCGGTATTCCTTCCAGAAACAGCAAGGCGTCAGAAAAACCAACATGATTTTGTTTGTCGGCAGAGCCGACGCCAATAAAGGAATTGATCACCTGTTGGCGCTTCCGGCCGACACCTATGAGATTCATTGTGTAACCGGCGCCGGTCCTGTCAGAGATGATTTTGTAGTCCATTCGGGAATTGATGAAAACAGTTTACGGGAATTGTACCGGATGGCATCTGTTGTTGTGGTTCCCTCGAGATATGAGGCCTTTTCCTACGTAACGCTGGAAGCGCTGGCACACGGTACCCCGGTGGTCATTTCCGACCAGGTAAGAATTCGTGACTACCTGGACGGGATTTCCGGTGTCACCCTCTTCCGGTATGGGAATAAACCAACATTCATCAGGGCTGTCGCAGAAACCATCGGGAAGGAAGTGGATACCGATGCTGTCGCGAAGATTTTTGAACCCGGCCGGATTCGCGAAGAATTACGAAAAATATATCAGGATGGCTGAAAAGTTCTCGTGTCTGTTATCGGTCTACCGGAAAGAAAACCCGCAGTACCTTAGCAGGGCGCTCGACAGCATCCTGGATCAAACGGTTCGCCCTTCCGGGATCGTAATCGTGATCGACGGCCCGCTGACGGATTCGCTGACACGGGTGATCGCGCAATATGAATCCATGAATCCGGATTTGGTGAAGATCGTTAAACTGGAAAAGAATTCAGGCCTGGGAATGGCGCTTAACGAAGGACTGAAAAATTGTTGTTGTGACCTTGTTGCCCGTATGGACACCGATGACATCAGCAAACCCGAACGGTTTGAGAAACAGCTTGCCGTAATGTCGGCCGATTCCACGATCGATGTGGTCAGCTCCTGGATCGATGAATTTGAGGGTACGGAACAAAATATCATATCCACCCGGAAGCTGCCTGAGACCCATCCGGAAATCATGAAATATGCCCGGAAGAGGAATCCGGTAAACCATCCGGTTGTCATGTTCCGGAAAAACGCAGTGCAACAGGCAGGCGGGTACCGCCACCTGGCCTATTTTGAGGATTATTTCCTCTGGGCCCGAATGCTGATGAACGGAGCAAAATTTTACAATATCCCCGAAAGTCTCCTGCTTTTCAGAACCAGCACGGAAATGTACAAACGCCGGGGCGGATGGAGATATGCCAAAAGCGAAATAAGGCTTCAGACAACTTTTCTGAAAATGGGATTTATCTCCATTCCTGAATTCCTGCAAAATGTGTTATTCCGGCTTACGGTAAGAATGGTGCCGCATGGCCTGAGAAAGAGGGTTTACAAGTCGGTTTTAAGATGAATTCAAAGCTTTCCGTCTCCCTGATCACACCATCATTCAACCAGGCAGAAACCATCAGGTCTTGCATCGATTCGGTTATCCGGCAGCAATACCGGGTGCATGAGCATATAATCATGGATGGAAATTCATCCGACCCCACAGGCGATCTGGTTCATTCGCTAAACCTTCCGGGTATCCGTTTTTTTTCAGAACCCGACGGGGGCCCCTATGATGCCATGAACAAAGGAATTGAAAAGGCCACCGGCGACCTGATCGGAATCCTGAATGCCGACGATTGCTACTGCGACGACCGGGTGATTGGTGATGTTGCCGAACTCCTCGAAACATCTGGTGCCGATTGCCTTTATGCCGATCTGGTCTTTGTTAACCGTCACAACCCCGGAAAAGTACTTCGGTACTGGAAATCCTATCCCTTTACGCCCGGCTCCTTCAGCAAAGGGTACCACCCGCCCCATCCCACCTTCTTTGTCAAAAGGGAACTTTACCGGAAACTGGGTGGTTTTAATACCATCCTGAAGATCAGCGCCGACTTTGAACTGATGCTTCGCTTCCTGGAGAAATACCGGATCACCGCCTGCTATCTGCCAAGACCCATCGTCAGGATGCGTCTCGGGGGAATCAGTACAGGTTCTGCAGGGAGTGTCCTGCACGGCTACAAAGAATGTTACCGTGCTTTCGGAATGAACGGAATACCCGTCGGCCCGGATTATTTTATCAGAAGGACCCGGGTCATCCTGCAGCAATACTGGAAGAGGGAGGGATTAGTCAATTGACAATGGACAATTGAAAAATGGAAAATGGGGAATTGACAATGGACAGCGGAAAAATGGAAAATTGAAAACGATACAAGTCTGACTGAAATTGAAGAAGAAAACTAAAGGGTTAAAAACACAAAAGGTTCCGTGGTATGGCAGGAGGTTGTATGTTTATCTCCTGCTGATCGGAGTGACGGTGCTGGTCTATTTCCGGGTCTTTACCCTCGGTTATACCATGCTCGACGATACGATCTTTATCAAAGAGAATCAGGAGTACAATAAGAGTTGGTCGAATATTCCGGTTTCTTTTCAGCGGGGATTGTTCAACCCGACCGGCGATTCTTACTACCGCCCGGTATTTCTGGTTGATTTCATCATCGAATCGAAATTCTTTGGCACCTCGCCGGCCGGATACCATTTTTCAAACCTTCTGTTTCATGTGCTCTGCGTGTTGTTGCTCTATTTCTTTTTCCTCAGACTGAAAATACCGGATCTGACAGCGCTCATACTGACCCTGATCTTTGCCGTCCACCCGGTACTGACCCAGGCCGTGGCCTGGATACCCGGCCGCAACGACATGCTCCTGATGATCTTTTTCCTGTCAGGAACATTGCTGGCCCTTAAATATCGGGAGACTCCGAAATGGCAACTCCTGGTCGCCCAGTTTTTGATACTTCTGCTCGCCCTGTTTACCAAAGAAACCGCGGTGATCATCCCGATCATCATCCTGGCAGTGTTGACAATGGACAATGGACAATGGAAAATTGACAATGGAAAATTGAATTTTCTTCTCCTCCTCTCCTGGGCGCTGGCGCTGGTGATTTGGTTTCTTGTCCGTTCAGCCGCGACTCTGAAGCCGCAGGACTTCACCCTGACCGACCTCCTGGTCAACGGGTTCAACCGTGCTCCGGTTCTGATCCAATACCTGGGTAAGATATTCTTTCCGTTCAACCTCACCGTCTTTCCCGATATCCGGCTGATCGCTCCCTGGTGGGGAGTAGCGGCTTTGGTACTGCTGATCGGTTTAATCATCATGTCGCGGAGTTACGCCAGGCCCCTGACCTGGATCGGACTGGGTTGGTATATTCTTTTTCTGATACCGGTGTTGGTTGTCCCCGCCTCTCTGAACGACCAGGTATTTGAACACAGGCTTTATCTGCCCATTGTGGGGATATTGCTTGTTATTGGCCAGGTTAGTATATGTTTAAGTTCAATGATCAAAGATCAAGGATCAAGGATCAAGGATCAAGGATCAAAGACCAAAGATCAAAACCCCTCTAACTCTTCGTCCAACTCTTCATCCGCTCTTCGTCCGCTCTTCGTCCAACAGGTCCGCCAGGGAGTAATAGTTTTTGTGCTCTTGCTGTTTTCCGGTCTGACTTTTTACAGGATCGGCTGTTTCAAAGATCCGGTTACATTCTGGACAGCAGCGGTTGACGGTAATCCGACTTCTGCCTATGCCCGCATGATGCTGGGGCTGCGGATGACCGAACCGGCTCAGATGAAACAAAGATTTGAAGAGGCTTACCGGTTGAATCCCAATGAAAAGATGCTTAACTACCTCATCGGCAAACTGGCCCTTGACGACAATGACATTCCCCGTGCCGAGAGGCACCTGAAAAAAGAACTCGAATTTTCGCAGATACCCGATAACTACTTCAATCTTGCACGGGTCTGTTTTTTAAAGAATATCCCCGACAGCGCTGCTTTTTACCTGGAACAGGTCATCCGGCTCGAACCGCGCCATCCTCAGGCAAATCACAACCTCCTTTTGTTGTATCTTCAACTGGATCGCCGGGATGATGCCCGGCGCCAGATTCAGGCCATGCGCGACAAAGGCCTCGAAATCCCTCCCGAAGTGACAGGCCGGGCTGATTTGCAGCCTTGATTATGCCTGCCCCGGTTCCGTTTCCGGAACACGTCATTTTCCCAATTCACATTAAATCAGTTTGTTACAATCGAAACAGCAGGAACTGTTCCCGGTTTGGAATTGTTTACTTACTAACATCCAAATTGTTAACAATTTTTTTCGGAATCCATTGAAGGTCGCGTTACACCGACTATTTTTGTACCTTTATGAAAGAACTCCGATTTTAAGTTAAACCACCGGAAAAACGCTCAAACCGACTCACGATTAGCAAACCCAACAGAGGATGGTCAAACCAGGTTCTTCCAGAAAAATAAAGAAAAAGGCAGCCATCGGGAATCCGCGAAGCAACTTCATCTTTATCCTGTTAATACTGTTGTTCGGCTTCGTCACCGTGATCACACCCAACTGGAATGCGTTTGATTCGAACGGGACCAAGTTTTTTACCCTCTCCATCCTGAACCTCATCGCCTTTCCAATGCTGTTAATGCAAAAAGAGGTTCGCAACGACCGGGGATGGCCTGCGATCTTCCTGAACAACCCGGTCGGTATCGCCTACACGCTGCTGCTGATCGTAACCCTCTTGTCGTTTTTTAAGGCAATCAACCTTGTTGAAGCGCTCCTTACATACCTCAAGGTATTCACCGTCTTTACATCCGCTTTTATTGTGGCCGTGATGGTACGGTACGACAAAAGGCTTATACGATACCTTGCCGTGGCCATGTCGCTGCTGCTTATCATCGACAGCCTTACGGTGTTTTATCACATCACTGATAATATTATTGCCGGCCTGGGACCCTCGATCAAGGAGATCAAATCGGTCTATTCAAACAAGAATATCCTGTCGGCCTCCATATTCGTGAAGATTCCGTTCGCGTTGTATTTGCTGACTTTTGAAACCGGATGGATCAGAAAAGCCGGGATACTTACCGTTATCCTTGCTTTTATGGCCACCCTGTTCATGAGTACGAGGGCCTTTTATCTCGGAACTGCCATTCTTGTGATCGCCTATCTCGTGTTTATCGGCATTCGCTATTCCCGGCAGAATGAACGGAAGAAAATGATCAGGATGTCGATCTATACCGGAATCCTGCTCCTGGCCGGATTCCTTATTTTTAACTTTTCCCTCCGGTTTTTGTACCCCAAGACATACCAGGATGCCTTTACCGTTGATTTCGTTACCCGGTTTAAAACGATCTTCGACGGGGAACAGGGCCGTATCAATGCCTGGAGTCGTTCGTTCAGACTGATCGGAGAGCATCCTTTGCTGGGAACCGGCATCGGAAACTGGAAGGTGGAGGTGCTCAAATATGAGAACCTGACCAGTCCGAACTATATCTACATGTACAAAAATCATAACGACTTCATTGAAACGGCTGCCGAAACCGGCATTCCGGGAGGATTGTTGTTTATTGCGGTTTTTGTCCTGGTCTTATTCAGATTCATCCGGAAATTTATGTATCCCGAAAAGGGTGAAGACGATTACAGATACCTGTTTATTCCGGCTTTCGGACTCTTGTGCTATTCTTTCGACGCCTTCTTCAACTTCCCGGCCGACCGGCCCGAGATTTCGGCGTTGTTTGCACTTTATGCCGGTATCGGAATCGCCGGTACCTGGAACAACGTGGATGAATGTCCGAAGTTCCTGGATCCCCTGACGGGATTTTGGAAAAATAAGTTTGCGAAAGGAATTCTGATATTTCTCTGGATGGTAATGATGGCGTTGACAGTATTTGTACTATACAAAAATTTTGTATCTTTGAAGCTGCAGCGATTTCTGGCTGAAGATATGAGTAAAGGAACCCTGACGCTTCCCTCCGCTATGTTCATGAACGGATTTCCGGCCATTCCCGACCTCAATGTGCAGGGAGAACCCATCGCGGTGCAAAAAGCGCGCTATCTGATCTCTGAGAAAAAGTACCCGGAAGCCATTGCCCTGCTGAAAGCCGATAATTCCAGCCCCTACGACACCCGTCCTGAATTTTTTATTTCCAACAGCTATATTGCCCTGGGAAAAACCGACAGCGCGCTGATCTATTACCGGAAAGTCTTCGAAAAAAAGCCGAATTTTTACACAAATACCCGGAACATGTGCGGCTACCTGAACAGTATCGGGCAGTATGTACTGGCCGGAAAACTCCTGGAAGATTTTCTTGCAGTATCAAAAGATCAGGCGGAAGCGTGGATCTTTGCGGTGGACATGTATCATAAAGCCGGGAATGATCAAAAGGCAATTAATCTGGTTAATGAAGGTCTGACCGCCTTACCCGGAAATCAGGAGCTTTTGACCCAGCAACGGCAGATCTCCGAATCGATCCGCCTGAAGCCTTACCGCGATGATTACCAGAATGCAATGGATCTATACGCCCGGAAGCAGTATCGCGAATCATGCAATCTGCTGACCCGCATCATCAGCCGGGATACTGCCATTTACAGTTTATATGAATACAGGGCCTTCTGTTATTATTTTCTGAACGACTACCGCCAGTGCATCGGTGATGTGGATTTTGCAGAGAAAGGGGGACATATAAAGCCAAACCTGTTTAACCTGCGGGGGGTGAGCTGGCACATGACAGGCAACGATTCGGCCGCGTGCGCCGATTTTGTCCGGGCTATGGATATGGGAGACAAGGATGCACAAAACAACTATGATCATTTTTGCCAGAACAGGACCAGATGAAAGAACAACCCAGGAAAAAAAGACCCGTCACAACCCGGCCGGTCGCCGGCCCTGCTCCTTCCGCTTTAAAGAAAGTGAAGAAACAGGCACCGGAGCTGTCACTGGGAATCATTATCCTGGCCTATGCCCTGATCACGGTAATAACGCCGAACCTTTATACTTTCGATTCAAACGGGCCCAAATTCCTGGCGCTGGCCGTTCTCAATATTGTAACATTCCTGTTCCTCCTGACCAGGAAAGATCTCGGCAACCGTAAAGAGGTATTTTTCCTCTTCTTCAGGAACGGGATCGGGTTGGTCTACCTGGGGATGATGCTCCTGGCCCTGTTGTCGTTCATGAAATCGATAAACATCCTCGAATCGGTTCTCCACTACTCCAAGATGCTGACCATATTCTCGGCCTGCTATTTCATCAGCATCATTCTGCGACATGACCTCCGGTACCTGAAACTGGTTGCCGTGGCGCTGTCGCTGTTACTCGTTTTTGATTGCCTGACTTTGTTCTACCATATTGCCAACAGCCTTATAGCCGGGAAAGGACCAGCCATTGTTGAAATAAAATCGGTCTATTCCAATAAGAACATCCTGGCTGCCGCCATATTTGTGAAGATCCCTTTTGCCTTATGGCTATTGACCTTCGAAAAGGGCGTGGTTCGCGTTTTGGGACTGATCACTTTGTTCCTGGCTTTTATCGCAACGCTGTTTATGAGTACCCGTGCCTTTTACGTGGGTTCGATCGTTATCCTCCTTTTTTACCTGGTATTCACCGGCATACGTTATTACCGGAAAAATTCGTTGAAAAGATTTTTCACCGTCACCCTCTCGGTCGTACTGGCAATCGTCATCGGATTATCACTTTACTCGGCGACCCTGAAATTCCTCTATCCGAAAGATTATCATGATCTTTACACCGTGGGATTTCTTGCACGGTTGAAAACCGTGGCACAGGGTGAAAGCCTCCGCGCGGGATCGTGGGATCGCTCCGTCAGACTAATCGGGGAGAACCCCCTGTTGGGCGTGGGATGTGGTAACTGGAAAGTTGCAGTGCTGAAATATGAGAATCCCGAAAAACCCGATTACGTCTATCAATACAAAACCCACAACGATTTTCTTGAAATCGCTTGCGAGTCGGGCATAATCACCGCACTGCTCTTCATTTCGATCTTTGTTTTTGCCGCCCTCCGTTTTCTGAAAGTCTTCTTTCGAAAAGGAAGCACGGAAGCCGATTACCACTACCTGTTCCTGCCTGCGTTTGGGCTGCTTGCTTACGCCTTCGATGCCTTTTTCAATTTCCCGGCCGACCGGCCTGAGATCGGTTCATTGTTTGCCCTTTTTGCCGGCGCCGTCGTCGCCGTATCGCCCGGTCTTGCTGTTTTTGAAAAGCCGGTGCCAGACGGTTCTGCCGGGGAAACGACGACAGGATTAAAGAATCTTTCCATTAAAATGGGTAGTCTGGCGCCCCTCATTGCAACGTTATTCCTGCTCCTGATGGTAACGGCGGTGGTCATATTGAGCATTAATTTCCGTTCTCTCAAAATACAGCGTATCGCGAAAGAGGATCTGATGCGCCCCGAAATCATGGAACCCACCGATAAGATCGTGAACGGGTACCCCTTCATTCCGAACCTGAGCATGGAGGCCGAACCGATCGTGGTAAGCAAAGCCCGGTATCTGTTCAGGGATAAAAAATACCAGGAGGCGATCGATCTGCTCAAAGCCGACCGGTCGAGCCCCTACGACACCCGACCGGAGTTCTTTCTTGCCCAGGCCTATTTCAACCTTGGGGCCTACGACAGCGCCCTTGCCTGTAACTACCGGGTATATACTTATAAACCACTGTTTTTCAATAACATACTTAATATATGCCGCATTCTTGAAATGAAGAACAGGTACGCTGAAGCCATCGGACTGGTGCGGACCTATAACAGGCAAGCACCATACGCTGCCGACGGTTACCTATTCGGAGCTGCCTTGTGTCAAAATGGAGGCCGGACCGGTGATGCGGCAGCCATCCTCGACTCGGGGCATAAATATTTACCCGAAAACGAAGAAATATTGAAACAAAAAGAGTTTCTTGCCGTAAAAACAAAAATCGGGCCGCATGAGGCCCTGTATAACAGCGCGCAGAAAGCTTATATTGACAAAAATTACAGGGTGGCATTGAAGGAATTTGATGACTTTATCAAACTGGTCCCCGATCTGGTACCAGCCAGGGAGATGCGGGCCTACTGTAATTTTTTCCTGAAGGATTACAACCGGAGCCTTAGTGATGTGGCATGGATTTTCAATGAAGCGGAGCCCAATGGAGCAATGTATAACCTCAGGGGAGTGAACCTCCATATGCTGGGAAAAGATGAAGAGGCATGTCGTGATTTTGAACAGGCGGTGAAGATGGGCGACAAGGATGCGGTGACCAATCTGGAGCAATTTTGTAAGAAAAAATAGATATGATCTGAATAACAACAATTTAATCTGTATGAAGAAGCTTTGCGTGTATTTCGTTTATTTAGAATGAAATTAAATTATCAACGGAAAAATATTTGTAATAATCAGTAAATGAGTGCGGTAATGAAATTTGTTACAAAAAAATTGAATTTGAGGAATATTTTTCAGAAAATTACATATATTTGCCAAGTGAAGCTCTCAGGCGACAGCTTTGAGGGTTTATGTATTATATATACGCGTAATGCAATTATAAATGTATGAAAATTAGGATACTAAGCATTTTTATTAAAATGGGAAACCATTTTTATTTTGCAAACATAAAATCAATATAACGACCCTATGAGCTATTAAAAATCCATTATCAACCAAATCGTATAAATATGAAAGCAAATTACGAATTAAAACGAATTGGGATCGGGCTAAAAACACCAATACTTTTACTGTTGTTGTTTTTAGCTGCTGTATTTCAATTGAAAGCACAGGTCCCGGACTTGATTTCAGATCCGGCAAGTGGGCACTATTGTATCAATCCACCGGGTGGTGGCGTTACAATCAGTGTTCTGGGCGGTGAGGCGGTGACCTATACCCTGTGGAAGGACAATGTTTCCACAGGTGTATCTGTTGCCGGCACCGGTTCTCCGGTTACACCGGTTACTTTTACGGGAACATGGACCTATGGTACCTATACCCTGAACGGCCCCTGGGGCGCTCCATTCCTTGAATACCTGACAGTTTACAGGGATGAAATGCCCACTGCTCCGACTTCAGCCGCAGCTACTGTGACCGAGGTTTGTCCGGAAGAAGAGACCACCATTTCCGCAGTTGGCGGCAGTGGAACGACCTTCGCATGGTACACCGGTTCCTGTGGCGAAACACTAATCGGATCAAGCACCGCAACTACTTCACTCAGTGTCTCTCCGACCACAACGACCACCTATTACGGACGTTGGGAAAATGTTACCTGCGCTTCCGAGTGCGTTTCAATTACCATTACTGTTCTGAATACAAACACACCAACAATCACAACCACACCTCCGACGATCTGCTGCGGTGATGAGACCACGCTCACTGCTGAGGGAACCGGCGGAACACTCTACTGGTACAGCGGCGGTTGCGTTGGCGTTGGTACATTCATCGTATCCAATACTACTTCTATAACAGTTTCACCTTGTACGACGACAACATACTATGTTAATAAAGTCAACAAGTGCGGAACCTCTGGCTGTGCATCAATCACAGTGACCCTTGATACTCCGACCACCGATCCGGAATCAGCTGCAGCAGCCCCGGCGGCAATCTGTGTGGGTGGCACAACAACCCTCACCGTTACCGGTGGCAGCGGCAATGCGCTGAAATGGTATACTGAGTCATGCGGCGGCACCCTGGTGGGCACCGGCAACGACCTGCTTGTCAGCCCGACCACCACGACCCTCTACTATGCACGCTGGGAAAATACCTATTGTAAATCGGAATGCGTTACCGTTTCGGTGACCGTTTACCCGGTTCCGATCGATCTCGGCAGCGCGACCGCAAGCCCGACTACTATCTGCAGCGGCTCAACAACCTATCTTGATGTAACCGGATACACTGCAACCACCGGAGCTTATATCCAATGGTACACCGGCTCATGCGGAGGCACTGCCCTGGCAATCGGCCGCAACATTCCTGTTACACCGACTACCACGACCACTTACTGGGCACAAACCAAGAACCCGGTCTGCACCTCCCCGAATTGCGTTTCTGTGACCGTTACCGTTTATCCTTATCCGGAAGCTCCCACAGTGACTGGTGACGCTGTAATTTGTAATGGTTCATCGACCATGCTGACCGCAGTCGGTGGTCCGTTCACCGGATCCACCATTGAATGGTACGCCGACGGAATCAAAGTTCCTGCCCTTTCCGGCCAGATGACCCCGACCGTAGCGCCTACCGTTACTACAGGTTACTATGCAAGGTTTGAGAACAGCGCCTGTGTCGGTCCCAACAGCAGTGTTGTAACCGTGACAGTGGGTTATATCCCGACTACTCCGACTATCGTAGCCAGCGCCGTTGCACCGGGCGTTATCCTGGATAATACCATTTGCAAAGGCACCTCTATTAATCTGAATGTTACAGGCGGCGGTGCATCCGTACCTCCGGCTCTGACACTCAACTGGTACAGGGGATTCAGCCCGTGTGCAGGAACCTATTCTCCGACCTACACCGGTACCACCTTTACCGACATGCCGGCCGGCAATACGAATTACTATGCACAGTATTCGAATATGTGCGGTGTTTCGGGTTGTGCAACCCTGACCATTTGCGTTGACTCCATGCCTTCGGCTCCTACAAGCATTACACCGAGCGCTACAATTATCTGCGCCGGAACAAATGTTACACTGACGGCCAACGGCCTGCCCGGTAACATTATCAACCCGTGTCCCGGATGTCCTCCGCAACCCATCAAGGCTACCATTTACTGGTATACCAATGAATGTGGCGTCGGAACAGCTATTGCTACCGGAACAACAATCACCGTATCGCCTACTTCCTCTACCAATTATTATGCACGGTATGAAAACGTTTGCGGCGCTAGTTCCTGCGCTTCAGTGAACATCACAGTGAACCGGGTTACCGATCCTGCGACCATTACTGCTCCCCATTCGATCTGCCTTGGTAACGAGACCACCCTTGAGGTTGGATTCCCGTTGTATCCGGCATATGGCACCATCAGATGGTACTCCAGCACAACGCCGTCAACCTGCGGAAGTGGTACCTTACTGACTGCCACCAGCACTTCGATCACCGTATCTCCGACCGTTACTACCTATTATTATGTACGTACAGAGAATACAAATGGCGGTGTGAACTGCTATTCAACTTGTACCGGTACGGTTGTTACAGTATTGCCGCTCCCGACAACACCGACATCGGCAAGCGCATCACCGGCAACTATTTGCTACGGAAGCACCACCACCCTTACCGCATTACCTGCAACAGGTGTTGGCACTTTCAAATGGTACTATACTTGCCCGGTTAGCGAAACACCGACCCCGCTGCCTTCAGGAACAACCCTGGTTGTCTCCCCGACAGTTACAACTACTTATTACGGTCGTTGGGAAACTGCAACCTGTGGAAATTCTGCATGTGTAAGCGTTACTGTTACGGTTGACATGCCGAACGTCATGACCGGCCCGATCACCGCTTCTAACAATCCTGTTTGCGCCGGCAGCTCCGTAACGCTCGAAGCCCATGGTACAGGTAATACCTTACGTTGGTACAGCGGTTCTGAACCGTGCGGCGGTACCCTGCTGCAAACCGGCGGACTGCTTACCGTAACCCCGGTGATTACCTCACGGTACTTTGCCCGTTACGAAGGTGGCGCCTGCCCGAATTCGGCTTGCGAATCGATTACCATAACTTTGTCACCGGTTCCGACTACTCCGGTCATCACCACTCCGAGCACTACCATTTGCTTTGGTGGCAATATTACCCTGAATGCTCAGGCCGGACCTGCCGGTACCACCATTAAATGGTACAAGGGCGCTTGCGGCACTGATTATCAGGGAACCGGAACCTCGCTGACTGTTACACCAACCCTGGGTACCAATTTATTCTATGCCCAGATGGAGAGCGCACCATGTGCACCTTCAGCATGTGCAGTTGTAACCATTACGGCTTCAGCAAATCCTGCATTACCGACCAACGTTACTGAAAACCATAGCATTTGCTACGGTAACACCACCACGCTTTCCGCTTCAGGCCCGACTGGTACAACCATTGCCTGGTACACCGGTTCATGCGGCGGAACCCTGGTAAGCAGTGGCCCGGGCCCGGTTTACAGCATAACTGTATCACCGACCACCACAACCAAATACTATGTACGTACCGAAAGCGCAAGCTGCACTTCGTCTGAATGTCTGTCGGTGACTGTTACAGTTAACCCGTTGCCGATTGATCCTGTTTCGATCGATGCAAGCGCTACCACCATCTGCCTGGGTAACACCGTAACCATGACGCCGCATACTCCGAGCAATGTTGGAGATGTTGCAAAATGGTACACTGGTTCTGATCCCTGCGGTGGAACGCTGATCGCTACTGTTACAGGTACTGGTTCCCTCACTGTTGCTCCGACGCTCACTACTTTATATTATGTGACCTGGAACAACGACTGCGGTGAATCAGAATGTGCTCAGATACTGATCACTGTTATCAACCCGCCGGTTGCTCCAACCGAAATAACTGCTACTGCAACAACCATCTGCAAAGATCATTCAACCACCATGACTGCCATCGGCGGTAGTGGCGCTACGATGAAGTGGTATCTGAACAGTTGTGGCGGAACGGCCATCGGAACGGGAACAACCTTAACGGTGACCCCGACAACCAAAGGCACCTATGTATATTATGCAAGATGGGAAAGCATACCTTGTGATCCGTCTGCATGCAAAACGATAACAATCACGGTTAATGACGTCGATCCTATCCCGACCATCACCACCACCCCGATGACCGTTTGTGTAACCAATGTAAATGTAACCCTGAATGCTACACAGGGTGCAGGCAGCATTGGTACGCTGAAATGGTACAAGGGTACTTGTGGCGGAACACTCGTTGGAACCGGTTCAACACTTAACGTAACCTCGGCCATTTGCACCACTACGAGCACCTTCTTTGTACGCAGTGAGAATGAATGTGGTAACGGACCTTGTGCTTCAATCGTAGTGACAGTGGATCAGATCCCGACAGCCCCGACAACATTAAGCGGTCCGGGTACTATGTGTTCCGGAACTCCGGTACAGCTTTCAGCAACTACTGCCTCACCAACTCCTGGCGCCATCCTGAAATGGTACGACGGAGCTTGTGAAGGTACAGCTATTGGCACCGGAACCCCGATCACGGTTTCTCCGACCAACCTTACCAGCAGCAACATTACCAAGGTATATTATGCACGATATGAAAATATGTGCGTATCAGCTTGTAAATCAGTTGTTGTTACGGTTAATCCTGCAAACATTGCACCGACTTCACTTACCGCTGTGGATCCCGTTATCTGCAATGGCGAGCCCGTTCTCCTTTATGCTAACGGCGGAAGCGGCGTACTGTTGAAATGGTACACCGGCTCGAATCCGTGTGGCGGAACCTTCCTGAGCTCTGACAATCCTGTTACCGTATATCCGGTTCTTACTTCAAGGTATTTCGCACGTTATGAAGGTGGATTGTGTCCGCCGTCAGACTGCAAGGATATCCTTGTTGTTGTGAACGATGTACCGCAAACTCCGACTTCAATCAGCGCACCGGTAACTATCTGCGCCGGCTCATCAACAACCCTTTCAGCTACCTATACCAGCGGTACAGGTGTTACCCTGAAATGGTATGCGGGCGAATGTGGATATGGAACCAGCATCGGAACCGGAAATACTATTACAGTATCTCCGACTGTTACCACCACCTATTATGCAAGAACAGAAGCTGAAAGTTGCTCGCCGTCTGCCTGCCTCTCGGTAACTGTTACTGTAAACGCTGTACCTGAGGTACCGGTCAATGTAACCCCGAACAGCGCAATTTGTTACGGCCAGAGCATTGAACTGAATGCAAGTACAACCGGAGCAGGCAATACGGTTAACTGGTACACCGGATCATGCGGCGGTACCTTCATCCAGACCGGAAGCCCGCTGGTAGTTTCTCCGACCGTTACTACTAAATACTATGTACGTTCAGAGGCTACCGGCTGCACTCCGTCGGCTTGTGCTTCAGTAACTGTAACGATCAATCCGTTACCGACACCTCCGACCGGAATCGTTGCCACGCTCAATCCGGTATGCAACGGAACCTATACAACCCTCTCGGTTGTTGGCGGAAGTGGAGACTATGTATCATGGTATAATGGATCATCCGCTTGCGGTGGAATCTTTATCTCAACAAGTACCCTTTCACTGTCTGTTGCCCCGACGATCACCACGATCTACTGGGCAAGATGGGAAAATGGATGCGGTGTAACCGGTTGTGCTTCGATTACGATCACGGTTTCGGATGTACCGCAGATCCCGACTACCATCAGTGGTCCTGTTACAATTTGTAACGGTTCTTCAACAACCCTCACGGCTAGTTATGTTGCCGGCGCCGGTATCGCACTGTACTGGTACGATCACGCTCCGACACCGACCTCTGTGCCATTCGCTACAGGCGGAACGGTGGTTGTTGCCCCGACTGCTACAAAGACGTACTATGCACGTACTGAAAGCGCAGGATGTACCCCGTCAGCATGCAAGACTGTAACTGTAACAGTTTCAGATGTACCGACCACACCGACTTCAATCAGCGGTCCGGTAACCATATGCACAGGTACATCTACAACCCTGACTGCGACCTATAACACAGGTGCCGGAATATCACTGAAGTGGTATCTTGGCGAATGCGGTGGAACGTCAATCGCAACAGGCGCTACCTATACCGTTCCTACTTCTCTGTCGGCAGGTACCTATGTGTATTATGCACGTACCGAAAGCACCAATTGCACACCGTCGAACTGTCTGTCGGTGACTGTAACTGTAATTCCTGCTGCTACCAACCTGACGTCAATCAGCAAATCACCGAGCGAACCAGTATGCGAAGGCACACCGGTTACACTGACTGCTAATGGCGGCAGCTTCACTACCGGCGCTGTACTGAAGTGGTACACCGGTGGTTGTGGCGGAACTTTAATCGGTACCAGCACCAGTACCAGAACACTTATAGTAAATCCGTCTGTGACAACAACCTACTATGCACGTTTTGAAAACGTAGCTTGTGTTGGCGCTTGCGTATCAGTTACTGTAAGCATCAAGCCGTTACCGACTGCTCCGACCTCGTTGTTGGCCAACCCGAACCCGGTTTGCGTTGGACATTCAACAACCATCCAGGCTGTGGGCGGAAGCGGTACAACTTTGAACTGGTATAGCGGTTCCATCCCATGTGCTGATCCGCTGGTTGCTACCGGTACCACCATCACGGTGTTCCCGCAGATCAATCCTACCCAGTATTCAGCACACTGGATCAACGAGTGCGGTGCATCAGCCTGTGCTGTTGTGAATGTTTACATCGATCCGTTGCCTGTTGCTCCAACCTCTATTACACCTTCAGCAACTGAAGTTTGCGTGGGCACTTCCGTGACCATGACAGCAAACGGCGGTAGCGGAACGGTAGTGAAGTGGTATCTCAACGGTTGCGGTACAGGTACCGCTGTCGGAACCGGTCCGGTTCTTACGGTAACACCTGCTGCCGGCACCTATACCTATTATGCACGTTGGGAAAACGCTTGTGAACCTTCGACTTGTGCCGAGATCACAATTACCGTTTACCCGATCCCGACTGCTCCTGTCATCAATGCTTCTGTTAACCCGACCTGTGCCGGTGGTCTGACCACCCTCACTGCGGTTGGTGGCGGCGGTACCGGTTCTACCATTAAATGGTATGCCGGAACCTGTGGCGGAACAGCTATTGCAAGCGGAGTTACCACGTTGAACGTTTCTCCGACTGCGACAACTACCTACTTTGCACGTTATGAAAATAGCGCCTGCATGTCAGAGTGCGCTTCAAAGACCATCACGGTTTATGCAGTACCTGTAGCCCCGACATCTGCCTCGGCAAGTCCGAATAAAGTGTGCTACGGTTCAACAACAGTACTGACAGCAAACGGCGGAAGTGGCGAAACTCTGAAGTGGTATCGCGGAACCTGCGGTGGCATCTTCGTTGGAGAAGGTAATAATCTTACCGTAACCCCGACAGCTACAGCCACTTATTATGCTCGTTGGGAAAATCCTGCCTGCCAGTCAACCTGTGCCATGGTTACCGTACAGGTAGTACTGAGCCCGATTGCCCCGACTGCAGCCAATGTAAGCGCAGCTGAAATTTGCGAAGGCACCTCTGTACAGTTAACAGCTGTTGGCGGAGCAAATGGCACTGCGAAATGGTATGCAGGTGGTTGCGGAACAGAAAACGGCGGAACCTTCGTCGGAAACGGCGTTGGATCCAATGCTGCTTTGACGATCGCCCCGACGGTTGGAACCACGGTGTATTATGTACGTTATGAGAATCCGCCGTGTGATCCATCAGCATGTGCATCGGTATCTGTTAAAACCTATGCAATTCCTGTAGCACCGACCTCGATCACCGCTAATCCTCCGGTAGTGGGTGTTGGTTTAACCACCACCCTGACTGCTAATGGCGGAAGCGGTGAAACCGTGAAATGGTATACCGGATCATGCGGTGGTCAGTATATCGGATCGGGTAACCCGATTACCGTAACAATCACTACCACGACTACTTTCTACGCACAGTGGACCAACCCGGTATGCTCTTCAGGTTGTGCTTCTGTGACAGTTAGTACGCAGACACTTGCACTCAGCGGTGTTGTGAAGTATAACAATCAGTACAATGTTGCTTTGAACGGTGTACATATTGCACTGAAACAAGGCTCGTCAACGATTGCTACCGACATAACTTCAACAGAGATTGTAGGTGGTATCCCGACACCGGGTTACTATAGCTTCACCGGTCTGATTCCGGGAACTTATACCCTGGATGTGACCTACAGTGGAACATGGGGTGGTGTTAATGCTACCGACGCTCTTGTAATTGAACAACATGACGCCGGTCAGCTCACCCTGCAGTACCTTTACTTAACTGCCGGTGATGTTGATGCTATTCCGCCTGTTAACTCAATCGACGCCCTCTGGGTCAAGATGCGTACCGTTGCAATGGTTAACTACTTCCCGGCAGGTGACTGGGTCTTCGGAACCACCACATCGGGATCGTTACCGGCAATAAATCTCACTGCAACACAAACCTTCAACTTTGTTGGATTGTGTACCGGTGATGTCAATGGATCCTACATCCCGTCGGGCACCAAGGAAGCTTCGTTCATCTCCTTCATGGATGATGGAATACGCTACGTGAAACCGGGTGAAACCTTCACCTATGATATCGTGGCAGATAAGAATGCTGAAGTTGGCGCTATGACCCTGTTTATGAACTACGATGAAAACCTCGTTGAAGTAGAAAATGTCAGCTCTGCACTGGGTGAAGTACAGTCGAAGATTGATGGCAACAACATCGGTGTTGCATGGTCCTCGATTAACCCGGCTAATGTTGACGCTACCACACCGGTTATTACTTTGACCATGAAGGCCAAGGGAACAATCGAAGAACCGAAACAGGTATTCACCGTGAACGGCGGAAGCGAATTTGCAAACGGTAAAGCTATCAGGCTTGATAATCTGAACCTTAAGATGGCTAAACTTGCCACTGCAACCCATTCGTTCTCGCTGAACAACTACCCGAACCCGTTCAATAACAGCACGAAAATTGTTTACACCTTACCTGAAAAGGCTCACGTCACACTGATCATCACCAACCTTTACGGTGAAGTGTTACGTACGGTTGTAAACGGCGATGTAAGTGCCGGCGCTCACGAGGTAACGGTAAATGCTTCCGATCTTAACCTCTCAACTGGTGTTTATCTCTACAAGATTGAAGTTAATGGCGAAACCAACAACTTCAGTCAGGTGAATAAAATGATCTTCACCAGATAATTACTGAACTAATAAGAAGGCAACATGACTTCGGTCAGTTGCCTTCTTATTATTGTTTAATGAAGTAACCAATTAACATTAAATTAAACACTTCGAATATTGAGAATCGGTTAATGAAAAGATTAATAGCACTCTTTTTATTTACAAATTTCAGTATTTATGTTTCAGCGCAAATTGCCATGTTGTCTATTGAGAACATGGCTGTTTGCGCTGAACAGGAAGTGTTGATTCCTGTTAAGGGATCCCAAATAAATAACCTTGCCGCACTCTCTTTACACATTTCCTATGATACCATCAACCTCCGTTTTATAGGGGTGACGAATATCACACCGCAGCTCACAGAACTGCAATTTGGCCTGAACATGAACCCCGACCCGAATATCGGAGTTGCATGGAGCAGCCTCAATCCTGTACAATTTTCTGATAATAAGCTTTTTGATCTGAAATTTTATTTAAAATCATTATACAGCCCGGTTACTTTTTTACCGACCTGCCAATTGGCTGACCTTTCACTGCAATCGATTGAAGCGGTTTACAGCAATGGCGGAGTGACGAACAACGCTCCGGTTATCCTTAATCAACCTGACAATCGGAAAACGGTCGTCGGAGGAACGGTAGCTTTTGATATGGAAGCCACCTGTGAACAGTTTCAATGGCAGGAAAGCCGGGATGGAGGAACCACCTGGGAGACCCTGCAAGAGAACTCAATTTATACAGGGGTTACTACGGCTCAGCTATCAATTCATAACGTTGCGCAAAGTTTCAATGGCTATTTGTACCGTTGTAATGTTGTTAACGGAAATTGTTTACTAAACTCAGAGGATGCCTTGTTGACCGTTGAAGCCTCCAATGGGTTAAATGATCCTGAAGAAAGTTTTCTTAATACCATTAAAATAATTCCAAATCCGGTTATTTCCATGGCCGGGATTCAATTTAAAGCTAACAGGACAGGCAAATTTTCATGGATATTAATGGACTGTCTGGGCAACTCAATCGGGAAACGGGAATCTGATATTATACATACGGGTATACAGAATTTATCTTTTGATCTGTCATACCTGAAACCCGGAATTTATTTCTACCGGAGCGCATTCGTTACATCGGATGGAACCTACGGTACAACCGGGAAATTTATCAAACGCGCTGAATGAAATAAATAAACAACATATAAATCTATATTTTAAATATTAACTCTTTATAGAACAGTTATGAAAAAGAAATTTACGCTGATATACTTAATGGTTTTGCTTTTCGGAGCAATATCTTATGGCCAGTCGGCGACAGCAACCCTAGCTACAGTTACGGGTACCCCGGGTAATCAGGTTATTGTACCCATTACCGTGACCGATTTTAACAATGTAGGCGCAATAACTTTAAAGATTCATTTTACGAAAGGTGTTTTAAGTTATGCCAATATCATCAACGCTTTTCCTGGTTTCACACCCCTGATAGGATTTACCGACACCACAGTCAGTTTGGTTTGGTCTTCGTTAACACCTCTGACCATTCCAAATAATGTACTTGCGGAGCTGGTATTTCAATATTATGGTACTCCTACAGCGCTTACTTTTTTTGGATGTGCTGTTGCAACTGGTACACCGCCTGTGAATATTCCGGTGGCCTATACCAACGGAGCAATCAATCCGGATCAGACTTTAGCAAACCAGGCTCAGATCGGTACCAAAACAGCAGCGGCCTATGCTGCTACGGTAGCCGTCCCACTCTACTATCCCGCATTCAACGATTTAGCAGGTTCACTAACACAGAAGGTCCAGTTTGATCCGACAAAGCTTACTTTCCAGAGCTTGGTCGCAAAAGGAAATTTTGCCGGAGCGCTGGCAAGCTCCCTGAATGGCGTTGTAACTATTGCCTGGTCAAGCCTGACCGGTGTGAACATCGGAACACCGGGTGACACGCTGGTATTGAACTTTCAGTATCATGCAAGTGGTGATGTTCCTTTAAACTTTGCTGCCGGTAGTTTGATAACCACAACAGGTAGCGTCAATATTCCGGTCAGTTATTTTGGAGGAACAATTATTGCCCCCTTGCCAAGCGGAAATGCCACATTGGGTTCTTTTACTTCCTGCCAGGGAGATATCATTGAAGTTCCACTAACATTTTCCGGTTTCCCGGCCAATGTATCATCCTTTTCTCTGAATATCAATTATCAGATGCCAAAACTTTCATTTATCGAGGTATTGGATATCAACCCTGTTGGAAGCCTGACCTTCAATCAGACGGGAAATAACCTTTCCTTCGCATGGACCGATTTATCAGGCCAGGATATTAACGGAACCTTTTTAAAACTGAGGTTCCGTTATAACGGAGTCGGAACTGCCGCCATTACATTCGGACCGGGATGTACGTTTACCGTACTTCCGTCGAACCCTGTTTTGGTAACTTACGGTAACGGTGTTGTTACTCCTGCGCTTGCTGTAGGAAATAATGTACATATTGGTTATAAACAGGCTGTAAGTGGTGATGTGGTTCGGGTTCCGATAACTTTCGACAACCTGCCTACCGATATCGGCGCTGTAACCCTGTATGCAACTTTTGATAATACCAGTCTGAGTTATGTCGGCGCGCCGGTAAATCCTTTCGGAGCGCTGATCTATTCAACCGGAAATACCGTTGCAATTTCATGGGCCAGCATTACGCCGACCAACATCAACGGAACATTTGCCGAACTTGCTTTTGAATATAACAGCACGGGCGCAGGATGCGGTGCGCCGATAACCTTCGCCGACGGTTGTGAAATTGCCAATGTCAATCAACAGATACAGTGCATGAATTATCATAACGGCGGCGTCAACATGATGTTTAAGATCAGTGGTATTTTAAAATACGATGGCCCACCTAACTTTGCTGCCCTTCCACTTTCGAATTTCGAAGTTTACCTGAGTACTTCTCCCGAACCTGTAGCACCTGCTACTACTCCGTTAGCCGTTCGGGTTGATACCACTATCACCGATGCCAACGGTTATTTTGAATTCTGGGCGCTTAATGGTACCTATTATATCTATGGCGGACAAACCATTGCATGGGCTGGTGTCGGTCCCCCGGATGTGACCAACTTAAGAAGATATATTGCCGGTTTGTCCAATACTATAGGAACTGACGTTCTCAGACAAAAGGGCATGGATATCAATCAGGATGGAATAATCGATCCCAGTGATGTGACTCCTTTGAGAAGGAGAATTGCCAACCTGACACCCAACCCCAACTATCTTGCCCCGGATTGGTTTTACCAGAATCCATCTGTTACAGTAGATTGTGCCAATATGGGAAACCAGGATGTTTATGGTATTTGCTCAGGAGATGCCAACGGTTCTTATCCTGATCCGAATCTCTAAGAACAACGTCGATAGCACCTTTAACGAACTTAATAATCCAGACATATGAAAAATATATATTTATCCTCAGTTAAGAAATTGCTGGTCTTACTTATGCTTATCAGCAGTTTGGGAGTGACTGCACAAACTTCGGTTACCATACAGCCCGACCGCATAGGTTGTGTTGGGGATACCATTCATATTCCGATCCATGTTACAGGTACCAATGTGTACAATATGGCGTTTTATATTACCTATGACCATAGTGTATTATCACAGGTGGGGCCTCTTTACTATACCTCGGTTCACCCCTCGATGGTTGTGACTTATAACCCAACTTTTAATGCAACTACCCTGGGATGTTTTCTCGATGTTAATGGTATTACAGGCCTCAATCTGAATAATGATAAAGTGATTGACCTTGTTTTTACGGTTGGTTCTGTTGGTTCAACAACCCTGCATATTCGGAAAAGTCCTGATACAAATCCTGTTTCCGGGATCTGGGATGATCTTGGCGCACCGATTTTACCGGTGACATATACCGATAATATTGTAACAGGAACCAACTTCCTGCCTGCCAGTGTAACCATTGCCTCCAACCCGGTAATGCCAATATGTCCGGGAAGCACGGTAACCTTCACTGCTACTCCGGTTAACGGCGGGACAAATCCTGCCTTCCAATGGAAAAATATGAATATTGACATACCGGGAGCTACCAATGCAACTTATATAACCAACACCTTACTCAGGAATGACCAGATCACCTGTGTGATGACCTCTTCCTATCCTTGTGCCACAGGTTCTCCGGCGACTTCAAATGTTATTACGGTGACCTTCCCTTATGCTGATTTTATTGCAGGAATTGCCGGTACTGACCAGGCAATCTGTTATAATACCATTCCTGATCCCTTACACGCAGACGATCCTATAGGTGGTATTGCCCCCTATAGCCTGCAATGGGAAAGCAGTACGGATGGAATTCTTTGGAGTCCGATATTTGGTGAAACTAATAATATTTACGCACCGCCTGCTCTTAGCCAGACGATGATGTACAGGCAAATGCAGAGTTACACAGGCATCTGTGGTACTGAAACGGTATATACCAATGTCGTAACTATTCAGGTTTATCCCCAGTTCGTGGCAGGAAGCATTGCTTCGAGCCAGACCCGATGCTATGGCGCAGTTCCTGATCCGCTGATTGGCATTCCTCCTGTCGGTGGTAAAACGCCTTATACCTATCAGTGGCAGAAATCAACAGACGGGATCCTGTTCAGCGATATTTATGGTGCTACAGATCTGAATTATGCCCCCCCGGCACTGAATCAGACTACCTATTATCAGATGTTGCAAACATCCTCAGCTGGTTGCGGAACTGTGGTTACGAATATGTTGACCATTACCATTCACGATCAATTGATCGCAGGTGATGCAACCCCGCCGCAGACGATCTGCAATGGTGGCACCCCTTCAATGCTTTCGATTATCAATACGACAGGCGGCAGTGGTTTATTCACTTACCAGTGGCAGGATTCGCCGGATGGAGTGGTCTGGAGTAATATACCCGGAGCAACGGATAATACGTACACCTTCACCACACCGTTAACTATGACAATGCATTACCAGGCTGAAATTACGGACACCTATTGCGGAACCAATCCGCTGACAGTGGAAGTCACCAACCCGGTTATCATAACAGTGTATGATCCATTGATCGCGGGCGATGCTACCCCGCCGCAGACGATCTGCAATGGTGGCACCCCTGGAATGCTTTCGATTATCAATACGACAGGCGGCAGTGGTTTATTCACCTACCAATGGCAGGATTCACCGGATGGAGTGGTCTGGAGCGATATACCCGGAGCAACGGATAATACGTACACCTTCACTACACCGTTAACTATGACAATGCATTACCAGGCTGAAATCACCGACACCTATTGCGGAACCAATCCGCTGACGGTGGAAGTCACCAACCCGGTTATCATAACAGTGTATGATCCATTGATTGCCGGCGATGCTACCCCACCGCAGACGATCTGCAATGGTGGCACCCCTGCAATGCTTTCGATTATTAATACGACAGGCGGCAGTGGTTTATTCACTTACCAGTGGCAGGATTCGCCGGATGGAGTGGTCTGGAGTAATATACCCGGAGCAACGGATAATACGTACACCTTCACCACACCGTTAACTATGACAATGCATTACCAGGCTGAAATTACGGACACCTATTGCGGAACCAATCCGCTGACAGTGGAAGTCACCAACCCGGTTATCATAACAGTGTATGATCCATTGATCGCGGGCGATGCTACCCCGCCGCAGACGATCTGCAATGGTGGCACCCCTGGAATGCTTTCGATTATCAATACGACAGGCGGCAGTGGTTTATTCACCTACCAATGGCAGGATTCACCGGATGGAGTGGTCTGGAGCGATATACCCGGAGCAACGGATAATACGTACACCTTCACTACACCGTTAACTATGACAATGCATTACCAGGCTGAAATCACCGACACCTATTGCGGAACCAATCCGCTGACAGTGGAAGTCACCAACCCGGTTATCATAACAGTGTATGATCCATTGATTGCCGGCGATGCAACCCCGCCGCAGACGATCTGTGCGGGTGAAACCCCTGCAATGCTTTCGATCATCAATACGACAGGCGGCAGTGGTTCATTCACTTACCAGTGGCAGGATTCGCCGGATGGAGTGGTCTGGAGTAATATACCCGGAGCAACGGATAATACATACACCTTCACCACACCATTAACTATGACGATGCATTACCAGGCTGAAATCACCGACACCTATTGCGGAACCAATCCGCTGACAGTGGAAGTTACCAACCCGGTAACAATAACGGTAAATCCCTTACCACTGGTTTCTGCAGTTGCATTGGAGTATTCAACAACCGGAACCACTCCATGGATACCTGTCAATGGTACACTCGGAACGGGTTATGACTTGTGTATCGATACCGATATTCCGTTCTATTACCTCGATATCAATACCCTTGTTGTTAACGTACCTTTAGCTTCCACCGGATTCGTTCAGAACGGATTTAAGTTGAACACAACCAGTCTGCCTCCCACCTGGAGCGCTTATTGGAATGCCAAGGGCGTAAACGCAGGTGCAACTCCCGGAACCTGGCAGGCAGTGATGTATCAGATCATCCTTGGAAATCAACCGATGTTCTATATCAATTATACCGGAACCGATTATCAGTTGATCGACGGAATGCAGTACCAGTTAAATGGAACAATTGCCACCTTGCGCGTTTCGGGAGATTACCCGCAATGGGCATATGGCTATACGGGTTCCGTGACAGATATCAATGGGTGTGTTTCGAATCCTATGAATATCCAGATGACATTCAATACTATTCCGGATCCGACGATCACAGGCCCGATTGCAGCCTGCGTGAACTCAACCGGAAACATCTATACAACAGAAGCAGGCATGACGGGATATACCTGGGTTGTAGTTGGCGGAACGATAGTCGGACCTTCAACAGGCAACAGCATCAATGTAACCTGGACGACGGTAGGCGCACAAT
>JAQWBQ010000037.1 GCA_028706295.1 Bacteroidales bacterium
AATGGATAATGGACAATGGACAATGAAAATTTTCTGTAAGTTTGACACGTGATTCAGCCCCCGTACCTGAAGAAAGGCGATAAAGTAGGTATTGTGTCGCCGGCGCGGTGTATCTCCTTCGAGGAGGTTCATCCGGCAATCAGGCTTTTGCAGCGGTTTAACCTGGAAGTAGTGCTTGGAACGCATGTTTTCAGCCGCGATCACCAGCTTGCCGGAACCGACCTGCAGCGAATCCACGACCTCCAGCAGATGCTCGACGATCCGCAGATCAGGGCAATCCTTTGTTCCCGGGGAGGTTATGGCATGGTGCGCATCATCGACCGGCTTGATTTTACCCGTTTCTGTCAAAATCCCAAATGGATCATCGGATTCAGCGATATTACCGTTCTTCATTCCCATATTCACCAGCGGTTCGGAATCGAGACCCTGCACGCCGTCATGCCGGTGAACATCAAATCGGACAAGCCCGATGAATCGGTCCAGACCATGCTAAACGCGATCTTTGGCTACCGGATTTCCTATACCTGGCCCCGGTCACCCCTTTCGCGCAACGGAACCGCCCAGGGAATCCTGACAGGCGGAAACCTTTCAATCCTCGCCAACCTGTCGGGAACGGCCTCCGACATCGATACCACCGGAAAAATCCTCTTCCTGGAAGATCTGGATGAGTACCTGTATCACATCGACCGCATGATGTTAAATCTGAAACGAAGCGGGAAACTGACCAACCTGGCCGGTCTGATTGTCGGAGGGATGACCGGGATGCGGGATAACGCCATTCCCTTCGGTAAGACAGCCGCCGAAATTGTGGCGGATGCCGTCAAAGAGCATTCCTATCCGGTCGTTTACGATTTTCCTGCCGGCCATACCATCCCCAACCTGGCCCTGGTCCTGGGCCGCAAAGCCACCCTGAAGGTAGATGCAGAAGCGGAACTGACCTTTGCCTGATCTGAAATTCATTCGTAAATCGTAAATCTTGTCAATCGGAAATCTTTTCTGTCTTGGGTTGACTTTTTCCGGATTTTGCCGATTAACCGGAAACTGCATCGATATGAAAGAACACATCGAACTTGGAAAAACCGGCGAAAACCAGGCCGTCGGATATCTCTGCCGGAAAGGGTACCAGGTTATCGACCGGAACTGGCGCCTGGGGCACCACGAGATCGATCTCGTTGCCATGGATGGAGGAACGGTGGTAATTGTGGAGGTGAAAACCCGAAATTCAGGATCGTACTGCGATCCGGGACAGGCAGTCGGGCCTTTGAAACAGAAGATTCTGGTTTATGCCGCCAATGCATGGACCCGGTTTCACAGTTATGAGGGCGAGGTACGTTTCGATGTGGTGACCATCCTCATGGTCAAAGGGGAAAAACCCCTTATCCGGCACATCAAAGACGCCTTTTATCCGTGGTAAACGGGCCGGACGAAATGAGCGATTTCAACCGTACTTCGGCTGTTTGGGTTTGCCATGAAAAGCATAACAAACCGTTCATTAAAACTGAATTTAGACCATTGTTCCGGGATGCTGAGTTTATCGAAGTACGCAAAACCCTCAAGGTTCAATATCGTATGGAAAAGAATACCCGGCTAAATCTTTCGGGTTAAATAAACTGCCCCATATGACAACCTGGAGCAATACTGAATCTTGGTGACTCTTCAATAGTAAAGTCGCTTAGATTCAGTGATACTGAGCCGATTATGAATGTAACTTTTTGCAAATTCAGGCAGTCGCAGTATAAATTGTGATACGAACGGTGGGCTGTACCACGACAAAGAAAATTTGCTCCGGTTCAACCGGAATAAAACCCCGGGATACAGTGTTAGGTGTGTGCTGAATTGACAGGCAGACCGTAATTTCCGATGATCCGGAAAATCATTCCATTCTGCCTATTCGGTTTTCAACCATAAACTCCTCCGACAAAAAATCACCTCTTGTCATAAAATTGCCTTTCATTTCTCCATCTTCGGGAATAACAAACCAGAATTCCTTGGGGCTTGAACTACTATTCTGTTGCCTAATGCCTGATGTCTATTGCTTTGTCTTATAATTTGCCGGTGAAAAAAAGATATGTAATTTTGTGGACTAGCCCCGCTCCGGTACTGATGAAACAATCCTGGCGTGCATTTATTCGGACATTTTGGCTCTCTCCCTGGTTTATTGCCTTGCCAGTAGCGCTGATGGTGATATTTATGCTGCCGGACATTTTTGATAAATATACTCTTAAAGTTGAAAAAAACGGACCCGTTCACAAACTGAACGGATACGAATATTACGACGACCTCGACGGCGACGGAAACAGCGAACAAATAGTGCTCTTTAACAACTCTGAGGGCAAAGCGTCGTTAAAGATCCTCGATCACCTTGGATTTATCAAGGATCACTTTTACTTCACCGGTCAGATCATTCTCAAGGTCGGTTCATTGACCTCCGGAATATATGATTCAACTGGCAAGAAGGGAATTTTTCTGATGACAAAGTCGAATGATTCGATCTTCATGCATGGAATTGCACCGCTTAACCGGAATAAGATGCTGTTTCATGACCTGCTGATAACAATCCTGTCAGAGCAGAATGGCGATAATGATTACAACCTTGGAGCAATTCAATTATTTGACCTTGACCACGATGGATTAAAGGAGATCGTATCGGGAATTCAAGCCGGTTTTCAGGCGCAGCCCCGTTTTATATATTCCTTCAATCTGAAAACTGATAGTCTGATAAAGACGACCCCGATGCTTGCATGTCAAGACATTACTGACACAGCCGACCTGGACCGGGATGGTTATCCGGAGTTGATAGCGTCATCCTATTCGATCGATAACAACAAGGGGCGGTTCAAGCTTCCCTGCGACGATAACAGCGCGTGGTTGTTAGTATACAACCGCCACCTTGAATTTTTTTTCCCCGCGGTTCAATTTCTGGGCGAGTACATCGAACTTGAACCGGTGATCGTCATGCAACAAAACAAACATTATCTTTTCGTCTTGCATGAACCAAGAATAAAGGGAGTTGGTCTGCCAAAACTGATGCTTTTCAGCGCCCGTGGAAATTTCATCCGCGAGCGCATTTTGGATGACGATTCATTGCGCAGGACTTACGAATTGTTTCGTTCCGACGCGCTTGGCGGCCGCGTTTTCCTGATCCGCGAAGGAGGGATCGTCGAGGAGTACGATACCAATTTACAGGTTGTAAAACGTATTGTAATTGAGGATGTTACGTTGTCAGCACACACACCATTCGACATCGACGGGGATGGTAGGCCTGAAAACAGATTTTATGCGGACGAGGGTACAAGGATCATTTTCACCGAGGCCGATTTCTCAAATCCGGTTTCACTGAACAATCCATTTGAGAACACGGAACTTCATTATCAGTCAATAAGAGAGTCGGGGAAGCGTGGCAAATTGTTTATTCAGCATCAGAACCGTAGGATCATCTGTTCCTATGAACCGAACCCATTGCATTATTTCAAATACCCTGTCTATCTTACGGTTTACTTGCTTATCCTGGGTTTTGTGATGCTGGTCCAGTACCTCCAGCGTCGCCGGACCCGACAACTCGTCAATGCACAGCAGAAGATCTCCGAAATGCAGTTGTTACTGTTGAACGATCAGCTCGATCCCCACTTTACCTTCAACGCCATCAACTCCATCAGCGCATCGATCCTGGACGAAAAACCTGAGGAGGCCAACCGCAACCTGCTCTCTCTGTCGAGGCTCATGCGATCGTTTGTGCTGCACCACGATAAACTCTCGCGTACATTGGCCGAGGAGCTTGACTTTTTACAAAACTACCTTGTGCTGATACACACCCGGCTGAACGCCGCCTTTACCTATATGTTCGACATTGGCGAGGAGGTCGACCTGAATGTCCAGGTTCCCAAAATGATCACCCAGATATTTGTGGAGAATGCCATCAAGCATGGCTTGAAACCGTTGAAGGAGAGTGGCGAACTAAAGGTGATCGTTCGCCAGCATATCAACCTGGTAACAATAGATATAACGGATAACGGCATTGGCCGGAAAGAGGCCGGTAAGCAGGGCGAACAGGGCGCCGGCAAAGGCATGACCATCATCGATCAATCGGTAAAGATCATCAACAAGTACAATCAGAAGAAGATTCAGTACCTTGTAGCCGACCTTACAGACGAACATGCAAACTCAGCCGGAACCCGCGTCAGCATCACCATTCCCGTTGGAATGAACTACAGTTTTACAAAGACCTGACCAGCTGACCGATCTTCACTTTTTGTAGCTAAAAACGATACCTTTTCTATAGGTCGATGGCCGATGCATATACTTTTGTTCCGATTTTACCGACCAGGTTTGTTTTTTTCAACCCCAAATCCGCGGCAAAAAATCAAGAATGAAACGGGCAGGATCGCATACACTGATATGGTCATTCAACAAATAAGATTCGTCGCAGTTGGGAATGATGATGAAGTTATTTTTACATTTCAGGTCGGCGATGGCCGTTGTGAAGCCTTTGGTTGTTCTCGGGGCATCAGCAAATTTTATTTCGATGCATGCCACTACATCTGCGCCCCTGCTCAGGACGAGATCACATTCAGCTCCCTCTGCCGTTCTGAAGAAGAAGGGGAGAATGCCGACAGGCAGCGCATTGATGACCTGTTCAATGACGAAGCCTTCCCAGGAATTTCCCAACATTGGATGTCCAAAGAGCTGGTTTAATACGTCAATACCCAGCAGATGATGAAGCATCCCGGAATCCCTCAGGTATATCTTAGGAGATTTTACCAGGCGCTTTTTCAAATTGGCATGCCATGGGTGCAACAATCTGAAAAGGAATACACGTTCGAAGAATCCGATATATTTTGAGACCGTAGGACTGCTGATGGCCAGTGATCTTGCAAAATTGGCATGGTTCAGCAACATGGCATGATTGTGTGCAACCATTTGCAGCATTCTGTTCAGCAATAAAGGATCGACGCTCAGGCCCAGTAAGGGAATGTCTCTTTCAATATAGGTAAGTATGAAAGAATGGTACCAGAGCCGGCGTAGTTCCGGGTCATCCAATATGAATGGTTCGGGGAACTGCCCGTTCACCCATAAGTTGTTGACCGGGGACACGCCTTCAATTTCAGGGATCAGCAGTCCGGTCAATTCCGTATAGGCAATCCTGCCGGCAAGGCTTTCAGAACTTTGTTTCAATAATTCAGGACTCGCAGAACCGAGAATAATAAACCGGCCCGGGTTTCTATCGCGGTCGATCATTGAACGCATAACCGGGAATAAATCGGGCCGTCGCTGTATTTCATCGATGATGATGCAGGCCTCTTTGTTAGTTTCAAAGAAGATCTGCGCATTGGTCAGTTTGGCGATATCCGAGGGCAATTCGAGGTCAAGATAGATGACCTTGCGGACGAAGGCAGTGATGAGCGATTTTGCAAGGGTGGTTTTTCCGATTTGCCTTGGGCCCAGTATTGCCACGGCTGGAAAATGGTCCAACAGTTTCAGGATGCGGGTATGCAGCAATCGGGAGATCATTCCATAGAATTATTCCTGCAAATATAAAAGAATGTTTTAATATTACGGGAAAAATTGAGTAATTTTGGTCGTTATAATGATAAACGGCGATACAGTCAGGTTGGTCGACTATTACTGCCACAATTTCTTGGATACCTTTTGGGGAAATTACAGCTCAACTTGCATGTTTTGAAGTTTTATGGGAGTTTTCTATCTTTGACAGTCGAAGTAACCTTACATTTCTGTACTGATGGACCAACAGATCACTGTCATGGTGGTGGATGACGATTTGCGCTCGCGCGAAGTGCTCACCTTGCATCTTCGGGCCATCCCGGGCATCAAGGTCATTGACTCGGCCCGCAGTGCAGACGAAGCGCTGGCTATGCTTATGATGAATGTTCCCGACATCCTGTTCTTAGATGTAGAGATGCCCGGAAAGACTGGCTTTGACCTTGTTTCAGATCTGAAGCGGCTGAACATAAGCACCTGCATCGTTTTCCAGACAGCCTACGACAAGTATGCCATTCAGGCCATCAAACACGCGGCGTTCGACTACCTGATGAAACCCATCGATCCGGAAGAGTTACGCGAGGTGGTGTCGAAATACCGGCAATCGCAGAAATTGGGCGATTTCGAAGAAAAGATCGACCGGTTGCTCAACCAGTTGAACCCCCATAAAAAAATCAAGCTGCACACGCACAAAGGTTTTATCCTGATCGACACCGATGATATTTACTATTGTGAGGCCGATTGGAATTATTCCATCGTACATTACGGCAACCAGCAAAAGGAGACGCTGAGTATCAATTTGGGAAAGCTAGTCGAAATGCTGCCTGTTTCTTTATTTCACCGAATCAGCAGATCTATAGTCATCAACATGAGATATCTCACCAGGATCTCAAGGAAAACCCACAAGTGTCACCTTGTTGTTCACGGAGTTGAACTCAGTTTTAGTATTTCCAGCAAGATGAGTCTGGAATTGGAAGAGAGACTGGGGTGAATTATCGCGTTCAATGAAAAGGCCAGAATAAATCTATACTAATGCATTAGAACAAGAAAAGCCTAAAATCACATTGCATGGTCAATGATTTGGCATCAATCTTATGAAAATTCAATAGAATCAATCATCGTGCACTATAATTTTTCCCATTGTGCATAATCTTGGTTATTTTATTCTCATCGCATCCTTTTTCTACCACTAAGTTCGAAAATAATCACTTCTCAACCATGAACGTTTTCTGATAAAGGAGATGTTAAAACCAAGGCATTGAAACCTTCTGTTTCACAATATGAAGGTTCAGAACCCATAGTTCCATCATAATACTGGTACTCCCATCATAATAAACAGAGATCTTCCTCAATATTTACTTGCATGTCAATATTCTGCGTTTTGTTATGCTATGTTTGGTACGTTCTCCAAAGAAGCAATCTCAAGCAATTTAACCTTTAATCAAAAAAAGCCATGAAAACTGTCATCTTTAAAATTGTTGTTATTATTGGTTTTCTTATGATCAATTCTTTGAATATTAGCACACAGGCACAAGAGGTTACAATTTTTTCTGATAACTTCGAATCTCCTACTGCTTTTATAGCAAATTATTGGACATACGATGCAAATTCAAGTGGAACTGAATGTTATTGGTATGGAGTTTCTGATGCATTTTTTGGTGGCTTAACAATCCCAAATGCTCATTCCGGAACCCAGATGGCCTATTGCGCAGGTGTTGGATATAGTGGAGTAGCGCTCCAACCATATTATCAGAACTATATGGATGCAAACATGCAAACAAAAGCAGGAGTAATAGATCTTACGAATTACCAAAGTGCTAAAATTAAATTTTACTACTACTTACAAGGCATTGATAATAGAGAATTTGGCCAGGTTGGATGGGATGATTATTTCCAGGTGTTGATCACTGATCCTTCCGCTGTAAATTCAGTCGCTGTGACATGGTCCAATGGAGAAATAGCGACTGATGAGGAAACTTCAGATTGGACATATAAAGAATTTCAGATTCCATCACAATTTTTAGGGGACGAAGTAGTTGTTTATTTTCGATTTGTCTCAGATTATTATAATACTGACAATGGTGTTTGGGTTGATGACTTTAGTGTGGTCGGTGTACCGCTTTTAATCAGTGGCTATGTAAAAGACGCTAATAGTAATCCTATTGCAGGTGTAACATTGACGTTCTCAAATATCTCACCGGCAACAGTCGTGACTAATAGCGCCGGATTCTACTCGAAAGAAATTCCGTATGGTTATTCAGGAATAGCCACCCCTTCAAAAGGTTGCTATACATTTTCACCGGTCAGTAAATCCTATTCAAATGTCACGACAAACCAGATAAATCAGAATTACACCGGGACCTTAGGAACCGTGACAATAAGCGGATATGTAAAGGATGCCAGCAGCACCGGGATTTCAGGGGTGACGCTAACTTTTACTAATGTGACCCCCAGTACAGTCGTTACAGATAACGCAGGATATTATTCGAAGACAGTTCCCTGTGGATATTCTGGTACAGCCACCCCTTCAAAAGATTGCTTTTCATTTTCGCCCGTCAGTAAACCATATTCAAACATTACGACAAATCAAACCAATCAGAATTACACGGGGACCTTGGGAACCGTGACAATAAGCGGATATGTAAAAGATGCCAGCAGCACCGGGATTTCAGGGGTGACGCTAACTTTTACTAATGTGACCCCCAGTACAGTCGTTACAGATAACTCCGGGTATTATATTAAGACTGTACCCTGTGGATATTCGGGAACTGCCACTCCATCCAAGGTACAATGCACATTCACACCGATAAACCGTAGCTATTCCAACTTGACAACAAATCAATCCGGCAAAGATTATACAGGGAGCTGCATAGGACCTACATATACAATTAGCGGATATATAAAAGATAGTCAACTTAATCCAATTTCTGGTGTCACTGTGACTTTCACAAATTTAACTCCAGTTAATACAGTACAGACTGATGCTTTAGGATTTTACTCAATGACGGTTCAGTCAGGCTATACAGGATCAGCAACCCCGTCAAAGGTTGCATGCACATTCACCCCAGTAAACCGACACTATTCGAACGTAACAACAAATCAATCCAATCAGGATTATACGGGTAGTTGTCCAATAAGTACAATTACCATTAGCGGCTATATAAAAGATAATCAACTTAGTCCAATTTCTGGCGTCACTGTGACATTCACAAATTTAACTCCAGTTAATACAGTACAGACCGATGCTTCAGGATATTACTCTATGACGGTTCAGTCTGGTTATACTGGAACAGCAACTCCTTCAATGGGTGGATGCACATTTACCCCAGGTAATAGAAGCTATTCGAACGTAACAACAAATCAATTAAACCAAGATTATTCAGGCATCTGCCAAATTAGTAGCTCCCTGCCTTTTCAGGATTGTTTTGAATCCGGTGGATTTACGGCGGGAGGCTGGACAACATCAGGCAATGCACAGATAAGCACTTTGAATCCTTACGAAGGCATTTACTGTGTAAAAGGAGAAGGAACATATACCCTTGAAAAGATCATGTCCGGCATCACTGAGAACATAATTACAATTGAGTACGTGATGAAGGCATCGCAGGATGATAGAAATTGTGTTAATTTCAATGTGATGGACCCAAATGGCAACTTATCTGCATCGGTATTTTTTCGTTGGACAGGTAATATTGAAGCGTATAATGGAGGGGGAGCTGCCAATTTAACGGTCTTGATGGCATACAATGCAGGTACATGGTATCAAATGAAAATAGTTTTAAATACATTAACCAAGAAATATGATGTATATATTAATGGTGTACTTAAAGCAGACGATTTTAATTTTTATAACGCAACATTCAGTACTATTAATAAATTTCAATGGGGTAGCGGTGAATTTGATGGCATCGGCTGGATTGATTGTGTAAACATGTATGGCAGCACCACTGGTCCAGTAATTTCTGGACAAATAAAAGATGCTGGTAATAATCCAATACCCGGGGCCACCGTCTCCTTCTCCAATATATCTCCTGGCACAACGCTTACCGATTCACTGGGAAACTATTCAATGACGGTTCCTTCCGGTTACTCAGGTATAGCTACTCCATCGAAATCGTGCCATACTTTCATTCCAATAAGCAAAACCTATACGAATGTAACAAGTAATCAAACCAACCAAAACTATACTGGCACATTAGGAACGTTAACTATCAGTGGATACATTAAAGATGCAGCCAACACTGGAATTTCAGGGGTAACAATAACATTCACAAACGTTACTCCCACTACAGTGATCACGGATAACACGGGCTATTACACAAAGACCGTTTCCTGTGGATATTCAGGACTCGCAATACCTTCTAAAGACTGTTATACCTTTACACCGCTTAACAGAAGCTATAGCAATGTAAGTGCGGACCAGACAAACCAGGATTATTCTGGCACACCTGGTTCAGTGGTAATTAGTGGTTATGTAAAGGATGGTAGTAATATTGGGATAGCAGGTGTCACATTAACCTTCACCAATGTGACACCCAGTACAGTGGTCACAGATAACAATGGCTTCTACAGCAAAACGGTTCCATGCGGCTATAATGGAATAGCAACCCCTTCAAAGGATTGTTATTCTTTTAATCCGGTTAATCGGACCTATACGAATGTGCTGACCAATCAGACAAACCAGGACTACACAGGTTCTTCAGGAACTGTAACCATCAGCGGGTATATAAAGGATGGCAGCAATATTGGGATATCAGGTGTTACATTAACCTTCACAAATGTGACACCAAGCACGGTGGTCACAGATAACAGTGGCTTTTACACGAAAACCGTTCCATGCGGCTATACTGGAATAGTAACGCCATCAAAGGATTGTTATTCTTTTAATCCGGTTAATCGTACTTATACGAATGTCACGACCAATCAGACCAACCAAAACTACACCGGTTCTGCAGGCACCATCAATATCAGTGGTTATGTGAAAAATGGCAGTAATAATCCAATTGCAGGCGTGACGCTGACATTCACAAATGTTACGCCTGGCACAGTGGTCACGGACAACAATGGTTTTTACACTAAAACAGTACAATGTGGTTATAGCGGTGTGGTAACTCCTTCAAAGGATTGCTATGCTTTTGTTCCTTTGAACAGGACCTATACTAATATCCAATCGACACAATCAGATCAGAATTACACAGGAACACCTGGCTCAATTACAATCAGTGGCTATGTGAAGGATGCAGGAAATGCTCCTATTTCCGGAGTAACAGTCACTTTCACAAATGTAACACCAGGAACAGTTGTTACAGACAACAACGGATACTATTCCAAATCGTTTACTTGTGGTTACAGCGGAACAGCGACTCCCTCCAAAGATTGTTACTCATTTACCCCAACGAATAGGACATACACAAACATAATTACCAACCAATCCGGTCAGGACTATACCGGTTCGTCTGGATCAGTAACTATAAGTGGTTACGTAAAAGATGCTGGCAGTCCACCGATGCCGATACAAGGCGTTACTATCACATTCACCAATGTCACTCCTGGAACGGTCATTACAGATAACGCCGGGTTCTACACCAAGACAGTGCCATGTAATTATTCCGGCACTGCTACTCCTTCGAAGGACAATTGCACATTCACTCCACTTAACCGCAGTTATTCCAACATAAATAGCAGTCAAGGCAATCAGGATTTTACCGGAAATTGCCTCATTACGCCGAACCATTTCGTTCCTGTATGGTCCGGCAATCCGTTGGATCCAATGACGATTTCCTGCACCCAGGCATTGATACAGTCTGTATCGCTGGGAGCTAATGATGAAATCGGTATTTTCGACGGCGCCATCTGTGTTGGGGCTATTAAATTAACGCAGCCCATCAATCCGCAGAATTCCTCGACGTTTGTTTATATTCCCTGTTCCAAGGATGATCCGGGTACAACGGCAATTGATGGGTATACAGTCGGCCATACAATAACTTACAAACTTTGGAAACATGAAACACAAGAGGAATGCTCTCAGGTAACAGTAACTTTCCCTTACGCGCCGACGGGTCAGTTCAGTGTGTTTACTGTTAATGAAACTGCAATTGTTTCGTTGGAGTGCGTGAATATATTTACACAGAACATTATTTTAAGCCAGGGTTGGAATATAATCTCATTCTATGTTTTACCGGTAAACATGAATATGCTTAATATTTTGCAACCATTAATCACAGCCGGGAACCTGGTCAAGGTCATCGACGAGACCGGCGCAATTATTCAAAATATGCCCTGGGGTTGGGTAAATAATATTGGTGACATGGCTGTAACTGAAGGATATTATATAAAGGTTGCATCAGCATGTACGTTGACTGTCTCTGGAAATCTTGCACCTAGCCCGACACCTATCCTGCTGGCTGCAGGCTGGAATATTATGGGTTACCCATGTCAAAATCCCCAAAATGCGCTGACCGCTCTGCAACCATTAATAACTGCCGGAACCTTGGTCAAAGTTATTAATGAATCTGGAGCCATCATTCAGAACATGCCCTGGGGTTGGGTGAATAACATTGGAGACTTCGTTGCAGGAGAGGGATATTATGTCAAGGTTAATACTGCAACCTCAATTACATTGACGAATCCTGTTTCGAAATCGACTACTTCTGAAAACAAAATGGTAACTAAACCGATGCATTTCGTTCAGCCGCAACCCGGGAACCCTTATGGACCAATGGCAATAGCTATAGCAATTGCTCCTGATTTGTTTTCCAAATTGAGGATTGGTGATGAAATAGCAGTTTATGATGGTTCTCTTTGCGTAGGAGGTTTTGTGATCGATGGTAGTTCTAGCCGCAATGTAATTGTCACTGCATGGGCCGATGATCCACTGACTGATATTGTGGACGGTTTCGTCGATTTCCGGCAGATATACTTCAGACACTGGTCGAAAATAAAAAATACTGAGTCGATACTCGATGTTCGTTATTTGCTTGGTGATGAAACATTTAAATCGTTAGGTACCTTTGTCGGTGAAGTTAAGGATTCACCCAATGGAATTGCAGATGGAGCCTCGGATCTCGCATTCCTGGGATATAATCATCCCAATCCATTTAGTGCCAATACCTGGATCGATTATTATCTTGGCCGACCTGCACAGGTTAAACTGACAATTTTCTCACCCATCGGTATCTGGATTGCAGAACTCGTTAATTCTTACCAAGAGGCAGGGTCCTATTCCGTGTCATTTGCCAGGGACGACCTTGCTGTTGGGATTTATTTGTATAGAATTGAGATCAAAGGCGATGAACATTTCTACTATGAAAAAACCCGCCGCATGATCGTGAAATAAGAGGAATGCAAATCACCGTATCATATGGCATTAACAACCTGTGATACGGTGATTTGTTACAAAAACTGTTTAAATGAAATGTAAAACAATATTTATGGAAAAGAAATTCAGGCATAATAGACCGCATTCAATGGTTATAGTTCTGATGTTATTTGCTTCTTTATTTCCCTTATTATCAAGGGCCTCGCATTTTACAACAGTGTGGTCCGGAAATCCTTTTGATCCTATGACAATAATTGTGACGGGGGCTGTTTTTGATGGAACAAATTTAATTGCAGGTGATGAAATTGGCTTATTTGACGGCGCTTATTGTGTTGGAATGGGAACTATCGCGGCAGCTATAAATCCAGCAAATTCGGCTACATATTTGTACATAATTTGTTCAAAGGATGATCCAGGTACAACGGGTATTGAAGGTTATACTGCTGGAAATCCAATAACCTATAAATTATGGAAACAGTCAAACAGTTCGGAATGTGCCAATGTTATAGCAACATTTCCATTTTCGCCAATCGGCGTATTTACTACTTTCACAGTCAACGAAACTTCTATTGTTGCCTTGTCTTGTTCAACAACGCTACCAGGACCTCATTTTACAAAAATCTGGAGTGGTAATCCACTGGATCCCATGACAATTGTTGTCACCCAGGCAATGGTCGACGGGATTAACCTGATGACTGGAGACGAGATAGGTATTTTTGATGGTAATCAATGTGTAGGCACTGTCATTCTTACAGCCCCGATTAATCCTCAGAACTCGGGTTCATTTGTTTTTATTGTATGTTCTAAAGATGATCCTGGAACCACAAATATTGATGGATATACTTCTGGAAATCCGATTTTATATAAACTCTGGAATCAATCGACAGCACAAGAAGTTACCGCCAATGCAACATTCCCGTATGCGCCAACCGGAGTCTTTCAGCAATTCACAATCAATGAAACAGCAATTGTGTCTTTGTCTGGCAACAATGTCCCGGCGAACCTGCAAGTAACTAATGTAATTGTTACATCAGGCCAGAACAATTGCTATAATGCAACACAAATAATTACTGTTGCAGGAGCCGGAACATTTTTTAATGTTCAGAGTGGAGGGGCTGCCACGTTTATTGCAGGTCAAAAAATTTCGTTTCTACCCGGAACTGTTGTAAATTTTGGGGGACAACTTTTAGCTCAAATCTCTACTAATGAAAATTATTGTAGTAATGTTTCATATTTGGCAGTCAATTTGTCTGGCCCTGAAGGGAAACAACATCTCGATTCAATAATACCTGGAAAGTTTATTTTGTACCCAAACCCAACCTCGAATTTTTTTACAATTGAGTTTAATGGTGATGAACGGAATTTAGTTAAATGTGTAACGATTCTTAATAGCTATGGAGACATAATACTTTCAAAAAAAATATTAGGAAATGGAAAATTGCAAATTAACCTTCAGGAACAAATCCCTGGATTATATTTCATAAAAATACTGATGAACGGGCAAATTCGAATAGCAAAAATTTCAAAAATATAACATAAGTCCCTGAAGATGCACTTAAAGGGTTTTAATCCGGTAATTTTTTACCAGACAGTCGTTTCTGTAAGTCGTTTTTTGGTGGGGGTACATTTAAATAATGATTACGAGTCAAAAGATTACTATCATAATGAGTGGAGATATGAATTCAATTAAATTTAGTTTAACAACTTTTCTTCCACCTTCATAAATGTAAACCGCCCTAATGACAGAAACCATTTTCAGTCATCATTTTCTTCCGAAGTCAGCGGGAATCTCGCCCCAGTATTCTGTTTCCCATTTGAGCACCCGGTTCTTGTATTCATGTTCCTTCAGCCATTTCAGGGCGCGGCCGACCAGGTTAAAAAGTTCCCGGTTTTTCGGCGAAGGTTCCAGATTGGTATTGATGGCTTTTTTACGAACCCAGGCGATGGCGGTTCGCGAGTCGGAATAAACCGGCCAATTGCTTTCCCTTTGTTTCAGGTAGGCCAGGGCGTGGACAATTGCCAGAAATTCTCCCAGGTTAACGGTACCTTGCGGGAAGGGGCCGATCCGGAACAGTTCCGCGCCCGATCGGGTATCGACCCCGCGGTATTCGAGCACACCCGGGTTTCCCGAACAGGCAGCATCGACACAAATGCTATCGGCAATGGGCTCCCCGATCAACGGATTGCTACAGACGATCTTTTTCGGGCTGTTCAGTTTTTTCGACAGATATTTCGAAGGGTCATCGTTCAGCGCGCTCTGCGCCAGCTCCCGGGTCGGGAAACCCCTGAACAACGCACCGTTGAACCCCTCGACCTGTTTGCGGCAATCGGCCCATCCTTCGTAGATCCCGGGCTGCTTCCCCTGCCAGACCACATAAAATTTATTTTTTGGCATAAATCAAAATCGGATGCAAAGATAGGAGGGAAGAACCCAATTTGAATCATTAAAAGTTTCTGCAAATCCGATACCTTTGCAGGGATGAATCCTTTCAAACGGCTTGCAGGGCAAACGGCGATTTATGGAATTCCCAGCATCCTGGGGCGGTTCCTCAATTTCCTGCTGGTCCCCCTTTACACTTATGGCCTCCTCACCCGGGGGGAATTCGGGATTGTCAACATCTTCTACTCCTATACCGCGCTGCTGATGGTCATCCTGACCTATGGCATGGAGACCGCGTTTTTCAGGTTTAGCGAAACCGAAACCGACAAGAAGAAAGTTTACAGCACCGGATTGATCTCGATTCTGGTTTCCACGGCAGTGTTCCTGTTGGCCGTCAACCTTTTCCCGGGCGCCGTTTCCCGGTGGCTGCAATATCCGCAGTACCGAAATGTCATCATCTGGTTTTCATGGATCATCGCACTCGATGTGATTTCGGCCATCCCCTTTGCCCGCCTCCGTGCGCTGAACCGCCCCATATGGTTCTCGGTCATCAAATCGGTCAACATCTTTACGCTGGTGTTGCTGAACCTTTTTTTCCTGCTGCTCTGCCCCTGGCTCTTTAACAATTATTCACATACATGGATTGGCAGTTTGGTCGGATACATATACCGGCCCGACTGGAGCATCGAGTACATCTTTATCGCCAACCTCATTGCCAGCCTGCTGACGCTGATCCTGCTGTTGCCGCAGGTTCTCGGGCTGAAGTGGCATTTCGATACCGCCCTCTGGAAAAGGATGATCCTCTATTCGCTGCCGCTGATGGTAGCGGGAATGGCCGGAATCGTGAATGAAACCATCGACCGGATATTACTCCGTTACCTGCTCCCCGGCACGCCGGCCGAGGCGGAAGCCCAGGTAGGAATCTACAGCGCCTGTTACAAGATCGCCGTGCTGATGGTCCTGTTTATCCAGGCTTACCGCTTTGCGGCTGAACCTTTCTTCTTTGCCCAGATGAAAAACAAGGATGCCCGGCAGATGTACGCCCACATCATGGATTATTTCATCATCGCGGTGTCGGTCATCTTCCTGTTGACCATGCTGTTTCTCGATACGGTTTTCATCCATCTTACCGGGCCACAATTCCGCGAAGCCCGCGCTGTGATTCCCGTCCTGATGCTGGCCAAACTCTTCCTCGGGATCTATTTCAACCTTTCCATCTGGTTTAAGCTGACCGGAAAAACTCTTTGGGGAGCCGCGATCACCATTGCCGGGATGGCGGTGACCCTGGCGCTGAACCTGATCTGGATCCCGCGATCGCCCGATCACTTCTTTCACGGGTATTACGGCTCGGCATGGGCCACCTTCTTCTGTTACGCGACGATGATGGTTCTTGCTTACCTCACCGGCCGGAAATATTACCCCATTCCCTACAACCTTGGAAAATTCTTCGGATATATCGCTCTTTCACTGCTCCTCTACGGCATCAGCACACAAATCCGTTTCGAACACTTCATCCCCGCCGTTGGTTTCAACCTTTTCCTGTTTGCCATCTTCGGAGTAGCCGTCTGGGTTGTTGAGGTTAAAAGAGGATTTAAAATGTGCTGATGTGATAATTGATTTATTGATTGACTGAATGACTGATTGACTGAATGACTGATTTATTGATTTATTGATTGACTGAATGACTGAATGACTGATTTATTGATTGACTGAATGACTGATTGACCGAATGACTGATTTATTGATTTATTGATTGACTGAATGACTGATTGACCGAATGACTGAACGACTGAAAATCCATAGTCTTCATTTTCCATTTTCAATTCTTTTCCCGTCCGCTCTTCGTCCGCTAGTCCGCTAGTCCGCTAGTCCGCTCTTCGTCCGCTAGTCCGCTAGTCCGCTCTTCGTCCGCCCGTCCGCCCGTCCGCCTGTTCCCGTCCGCTTGTCCGCTTGTCCGCCCGTCCGCATTTTTTAATACCTTTGTAACAAATTTGACTGAATGAAGATCAGAATAGTAAGCCACTCCCGGCATCCGCTTCCTTCATACGAAACCGGAGCATCGGCAGGGATGGATTTACGGGCCTCGCTCGACGCTCCCGTACTCCTGAAACCTATGGAACGGGCCTTGATCCCCACCGGTCTGTTTGTTGAGATCCCCGAAGGATATGAGGCGCAGATCCGTCCCCGGAGCGGCCTTGCCATAAAGCACGGGATCACGGTATTGAATACGCCCGGGACCATCGATGCCGATTACCGTGGCGAAGTCAGGATCATCCTCGTGAACCTGTCGAAGGAGGATTTCACCATCACCGACGGCGAACGCATCGCCCAGATGATCGTGGCCGCGCATGAAAAGGTGGATTGGGAACCGGTTGTTGAACTCGCTGAAACAGCGCGTGGCGCCGGTGGATTCGGTCACACGGGGAATAAATGAAGGTTTTAATCAAAGAGATATCCGGTCAAGCTATGAAGAGAGGATCCGTCACACCTGCTATTATTATCGTTCTGCTTGCCGGATTGCTTACCGGTTCCTGCTATGCATCGGGGTGGTGTACTGCCGTTTGTTCCCGCCATGACGGGGAACGTATCAGCATCCCCGATAAAAAGAAGCAGAAAAAGAACCAGGAGGGAACTGCTGCCGTCGCCGGGAATACCAGTCAACTCATCGATGCCAAAAAGGAGGCGATCATCGGGAACCTGAAAGGGGCCCGGGAGCTCTTCCGGAAGTACGTGGAGAGTTACCCCGGCGATCCCGTAGGCTATTACGAATTGGCCCGCATGGAGGTAATGCTGAAAAATCCCGCTGACGCTGTCACCCTTGCCCGGAAAGCGGTGCAACTCAACCCCGACAGAATCTGGTATCAGCTCTTCCTTGCGGAACTTTACCAGATGTCGGGAAAGCCCGCCGAAGCCATCCCCATCTATGAAAAAGTTGTTACCGATAATCCTGAAAACCCCGACTACCAGTACCAGCTTGCCGCACTTTACCTGCAGGATGAAAAATTTCGGGAGGCTATCGGCGTCTACAACCGGATCGAAGAAGAGGCCGGTGTATCGGAAGAGATCTCCCTCCAGAAACAGAAGATATATCTTCATCTGAATGATCTTGAAAATGCAGAAAATGAGGTGCAGAAACTGATCGCGGCATTTCCCGGCGAAAGCAAGTATCAGGCGATCCTCGCCGAATTTTACCTGGCAAACAACATGCCCGAAAAAGCCTTGGCCACCTACCGGAAAATTGCTGAAACCGACCCGGAGAATCCCTATATCCACATGTCGCTGGCCGATTATTACCGTAAGACCGGCAATAAGGAAAAAGCCTTCGAAGAGCTGAAGCTGGGATTCGCAAATCCCAACCTCGACATCGATGCCAAAGTAACCATCCTGCTCTCTTTCTATTCGGTCAACGAGATTTACAACAACCTGAAAGATCAGGCTTTTACCCTCGCCTCCATCCTGATCAACACCCATCCCGGGGATCCGAAGGCCTGGTCGATCTACGGAGATTTCCTTACCCAGGACAAAAAATACGTGGAAGCCCGGGAGGCATTTCTTAAAGTACTCTCTCTCGACAGCACACGCTACGCGGTCTGGGAACAGGTATTGCGTCTGGATCTTCAGGAAAGTCAATACGATCACTTGCTTACCTACGGCAAAAGGGCCATGGAACTCTTCCCCGATCAGCCGGTGCCCTTTCTCTTCACCGGACTTGCCGCACTTCAGTTGAAACAGTACGACGTATCCCTTAAAATATTCCGCTCCGGCGCTTCGCTGGTAGCCGACAACGATGATCTGCTCGCCCAGTTCTACATGTATGAAGGAGATGCAAGCCACGCCCTGAAAAATGAAGAAGAAGCTTTTAAAGCGTATGAAAAATCCCTCAAACTCAAGAACGACAACGCCTATGTCCTGAACAACTACGCCTATTACCTTTCGGTAAAAGGCGTTGAACTCGAAAAAGCTGCGAACATGGCCCAGAAAGCAGTCATACTCGATCCGGAGAATTCCTCGTTTCAGGACACCTATGGGTGGGTATTCTTCATGCAGGGAAAATACAAGGATGCCGAAGAATGGATCCGTAAAGCGATCGAAAATAAAGAAGAACCCAGTTCCGATGTGCTGGAACACTATGGCGACGTGCAATTCAAGCTTGGAAATTCATCGAAAGCGCTCGAATACTGGCAAAAGGCGAAGCAAAAGGGAGAAGGATCCGATATGCTGGAAAAAAAGATCGCGGAGAAAAAGTACCTTCCATAAACGGACAGAAAAATCAAGATCAGGCAATAGGCAATAGGCATTAGGCAATAGGGAAAAAAACGATAATTCAAGATACAAATGTCAAAATTCAAAGTTTACCCGTTCACCCACTTTCCTGCTTTCCGTTTTCTGTTTTCCGTTTTCCATTTTCCATTTTCCATTGTCAATTATTCCTTGTCCATTATTTTCCTCCTCCTGCTCTTCTCCTGCAGCCCGACCCGCAGCGTGATGAAAGCCCCGCTGAAGGAAGAGGGCGCTGATTATCTTTTTGAAAAGCTTAAGGAAAAAGAGCTGAAATACGACTGGCTTTCGGCCAAATTCTCGGCTACATACACCAACCAGGGAAAAGAGACCAGTTTCAGCGGACAATTACGCATCCGCAAGGACAGCCTGATCTGGATTTCGCTCACCCCGATGTTGGGGATTGAGGCCATCAGGCTGATGATCTCCGTTGATTCGGTGAAGATGATCAACCGGCTCAACAACACCTGGTTTATGGGCGATTATGAATATCTGAACCAGGTATTGAACACCAACCTCGATTATGACCTGCTGCAGGCATTTCTGCTGGGCACCGACCTTCAGTTTTATGAAAACGGGAAGTTCAGGGCCTCCATCGACCGGGGATTTTATAAACTCTCGACCAGTGAGCGGTACAAGCTGAAGAAATTCGTCAAATCGGGCCATGAGAATCTCAAGATCCTGATCCAGAATATCTGGCTTGATCCCGAAACCTTCAAGATCACCCATACCGACGTCAAGGAGATTCGCCGCGATAACATCAAACTTGAATCATCTTACAGCGCGTTTGAATCCATTGATGGGCAGATGGTACCCCACGAGATGCGTTATATCATCTGGGCCGACAACACCATCCGGGTGCAGGCCACCTTTTCGAAGATCGTGCTCGGGAATCCCCTTCAGTTTCCCTTTAAAATTCCGGCGAGTTTCCGGCAAATCAAGTGAATCGCATGAACCATTACCCGGAACCGATCAAACGTTCGGCAACCACTTCCTTCACCGGAAAGAGGGGTTCAACGGCTGATGTTACGGGTTTCGGGCAGGAGCTGCCGCCAATAGTTCCGGATCCATACTCCGGTCCGGTAGCCGGCATCATTACGGTGAAAAAATCCCGGAACCGGCTCACTCCCGGGATGTACCTCTTTCCCCGGATAATTCTGACGTTGTTTTTGATCCTGATCCTGATCGGTCAGGCCGGCGGACAGGCTGCAAAAGAGAAGGAGCGGCTCGAACGGACCCGCCAGCAGTTGGAGAACGAGATCAGGTACACCACCGATCTTCTCGAAAAGACCAAACAGAGCAAGCAGTCCTCGCTGAACAAATTACAGATACTCACCCGTCAGATCAAGAGCCGGGAGGCGCTGATCAACGCGATCGACAAAGAGCTCAATGACGTGGAAGTCAGGATCGCTGTTGAAAATGTTGAGATCGACCGGATGTCGCGCCAATTGCGGCAACTGAAAGAGGAATATGCCCGGATGATCAGTTATGCCTACCGGAATATGAATGGGCAGAACAGGCTGATGTTCATTTTTTCAGCAAAGGATTTCAACCAGGCTTACCGGCGGATGAAGTATTACCAGCAATATGCTTCGTACCGGCGGATGCAGGCCGAACGCATCGAGTCGACCCAAACAGCCATCAACAGGCAGCGGAAAGAGCTGGAGGAGATCAAAACGAAGAAACTCACCCTCATGCAATCGCAGAAAGCCGAAAAGCAAAAGCTCGACCGGGAAAAGACGGAGAAGGCTAAATCGGTGAAGGAATTCTCTTCAAAGGAGAAACAGTTGCGTTCGACCTTGCAGACCAAGCAACAGGCTGCACAGCGACTGGAGTATGCAATCCAGAAGCTGATTGCCGATGAGATCCGGGCTTCGAAAACCGAAGGGAAGAACCGCAAGGCGACCGGTACTTCCGCCGGCGGCAATGTCCTGGAACTCACCCCTGTGGAGCGACAACTATCCTCCTCCTTTTCAGCGAACCGCGGCCACCTGCCCTGGCCCACCGACCGGGGCTTTATCTCGGGGAGCTTTGGCCAACATGACCATCCGGTTCTCGAACATGTGAAGGTGAAAAATAATGGCATCGATATTATGACCGAACGGGGAGCCGCGGTCCGGGCGGTATTCAATGGCCGCGTCAGCCGCGTGTTTTCACTGGCCAGCATCAACAAGGTGGTGATCATCCGCCACGGCGAGTACCTTACCGTTTACTCGAACCTGGGGGATGTGATGGTCCGGGAAGGTCAACAGGTTACTGCCCGCCAGCAGATCGGCAGGGCTTTCGTCGATCCCGATGAACAAAAGTCGGAGGTCCATTTCGAGATCTGGCGTGGAAAAACCATCCAGAATCCGGAGTCGTGGCTGGCTACGCGGGGGAACTAGTTAGACAAAAAATTGACAATGGACAATGGACAATGGACAATGAAAGGAATTGAGAATGGAAAATGGAAAATTGAAAACGGGTGAACGGAAAAATTTTGAATTCCTTTTCCCTATTCGCTAATCGCTAATATCTGATCCCTTATGTTGGCTATTCGCTATTCCCTATTCGCTATTCGCTATTCGCTAATCGCTAATATCTGATCCCTTAATTTGAATTCTGTTTTGACGCATCATCTGGGTGAATTTGCTGCACTGCTCACCGCCATGTTCTGGACGGTAACTGCCCTTGCCTTTGAAGCTGCCAGCCGGCGCATCGGTTCGATGGCCGTCAACTTGTTGCGACTGGTTATCGGGTTTTCTTTTCTGACGCTTTTTACCTGGGCATACCGCGGGGTGATCCTCCCGGTCGACGCCTCCACGCATGCCTGGCTTTACCTCACCCTGTCGGGGCTGATCGGGTTTGTTTTCGGCGACCTGTGCCTCTTTCAGGCGTTTGTGGTGATCGGCGCCCGGGTTTCGATGCTGCTGATGGCGCTGGCTCCTCCCATGACTGCCTTCCTCAGTTGGATCATACTCGGTGAAACACTCAGCCCGATGAGCTGGCTGGGTATGATCCTGACCATAACCGGCATTGGTATCGTGGTCCTGAAACGACAGGAACCGGGAACCGAGGGGAACGGGTTTGGCAGGGTGAAATTCAACTATCCCCTCTGGGGGATCTTACTGGGACTGGGCGGCGCTTTGGGTCAGGCGGGCGGACTGGTACTGAGCAAGGTGGGAATGCAGGGTTACGACACCTTTGCCGCGACTCAGATCCGCGTCATAGCGGGAATTACCGGATTTTCGGCGATGTTCTTCATCATGCGGCGCTGGAAAGATACCTTCCGCGCACTCACCAACCGGAAAGCCATGATGCAACTGACCCTGGGAGCTTTCTTCGGTCCTTTCCTCGGGGTATCCTTCTCGCTGATCTCCATAAAATATGCCGATACCGGGATTGCCGCAACCATAATGGCACTGGTGCCGGTACTGATCATTCCGCCCTCCATGCTCATCTACAAAGAGAAAGTGACCTTAAAGGAAGCCGCCGGCGCATTTATTGCAGTTACCGGCGTGGCTTTGTTTTTCCTTTGACCTCTGTGGGTTCTCCGTGACTCTCTTTTCTATATTTAATACAGAGAGCCCTTTCAACTTCTCCCTCCCCTTCATGGGCTACTCTTTATAAAGTCTATAGGACCTCACCCCGGCCCTCTCCTTCAAGGAGAGGGAGACCCTCTACCTGTAAGAAAAAAGGGATCATTACAAAAACCTCAGTATCATAATACCAAAACCTTTCATCACTCCATCTCGTTGTTCTTCATGTTGTTTCCGGTCAGGTCTGTCATGTACCGGACCATCAACTTCGATTACAAGTCTTGTTTCATGACAATAGAGATCAGAAGGCAGAAAAAATACGTGAATGTTGAAAACTTATCATATTTTCTGGTAAAGTCATATCAAATTCCGAATACAGAATTCGCTGAACTGCGGTAATATCAACAATATAAATGTTTTTGTTTTGGTTCAGAGTTTCCCTCTCCTTGAAGGAGAGGGCCGGGGTGAGGTCATATGGGCTTTTGGAGAATGTGTATAAAGAGTAACCCTTCAAGGGGAGGGCGGGGAGGAGTCATAAACCCGCCCCGAAAACATCAACTGGCTTAAAGGGGATAAGCAGTTTTAAACATTTCTCAGGCTATAACCGCAGTCGCAGGCTTACGAAAAACTCCCGGCCGGGAGCAGCCTGGTAACTGTTGTAATCGGGGCCGTTGTTGGGTTCGGTAAACCCGAAATACTGCTCATCGAACAGGTTCTTGCAGAACAGGCTGATATCACCGCTCAGGTCACCCAACCGCCAGGCATATTTCAGGTTTGCATTGGCGACGGTAAAACCGGTCCGTTCACAGGAACTGCGCCTGATCCCGTTTTCAGTGTAATAATTGTAGATTGAATCATCAACCTGGATGTACCATTTCGATTCATAACCAGATTCTCAGTACCCGGGCGCCTGTTTTCGGATGATCAGCTTCCGGGTGAACGGAGTTCCCGATGTCGTTACAGTCAGCAAATATACACCATCGGGAGCAGTATTCAGATTGATTTTTTTGATCCAGGTCGCCGGATGGCGGTGGATTATTTCGTGAAACACCACCGACCCGTTTGCATCGTGGATGGTCAGGGTGACGGGTTCATCCGCCAGGGTATGCATCCCGATCAGGAACCGGCCATCTCCCGGGTTGGGCCATACCCGGATGGTTTCCAGTTGCGGCTCCTCAATACCCGTACAGTTTTTAAAGGTAATCACGACGGAATCCTTTGCGGAACAGGAGAAGCGGTTCATGACGGTAAGGCGGTACCAGTAACTTCCCATCCCGCCGGTCGCTGCCGTATCGACTGTGATCTCCGGCGTGGTCATCCCCCCGGGGATCCACCGGTAGGCTGCAATCCCGGCGGTATCGGCTGCGAGGAGGATTGCGTTGCCGGCACATACGGTATCGTAAGGCGAAACCGTGATGAAGGCGTGTGGCAGCGGGCGGATGGTGATCACCTTGTTCTTCGCCATGCTGCCATACTTCCCGTAGCCTGTAAGCCGGAGTGTGGCGGTTCCTTCAATGATGTCGAGGGTGCCGGGCGTGTAAACGGTATTCAGCGCGGTATCATTGGCAAATACACCATCACCGAGGGTGGTCCACCGGATGGAATCGTACTGCGATGCCGTGGCTTGAAGCGGTACCAGCTTACCGGCACAAAGGGTGTCGGCCGGGCCCGGATCGACAGCCGGGAGTACCGGTGGCGGGAAGGCGATAAAATCGACCCAGGCTTTGTCGAGCCCGTACGTAAATGCCAGATCCTTACGGTAGATCCATTTGTACTGGTGCAACCCGGCGGCAACAGGAAAGGCAACCCGCGTCCAGGGGGTCTCTCCCGACCATTGACCCTGCGTCACGTTATCAATCTGAAAGATCAGGAAGTCGTACCCCTGTTCGCTCGAGGTCCTCAAAAAGAAGGAGATCGAATCATCGGCAGCCGATTCATAGGTGACGAACATCTGGGAGCTCTGGTAGTCGGAGATGGCCCCCGACTGCGCGCAATACGCCCCTTCCCAGGGATTCACATCCGTGATGGTCCAGGGGAGCGTACCCATCTGCTGCCAGGGGAACCGGGTAAAGGAATTGCTTTCCCAGTCTTCGGCCACCACGCCGATGATCTCACGGAATGTACCATGCGCGTTATACCCTCCCGAGATCAACCGGTAATACAGGTCCACGGCGCTGCCCAGGGGTGCATCTGCATCAACCACTGCCGTGAATGCTGCCGGTTTCACAGCGCCCGGGAGGAGGGTGCCGAGGAAAGTACTGTCGGAAAGCAGCGTCAGGTAAGGAGAAAGGATGGTTAATTGTCCCGATGTCAGCAGGCAGGAGAAATCACCGCTGTTTTTATTGGTGAAAATGAGTTCGACGGTCTCGCCCGGGTCCATGCGGCCATTTGAATTTCCGCCGGCGCTGTCGTTCACCGATAATCCCGTAATCCGGGGCGCCGGCGCCCTTGATTCTACGGCAAAATGGCTGTACCACACCGAGTCGGGCGTCGAGGCCCTGACGTCGAAGCGTACCGGCACCCCGTCGGGGATGGTATCGGAGACTTTCAGGGTGAATCCGTTCACCACCGTTCCGACTGCTCCGGCCGCGATGGCGCCATAAAACGCGGTGCTGTCGGTGATCTCCACAAGGGGCGAAGGGGAGGAGAGTGTTGCAGCAACCTCCTGGGCCGGCTGGTCGCCGATGTTCTTCAAACCGAGCGTCAGATAGAGGGAGTCGCCAAAGGTCAGCCCCCCGGATTCACGGTTCCTGAACCTTGCGGATGTTGTAAGTTCCCCGGTTACCGCTGTTCCTGTGACGGGTGACTTCAGGAGGGGCACAGGCGCGAGCGAGTCGGAATAATAGACCACCCAGGGTTGGTTGGGATTCGGGCCCAGGTCGAAGGGCGAGACATACGACATGGCTCTTCCCTGGTGGTTGCTGGTAAAGATGGGATAGACCTTCATATTCCGCGACTGGATGCCGATATAATCGCCGAAGTAGTTGTAGGGCAGTCCGGGAATCGGCGCAGGAGTAAACTGGTAGTCGCTCACCTGAAAGTCGGTCCAGATAAGGCCGCCGTCCCACGAACAGGAGACGAAAACGGCGACTTCGCCCGGGCCCGCGTTGCGGTCGTCGTAATAAATCACGCACAGTCCGCCGGTAACCGGATCGCAGGTGATCCAGGGAAAGAAGTGCTGTTTGCCCAACCCGGGCGGATCCTGATTTACCCGGACAGGCGCCGACCAGGTATCGCCCCCGTCGGCGCTGCGGATCAGATAAATATCGATATCGGTGCCGGTATTGACGCCCGGGAATCCCACGTTGGGAAAGACCACGTAGAGGGTACCCCGGTGCGGACCGGTACTGTTGTCAACCGCCATGGACGGAAAGGCGTTGACGCGCATCTGCTTTGCAGTGAGGGATGCCCTTATCCCTTTGATGTTGTTGATGATCCTGACGGCCGGGGTAAAGATCCCGCCGCCATCCAGCGATTTGGAAAAACCGATGGCTGTTTCATCGGCAGGCCATGCATCGTAGATGCTCCACACTGCGTAAACCTCGCCAGACGGGCCGGTATGCAGGTTGACCCCGTGATTCAGATTCAGGGCGCCGGCCCCCTGGCTGATTCCCACCGGCGAGGACCAGGAGAGTCCGTGGTTGGCCGACCGGGAAACCTGGATCTGCAAGCTGTCGGGCGACCCGGGCATAAAGTTGGTCCAGGCATCATAGAGATAGCCTTCATAAGGACTTCCCGGGGTGTTGTCGATCCACAAATGGTTCTTGTCGAGCAGCCCGTCGCCTGCGACCGGACCGTTGGCAACCACGACACGGGTCCACGTCTTTCCCTTGTTTTTGCTGTAGGATACCGACTGTCCCGACGTCGCGTCGATCTTTCCGACGTACCACCAGCCGTTGGTACCGATGGCGGATGCCGGATCGCCCTGGTTGGTACCCCCGGCGCCACGCGTAGTCCCCTGCCAGCTCATCCCCCAATCGGAGGTGTGCAGCGCATCCGCGCCATATAGATCCTCGGCAAAGCCTACGATCCAACTGCTTGAGTTGTTGCTGTTGAGCGCTACCGACTCATCCTGCGGATCGATGAATACCGAATTTTCACTCTGGGTCACCTCCGTTTCGCCGGTCACCGGAATGTCGGGAGAAAAAAGAATGATTGACTGAATGACTGATTGACTGAATGATTGATTTGAATTTTTTTCCCTGATTCCTGATTCCCAAGGCCCAATGCCTGATTTTGAATTTTGAACTTTACCCGGTTCATAAGCCCTGATCTCCGTCCCGGTAAAAGTTCCGGGGGGTACCTTCACGGCGGAGGTTGGCAAAACATACCCCTTCTTCATCATCCGCCGCCAGTATCCCATGTTGTCGATCCGGGTATCGACTTTTCCTTTGCCGGCAATGGTCACTTCGACAACCGCACGGATGGTATCGCTCCCCTGATTTATTAATCGCTCCGGGTTAGTTCCCGGCTGCTTGCAACGGAATCCGGAGCCGGAACTTGTATCCAGGTTCATACCGTTGATTCGCTTCCGGATTAATTCCCCGCTGCCTACTGCGGAGTCATTCACCCGTGAACCAAGCGTTGCCTCCGGTTCTGTGTTTTTAACACGATCATGTGCCGTATTGGGAATCGCATCTGTGACTTGCATCAAGACGGAAACCCGGCTGAAAACAGGGAATCCAATGAATTCTAACCCGGCTGGAAAGGTCATTGCGGGAATCATCGCTCCGGCCAATGGGGACGGAACAAGATAAACCAGAATGAATAACAGGATGGCTGTAAATTGGATTCCGCGTTGGCTCATGGTATGCGTGTAAAAGGTTTTCGGGTATTACCGGATATAACAGGATTTCGTTGCCGGCTTACCTTTTCGGTCAGGTTTGGCAGCATTTAACGGATGATCCGTTGATCCCGGTCATCCCATCACAAAGTTACTGAATATAGCGCTGCAGCTTAACAAAAATGTACGGCATTTGTTTTCATTCGTCAATCGTAAATAGATAGGTTTTCACCTGACAAACTAAATTTAAACAGACTCTTAGGTGCAGTTATACCGTGAGGAACAGCATTTCTATTTCACCGGTCACGATTTCCTTGTATATTTGCTGAAATACAACGATTATGATATCAGCCATTGTCGTTCTGCTCATTCTCTTCCTGATCAACGGGTTCTTTGTCATGGCCGAGATCAGCCTGGTTTCGGCACGGAAGTCGAAGCTCGACCTTGATGCCCAGAAGGGCGACCGCGCCTCGCGGCTGGCCCTCGAAAACGCCAATGCCCCTACGCGCATCCTGTCGACCATCCAGATCGCAATCACGCTCATCGGAATCCTCACCGGGGTCTTCTCGAGCGATGAGATCACGGCATCGATGTCGGCGGCGCTCAGCAAAGCCGGCCTCTCCACACCCTGGAGCGAAAACCTCGCCCTCGCTCTCGTTGTCCTCATCGTGACCTTTATCTCGATGGTGGTCGGCGAACTTGTACCCAAACGCATCGGACTCATGAATGCCGAACGCATTGCCCGGATGATGGTACGCCCCATGATCTTCGTGTCGACTGTGACCTGGCCCTTCACCTGGCTTCTGACCCATACCACCGACCTCATTCTGCGCATCCTGCCGGTAAAACCGTCGTCCGAATCAAAGGTCACCGAAGAGGAGATCAAGGCAATGGTGCAGGAGGGGGCCGACGATGGAGAGGTCCAGGAGATTGAACAGGATATCGTCGAACGCGTATTCCACCTGGGCGACCGCAAAATCTCATCGCTCATGACCCACCACAGTGATCTGGTCTGGATCGATGTGCACGATTCGCCCGTAGAGATCCGGAAAAAGATCGGCGACCAGCTTCACTCCGTGTATCCGGTATGTGAAGACGACCTCGACAACGTGAAGGGAGTGCTCTTCATCAAAGACCTTATCCTGAAAAACCTTTGCGATGAAGCCCTCAGCCTGACCGGGATGATCTGGCCGGCCCAGTTCATCCTCGAGACCATCACCGCCTATGAAGCCCTCGAACTCTTCAAAGTGCAGAAGATCCACTACGGACTGGTGGTCGATGAATACGGGTCGACCGTCGGAATGGTGACCCTCAACGACATCCTCGAGGCGCTGGTGGGCGACTTCAACGAACCGAGCCCCGATGAGCCGCGCCTCACCCCCCGCGACGACGGATCATGGCTGGCCGACGGACAAATGTCGTTCTACGAATTCGCCTATGAACTCAACATCCAGGGCTTTGATAAGTCGAAGGTTAAGTTCGACACCCTCGCCGGGCTGGCTATGAGCATCCTGCGCCACATCCCCGAACCCGGAGAAAAATTTACCTGGAAAGAGTACGAGTTCGAAGTGGTCGATCTCGACGGCAACCGGATTGATAAACTTATTGTGAAAAGAATTAATTGAAAATAAAATGTCCGCATTAGGAAATTCACGTTGAGAAAATCGAGGAATGAGCGTTAAAAACTGCGGCGTGTTTGAGGAGCGAAGCGACGAGTTTCCGCAGTTTAGCGAATGACGATGATTTTTAGTGAATTTCCGGAAGCGGTGAGTTTTCTTTGCTTCTTTCTTTTGATGGCAGCAAAAGAAAGAAGAGATAACAGCAAAAGAAAGAAGGATTAGCATAAGTTTCAAATGAAACTCTCGTGATCCATCAAAAAAAGATCGTCGTCGTCTTGCCGGCCTACAATGCCGAGAAAACGCTGGAACAGACCATCGGGGAGATACCCGCGGGGCTGGTCGACGAGCTCATCCTGGTCGATGATGCCAGCCGGGATGCGACGGTCGACACGGCCCGCCGCCTTCCAATCCACCATGTGATCCGGCATGAACGGAACAGGGGATATGGCGCCAACCAGAAGACCTGTTATGATACCGCGTTGCAACTGGGCGCCGATATCGTGGTCATGCTCCATCCCGATTACCAGTATACGCCGAAGCTGATCGCGGCGATGGTCCACCTCATTGCCGACGGGGTCTATCCTGTGGTGATCGGGTCGCGCATTCTGGGGAAAGGCGCCCTCCGCGGCGGAATGCCCTACTACAAGTACTTCTTCAACCGTATCCTGACCCTGATCCAGAACCTGCTGATGAATGAAAAGCTATCGGAGTACCATACCGGCTACCGGGCCTTTTCGCGCGAGGTGCTCGAAACCATAAACTACCCGGCCAACTCCGACGATTTCGTCTTCGACAACCAGATGCTTGCCCAAATCCTTTGTCATGGCTTTCAGATCGGCGAGATCTCCTGCCCGACCCGCTACTTCCCCGAAGCCTCCTCCATCAGCTTCACCCGCAGCCTCCGCTATGGCCGGGGCGTGCTGATCACTACCCTGATGTATATGATTCATAAGACGCGGATCATTTCGTTTCCGATTTTCAGGAAAAGAAGTTAAACGGGGAAGGTATTTGCTGAGCAGCTACCGGCAAACGGCTTTCATAAATTCAGAGGCCTCTTCGCTGCCTGCTTTCATGGCTTTGAGGAGATCCTTACAGCCGGTTTCCTGCATTCCCGATTCCACTTCGACTGCCCCAATGAGGTACCACAACTTTGCATCAGAGGGTTGTATCTCCAGTGCCTTTGAGAAGTCACCGATCGCCCCGGCCAGATCCTTCAGCCGGTATCGGGCCAGTCCGCGGTTCATACAGAGGGTGTACAACGGAGGAGAGAATTCCTTTGCCATGTTGTAATCGCTCAGGGCCCCGATAAAATCTCCGAGTTCATATTTCGCATTTCCGCGATAAAACCAGGCGGCCCCGAAAACGGGGTTCATCGCGATGGCCTGGTCGAATTCAATAACGGCTCCGGCGAAATCGCGCAGATCCGATTTGGCATTGCCCCGGTTGAAGCAGGGAAGGGCCTCCCAGGGATGGTCGGTAGGAGTGGCAAGTGTGGGATTCAGCCGCACCGCTTCCCGGTAATCGGCCACCGCACCGGAAAAATCCTTAGCGCCATAACGGGCCAGCGCACGGTTGTAAAACACATAGGGAGCCTTCGCATTCAAAGCGGCAGCTTGGGTGAAATCTTCAACGGCGCCCTTGAAATCCTGCAGGACATACCGGGCAATACCCCGGTCGTACCAGGCCGAAAACAGCTCCGACTTCACAGTCAGCGCCTTTGTGCGATCCGCGATGATGCGCTTGTAATCATCCGCCCCGTACCGGGCAATGGCAGTGTTGAGAACCGGCAGACTCTTTTGTCCGTAACCCATTATCCCAATCAGTAATAGTGCTGATAACCCTAACAATCTATTCATGAGGATATTTGTCGGTTTGTAAAAAGCCTGTAAAAGTAATAAAAATCAGGCTTGTTAGGGAAAAAACCTAATTATTTGTAAGGGTCTTAAGATCAGGGATATATCCATCAGTCGGGTAGCGGGATACCGGGTTTTAAACTGGAAAGAATGCCATGAAAGGTTCCTAAAAAGACACTCCGCTGTGGGATAGCGGTCAGAAGCAGTGTTCGCCGTTGGATTTCATTTGATCCCGGTTGAATTTCCAACTTAACGGGTAAAAAGCAGTGTCGTGGGATATGTCCCGGGGCAATACCGGTTTATTTTGATAACAGAGCCGTCATCGGGTTTTGCAGTCCCCGGGCTTCTTTAAGGTAGATCTTCACGGTACCCACCTTGAGTTCGGCCTCCACGTAAACCGGAAGTTTGTTTTTATCGGCGGTCATCCACACCACCACATCCGACCCCTCTTTGAAATAGCTCACCGTGGCGTTCATCTTCACGATGAACTTGCTGCAATGGTACATCTTCCCGTCGCGGTCCTTGATGATGCCCTTCCCGCCGGCCACCATCCGCAGGGCGGTGGGCTGATCGTTGTACAGGATCGACAGGGGGAAAACCGTTCCCGGGCGCTGATTTTCGAGTTCGAGTGTGCGCGGGAAGAAGACCGACGAAACCATGTCGTTCATACACTTGCCGATGCTCCCCTTGCCGTTCGACACGGGCTCGTTGTTCAGCTTGTAGTTATAGGTGAAAAACGATTGGGCCGGGTACATAAACAGGGTCATCAGCACCGTGTTCTGGTTGTGCATGGTATAACGCTGGAACTTTACCGGTGCCCAGGTCGCTTCATTTACCCATGATTCATAGGAGTCGCGAACCTTGAAGAGGTGGTCGTACATCGGGTAGGTACGGACATTCAGCTTCAAGTGCAATACCCCGCTGCCACCCGCCGTTTCCCGGACCGTCGACATGGTAAACGACGCAACATTCGACCACACCGGCCCCACCTGGTACGAAACATCGTAGGCGAGGTATTCCCCCGGACCGACGGCCGTATTCCCGCGGAAACACTGCGCCGGTGCGCAAAACGGCGCCATCATCAGTACGGCGACACCTAAAAACTGCAACATGATCCTGATAAACATGGTATTGTTATTTTGAGGTTATCTTTGAAAAATTTTTGTAAAGGTACGAGAGATTTTCTACTTTCAAATTCCGACCCTTCTGAAATTCAAAAAACCCCCCGCCGGAAATATTATTGTAAAAAACTTCCTATCTTAGCACAAAAAAACCAAACCCACCCCCATTACCCACACCCACACCCCAATTCACTCAATCACTCAATCACTCATTCATTAAATCAGTCAGTCAGTCATTCAATCATTCAGTCAATCAATCCCCATGCTCCTCTCCTCCACCCTCATCCCCGTCGATCTCCGCTTCCTGGTGATCATCACCCTCTTTCTTTCGGTGGCGGCTTTTGTCATGAGCGCCTTCTCGGTGTTCCTGTTCTACAAATTTTACCGCGACACCATCAAGCCCCTGCCCGCGCTGATCCCGTCGGTGACCGAAAACAACATCTCCCTGCGACTTTTCAACAACGGGAACAGCCCCTTTTTCATCTCGGGATTCCGGGTTTCGAAGCATGATAAAAGTTCCGGATCCATCTCCGACTTCCTCCCGCTGATCGATGAAAACACCGGTTATATCTCTTTTACGATCATCCGCGACGGATTAAAGGTGATGCCCGAACAGTCGCTCAAGATCTTTGAATTCGACCTCACGGGTTTCGAAACGGGCATCGACCCCGCGATGGTACGCGAAATTCTCAGCCACCTCGACGGACTTTCATTCGAAGTTCAATGCCGCGACATCGGCAAACGCTTTAAGACCGTTATAAGCAAAACCATGACACTCGGGGAGAAGACCGGATAGAAGACGATTCAAAATAGGGATTAGGTATTAGCGAATAGGGATTAGGGGAAAAAATAATTCTAAATTAAAATCAATCATTCAATCAATCAGTCAATCAGTCAATCAATCATTCAGTCAATCAATCATTCGTAAATCGTAAATTTTGTCAATCGTAAATCAATTTTTCCGCTTTTGTACCCGTCCGCTTGTCGATGGCCTGATCGTAGTGGCTTCGGTATTCCTGGCTTACCTGTTGCGGTTCAACTTTGATGTTCCGGCCAGCGAAATAGCTGAGATCCCGATCGTGCTGGCCATCATGGTCGTCGTTCGTGTCGCTTTATTCCTCACATTCCGTGCTTATACCGGAACCGATCGCCATCCCGGACTTGCCGGCGGTTTCCGGCTGGTTTTCATCCTCATCTCCGGCAGTTTTCTCTTTATCCTTACCGACTTCATCACCTACTATTTTATCAACCAGCGCCTCTTCATCCCCCTGACCATCATCATCCTTGAATTCCTGATCACCACGGCGCTGATCTTCCTGTTCCGCTCACTGGTCCACGGCGGTTTCGACACCCTGCTCCGCAGTGTGAAACCGGCTGCTGTGGCTGAAGAATCCGTACCTGCAACCAAAAATGCGGGACCGGGAACCATTGAATACTCGTTTTCCCAGGAACGAACTGAGGAGATGGAACGCGCTATCCGGGGTAAACGGGTTCTTATTGCAGGTGCGGGAGGTACGACAGGCGCCGAACTGACCCGCCAGATCCTTGCCTTCAGACCCGCGTCGCTGATCCTTGCCGACCGTTCCGAAAAGGCGCTGACGCAACTCCGTGCCATCATCCAAAACCCGCAACAAGTCCCGGTAATCCTCGCCCTCACCGACATCACCGATGAACCCGGTTTGGCCGGACTCTTCGAACGACACCGTCCCGAAATGGTAATCCATGCCGCCCTGTATCACGATGCCGCCCTGCTCGAATCGAATCACCGCGAGGCATTCCGGAACCATGAAGAAGGGACCGGAATCCTGACACGGTGTGCCGCCCGCCATGGCGCTGACCGGTTCATCCTCCTTTCGTCGTACCGTGAAACGGGCGGGGACGGGGTGAAACAGCGCTCCATGCAAAAGGCCGAAGAGGCCGTGTGCGGACGCGTGGATCTGCGCCCCGGTTGGATGGCAGAACTTCAACAGAATAACACCCCGGTATCACCACCTATGGCCGCGATGATCCTGCGCCGCCCCGATACCACCACCGTCCCTGTTTCGCTGCCCGCCTTCTGCACCCTCGTGCTCGAAGCGCTTACCACCGGCGCGAACGGCGACATTTTCACCGCCTCCCTCCGCGAACCCACCCGCAAACTCGACCAGGCCCGGCAAATGATCCTCCAATCCGGACTTCAGCTTTCGGGTGATGACGAAAATTCCGATACCCCATCCAGGCACCCCGCTGCCGTAAAGTTGATGGAAGCGGTTTTAAAGAGGATTTGAGAATTTGGGGATTTTTAAACTGCTTATCTACTTTGAGCAAGTATCAAAAACGGCAACCGGCTTATAAAATGACCCCTCCCCGAAAACATCAACTTGCTTAAAGGGGATAAGCAGTATTTCTAATTATTTTTTCCCTAATCGCTATTCGCTAATGCCTAATCCCTATTCGCTATTATGTCAGTGCTATGTTTTTGATTTTATGAATTTTAGATTTTCCAATTTCTGATTTTCAAGGCGTTAGGTTTTTACCCTGACAAAAAAAAGTTGAAAAAAAGGCACAAAAAAACTTGTTTTTTCGAAAAACATTTGAGTACATTTGTTACTCGATTGAAAATCCCCCGGTTAATCTCCTGTCATGGGGATCGGAGCCGGG
>JAQWBQ010000112.1 GCA_028706295.1 Bacteroidales bacterium
AGAACTAATGAAAAGAATTTGTCAGGGAATTGAAGAAATGAATAATGAACCCGTGGTTTTCAGGTGGAAGTACAAAATGGACGACTTGAAAACTATTTGATATGTTATTTAAAGAACGTTATACTAGTGATGCGTTAACTTTCTAAAATCTTTATATATATTTGATAATAAACATAATAATAGCGTTCTTTGATTTTTTGATTTGATCTGACCTATAGTTTTGCAGGCTTAACTGCAAGACTATGAATTCTGGTAAGTACTCCAGAGGTGCTGTGAACGTGCATACATTGTTCGACTTAAGAGGAAGCATTCCCACTTTCATCTATATTACCGACGGACAGTATTGTGACAGTAATATACTTGATGGATAAGGCCTATATTGATTTTGTCGCTTTGTATTCGATGCATTGGGCGGGATCTTTCTTCGTTACCAGAGCTAAGGTGACTTTAAATTATGAGGATGTGGAGTACAATTATAACATAGATGAACGGACTGGCCTCAGATACGATAAAACGATAAAACTAACAGGGCCAAAATCCAAACAGCTATATCCAGAAATCCTGAGGATCGTCGAGTATTTTGATGAAGAAAAAGACCTATTACTTGTCTTTCTGATCAATAATTTTGATGCCTCAGCAGTATTCGAAAATCGTAAATCATGTCAATCGTAAATTAATTAGCACATTAGCACATCAGCACATTAGCATGTTTTCAATCAGTCAATCAGTCAATCAGTCATTTAATCAATAGATATGTCTTCTGCCATCGTTACCGGCGCATACGGAGCAATAGGTTCGGCAATTTGTCAGGGCCTGGTCGACAAGGGCTACGATTTAACCCTGGTCGGGCGGGATGAAGCCAGGCTCATGAATCTGCAACAAAAGCTGGAAACCCGGGCTGCCGGTGGCCGGGTGGATTATCACGTGGTTGATCTCTCGTTAAAGGCTTCCATAGTTTCATTTGCCTGCTCCCGGAACAAACCGCTCGATCTGCTGATCAATAACGCTGCCACCGGTCCACGGAGACGCACCGAATCTGCCGAAGGGGTCGAAATGCAATGGGCCGTCAACGTGCTCTCCTATTTCCGGATGATCCATTATTTCAAAGATCACATGATCAACCGGCCTGATGCAAGGATCGTGAACGTTGCATCCTACTGGGCCGGCGGACTGGATCTTTCTGATCCCGAGTTCCGGAAGCGACCGTACGATAATGACGTAGCTTACAGGCAAGCCAAACAGGCCGACCGGATGATGACGGTGGCCTGGGCCGGACGACTGAAGGACAGCAACATCACAGTGAACGCTTGTCACCCGGGCGATGTAAATTCCAAACTCAGCAATTCATTTGGTTTCAGCGGCCATGAAACTCCGGCTGAAGGGGCGGCAACACCCTTGTTTCTGGCTATCGATGAACGGATCAAAGGGTTGACAGGAAAATATTTTGAACACCTTCAGGAGGTCAGATGTTCATTTTCATCCGATCACAAAGCCGTTGAAGCATTGTTTAATGAACTGGCGCGCAGTTTATAATGAATTGAACTGGATGTGTGATTCTTCGGATAATCGGGTTAGCGAAAAATCGCAAACTCTGTCGTTCAGAAAAATATAGGAATGTTGTTTCTCCCGGTATAACTGAATCTTAAAGGGGAAAGCTGTGCTTTTTTGTGATGCTGCAGGCTAAGACAAATCACCTGACCAGGGTCACGGAACCGGTTTGTTTTTGTTCCTGGTCCTCCAATCCCTCAATTTCGAATGTTACAATAAAAGAATAGATTCCGGCTTCAGCCTGCTGGTTTTGTACCTTCCCGTCCCACCCGGTTTCAGCATTGAATGATTCAAACACCATGCTCCCCCACCGGTCGAAAATGAGCAGATGATACTGTACGATCCCTTTACAAACGGGTCTGAAAACATCGTTCAACCCGTCGCCATTGGGGGAGAAGGCATCCGGGATATAAAAATGCGGGCACGCTTTCAGTTGAAGCCGGGTGATCACAATGCTGTCGCAACCCGAAGGATTTGAAATCGTGTCATAATAAACTCCTGCCAGGTATTGGTACTGTTTCTGGGCCCAGTATGAGGATCCGTTACAAATGGTGGTATCCACGGTATGCTGGACATCATTTTTCAGCGAAACCGTGACAGAATCTATGGTTTCACAACCCGCGGATGTTGTCACCCGTACCCAGAAAATACCAGCTGTATCGACAACGATCGTTTGTGTTTGCTCGCCGGTCGACCAGAGATAGGAGCGGTGACCCGTGCCGGCGTCGAGTGTGGCCGTGGTATTCTTGCACAGCGCGCGATCAGGCCCCAGCGAAAAATCCCCGGTTGAAACCACGATGATGTTTTTACATTGCATGGCCTGGGAAGGCAACCCCTCGTCGGCCATTAGCAGGATGTTGTAATTTCCGGTATCTGCATAGGTGATGGGATCGGGATTGTAACCCGAATAGGTTGCTTGAGAAGCCCCGTTGCAAACCGGGAAGAAAAGCCGCGTCATTTCAGAACTTCCGTAATTCGCCACAAAACCGTAAACCGTATCGCCGATCCGTTGGAACTCCGATATACCGTATGGTTGGTTCAGGATCCCGATATTTCCGATGGTCGTCACAACGGGATCTCCCGATATTCCCCAGGGAAAGGCGATATGGAGCAGGTAAACATCCTTCTGAACACAGTTTGAAACAAGTGCGCTGATCCTGCCACAGTCGGGGATGAGGGAGATGCCTGCATTCTGCAACAACCCGTTGATACCGGAAAGCACACTGACTGCAGGATTGTCGTTGTAAAGGGATGCTCCGAACCTGAGCCGGCATATGCGTTGGTTTCCCCGGTTGTTTACCAGTGCAAACCAGATCCCGTTTTCCCGCACCAGTGTGAGGTCGGTCGGTAAATTCAAAATCCCGAAACTGCCGAGGTTATGGACCTGGGGATCATTCTGAAGCGAAGAACCGAAATCAAGTCTTACCAACGCGTTGTTATTCAGGTCGGTGGTGAATCCGATCCAGTCGCCATCCTGTCGGGCAATAAACAATCCTGAACCCGCTATTCCTGCTTGAAGGTCGATATACTGCAACGTTGGGAAATAGGAGAGGGAGTCGCCGAAATTTACCCGGATGAGAGTATCGCCATTCAGGATGAATCCGTACCATTTTCCCTGATCTTTCAAAACCCTTATCCCTGTAAGGTTCGTGATCACGGTTTCGAAGATATCAAAATTGGTCACCTTGATCGGATGCTGGTCCAGCGAAGTTCCGAAATAACACCGAACCATCGTATTGTTTCCGGAACTGGTAATGAAGGAATAGTATTCGGAACTATCCCTGACCAGGGTGACAAACAACGGCGATTTCAGATATTTCTGCGGATTTCCCAGGATGACTCCTTCGGGTTGGTAATTGGCATTTCCACTGCAGAAGCTCCAATGATACGAGGTGGCATTTACAGGTTTAATGTCGGTGATCTGGAACGGAACCCCCTGGCAAATGGTGTCGGGAATGGTAAAATCGACCCCCTGGGCAAAACCTGCAATGCGGATCAGGATGCAGAGCCATGCTGGAAACGCAATTTTTTTCATGGCAACCGCCGTTTGACTTTCTGCCACGATTCGGTGATCAGGAAGCTCTCATCCATGTATGAAACCATTTTCACGAATTTCTTCATCGGGATGGAGAATGAAAGCACCTCTTTGGGAACATAAGGACGGGCAGATGCGTCGAACATACCCAGGATGGCCTTCGGATCATCCGATAGCTGTTCGAAGTATGCCTGGTACACGATGGTCCCGCAACCCGACCCGAAAGGGGCAATAACTCCCTGTCCATCGCCCCGGTCGAAATTGGCCAGGGTAAACAATCCCGACAATACATCCGGTTTTGCAAAGAAGATGACGGCGACCGGCTCATCGACGGGGGTAAGCTGGTCGAACCTCTTAAAGACAATATACCTGCCAAGCGCCGGAATACACTTCGTATTTTCGATAAACTCCTGCACCATCTCAGGGTTTCTCAGATATCGCTCCCCTTCAAGTTTTCCGGGGATTCCCGTTGAAAGAAAATATCCGAAATCGGGTCGCATCTGTGTGGTATAACCCAGGTATCGTTTTGCACCTTCGCAACTCAATGATTTGACATTCCAGGCCAGTGGTTTGCCTTTACGCACGATGGCCAGTTCACCAATAAAGCAACTGTGTTTTCCGGGCATATTTGCCAGTGCGGCATCGCCGGCATCATCAGAATAAAAAAACGCAAGCGGGAGTTCGCTGGCGCCAAAGTACTCCGACCATCTTTTTATGAAAGTAAGTTTAAGATTCTGATCCATATTCTAATTTTTTGTTTGCTGATTAAAGAAAGAAAATGAGTGATTAAGAAATCAAATGTCAAAATATGGGATTAGTTATTAGCGAATAGCGAATAGGGAAAACAGAAATTAAAGTTCATAGTTCAATTGTAAAATTTTCAAATCCTCAAATTCTCAAATTAGCACATCAGCACATTAGCACATTTTCTTCCGTTACTTTCCCGACAATGCCGGCATTGAACCGTCATACTTTTTATCGGCCGCGCATTTGATCATGAAATCTGCCACATCGGAACGCGGGACTGTGTGTGACGTCGGAATCCCGGGATTTATTTTGTAACTCCCGGTTTTGGGAGAGTCGGTCAGTCCGACAGGTCTTACAATGACCCATTCGAGGGTGCTGTTCCGGATGATCTCAGCCTGCCTGCGTTTATCAGCAAAGACGTGTTTCAGAAAGAGCGGTACAATAACTTTTCCGAACCAGAAGCCTGCATCGTTGCCCAGTATACCTGCCGACGACATGCAAACCAGTCTTTTCACGCCGGTCGCTTCCATAGCCCGGATGATCGACCGGGTACCTTCCGACAACACAGTTCCCGGTTTCCTAGAATCAACACCGAGGGCACAAAGCACTGCATCATGGCCTTCAACCGCGCGTTTCAATGTATCAAAATCATTCAGCTCCCCTTCAATTACAGTCAGGTTTGGATGGCGGATCGTCACCTTCGTCGCATTCCGGGCAAAGGCCGTCACCCGGTGCCCCTGGTGCAAGGCCTGAAAAACGATAAGCAGTCCGGTCCTGCCGCTGGCTCCGAAAACACATATATTCATGGTCTGTCAGTTGTTTTGTTGATCCTGTTCATCTTCCGGTAGGAATGGAAGAATTACAAAATTACATTTTTTTGGGTTTAATGTCAAAGGTTTGACAATTCCGACTGACGTGCCGACCGATAACATACGTGTAGCGGACAACACCTCCGGGAATGCCATGGAATCTATTTCTGAGGGGAGGTTCCTGCTTTTGAAAAACCGTTATCTTTATCGAAAAATTACAGGTGTCACACCCGCTTTTCCGTAAAAAATCGATTGGCCGGATCCTGCATGATGCCGGATTGAAAGGTGAAGGCCAGCAGATGAAGCGGAGCCTGACGGTTGTTGATCTGACGGCCCTTGGAATTGCAGCAGTAATCGGGGCGGGGATATTCAGCACCATCGGTACAGCCGCTTCCCAAGGCGGTCCCGCCGTGTCGCTTCTCTTTCTCTTTACAGCCGTCGCCTGTGCCTTTTCCGCGCTCTGCTACGCCCAGTTTGCTTCGGTGATCCCTATCAGCGGCAGCGCTTATACTTATGCCTATGCCAGTTTTGGCGAGCTCATCGCCTGGATCATCGGGTGGGACCTGATCATGGAATATGCCATCGGAAATATCGCCGTCGCCATCTCCTGGTCCGATTATTTTACCGGTCTGATGGGAGGTTTGGGCATTCATATCCCCGAATATTTAACCACCGACTATCTTACGGCTGCCCGTGGATACCAATCCGCCATGAAGGAGATGATTGCAGGAACGTCGCTAACCGCCCTGCCTGACTCAATCCATGCTTGCTATCAGGCCTGGATACAGGCGCCCACTATTATGGGAGTCCGGATCATCGCCGATATCCCGGCCTTTTCCATCGTAGTTTTTATTTCCGTGCTGGTCTATATCGGAATCTATGAAACAAAAGTGGCAAGCAATACCATGGTTTTGATCAAGATCGGAATATTGTTGCTGATCATCGTTGCGGGATCTTTTTATGTGAACCCTGACAACTGGCATCCCTTTGCCCCAAACGGAATATCAGGCGTCCTGAAGGGCGTATCGGCCGTGTTCTTTGCTTATATCGGCTTTGATGCCATTTCGACCACGGCCGAAGAGTGCCGAAACCCCGGCCGTGACCTTCCCCGGGCCATTATCCTGGCCCTTGTGATCACTACCGTTTTGTATATCGCGATAAGCCTGGTACTGACAGGTATGAGCCCCTACACGACCCTGGGCGTCGGCGATCCGTTATCGTACGTCTTTCAACGGCTGAACCTGCCATGGATTTCGGGCATCATATCGGCCAGCGCTGTAATTGCCATGGCAAGCGTCCTGCTGGTTTTTCAGGTAGGGCAGCCCCGCATCTGGATGAGCATGAGCCGCGACGGACTACTCCCGCCCTCGTTTTCGAAAATCCATCACCGGTTCCGGACTCCATGGTTTTCAACCATCATCGCCGGGATCCTCGTCGCCATTCCATCCCTCTTTATGAATCTGACCGAAGTCACCGACCTGACAAGCATCGGCACCCTCTTTGCCTTCATCCTGGTGTCGGGAGGCGTACTCGTCCTGCAAAAGGATCTGGATAAGAACAAGGAGCCGGTCCAGCATAAACGCTTTCAGGTTCCCTATTTCAACAGCAGGTTGTTTCTTCCAGTAATCTGGCTGGGTGTACTGATCCTGATCTGTTACCTCTATCGTACTGAAATCGGGACATTTCTTTCTGCTGACGCCGGATCGGTGCGACTTTCAACCCTTTTTTCAGGATCTTCGGAACCGACTTCCCTGGTTTCGCTGATGATCCACCAGATTCCGATGATGGTATTTATTGCGGGCGCCATCACCCTTACTGCTGTTGCTATGATTAACAAGCTTTCACTCATCCCGGTTCTCGGACTCCTGACCAATTTTTACCTGATGGCGCAACTGGGAGTTACCAATTGGATGAGGTTCCTGATCTGGCTTGCCGTCGGACTGGTGATTTACTTCGGCTACAGCCGGCGACATAGCAGGATATGAATTCGAAATTCAAAGAAGGGAATAGGTATTAGCGATTAGCGATCAGGGATTAGCGATTAGGAAAAAGTAATAATTAAATTTTTTCACATTGTCAATCTCAAATTCATAAATTCTAAAATTTTCATTTGTAAATCGTAAATCATGTCAATCGTAAATCAATTAGCACATCAGCATCTCAGCACATCAGCACATTACCACATTTTCAATCAGTCATTCAGTCAATTTTTTCAATTTGTCCGTTAAAATGAAAAAAAAGAATATCCATATTTTAATTTTATCCATTCTGACAGTTTGGACCACAACCGTTTCGAGGGCACAGAATCAGGTGCAGTCGGTTGTTCAGGAGTCGGATTTAAAAGGCAAGTGGGCGCTTGTGATCCACGGGGGCGCCGGGAACATGGACCGGAACTCGATGCCGGCTGAAAAGATCGAAACGATCCGGAGCAAGATCACGGCAGCGCTGCAATTGGGAGGTAAGGCCCTGGAGGATGGCGGATCGGCGCTCGATGCGGTTGAACTGGTCGTTCGGTATCTCGAGGATGAGCCGGAATTCAATGCCGGAAGGGGCGCCGTTCTGAATGCGGAGGGTCATCCCGAAATGGATGCCTCCGTTATGGATGGAAAAACCGGGAAAGCCGGCGCAATCGCCGGGGTTCAAAGGATAAAGAACCCGGTCACAGCGGCCCGCAGGGTTATGGAACAAACACCGCACGTGATGTTGATTGGCGAAGGAGCAGAGCGCTTTGCCCGGGAACAGGGTCTTGAACTGGCCGATTCCGTCTGGTTTGTCACGCCGGGTAGGAAGGCGGACTGGGAACGGTGGAAAATGAAGAACCGGAACAGTAACCTTAAAAATCCGGATCAGAAGGAGGGAAAAGGGACGGTGGGAGCGGTGGCGCTCGACCGGAACGGGAACCTGGCTGCCGCCACCTCAACGGGCGGAATGACCGGGAAAATGCCGGGTCGTATCGGCGATTCACCCGTCATCGGCGCGGGAACCTGGGCTGATAATAAGACCTGCGCCATATCGGCCACCGGTCATGGTGAATTTTTCATCCGCAATGTCGTGGCTTATGATATAGCAGCCCGGATGGAATATCAGCGTTTGTCGCTCGGTGAATCTGCCCACCGCGTGATCATGGAAAAACTGGTTCAACAGGGAGGAACCGGAGGCGTCATCGGGGTTGATCACCTGGGAAATGTTACCATGACTTTCAACACCACCGGCATGATCAGGGGTTCCGTATCATCACACGATTCCCTGCAGGTTGAAATATTTAAGTGAGAACTGTCGAATCGAAAATTATTACCTTCAGATTACGGTGTAACAGGGTATATTCGAAAAAATGGTTTAACTTCATACCAACATAATGACATCTGTTAATCCGAAATCAGACTGTCCTAGCCTGAAATAAGTTGACCAAATCAAGTTAAAAATGATAACTAAATTTGGTAACTATGACAGACAAGACTAAGGTTAAAAAGCCGAGTAGACAGAACCGTTTTTTCAGCGACGAGTTTAA
>JAQWBQ010000113.1 GCA_028706295.1 Bacteroidales bacterium
TGGGATTCCCGTTTGCGAAGGCTTCACCCACGAGGCAATGCGGCCGCGGCCTGAAGCGCACGCGGATGGTGTCGAGTGCACCCCTGACCTGCTGCGTGAAGACCGGGTCCTGGAACCACGACAGGTCTAGATTGTACATCAGGCTGTCGGGCACGACGGGCATCGGCACGGTGGGGAGCGCGGGGAGTCCCGGACTGTTGATTAGCGTGAGGAGCGCCTGGTTAAAGGCGTCGGTGGTAGTTGCGGCTTCGATCTGCGGAAGCGCCTGCAGCAGGGCGCTGTCGAGGTTAACCGTGCAGCTTGCTGTTTCGGAATGAAAATACTTGACAAACCCCCACACCTTGCAAGTATAGAAAAGCCGTCCGGGATAATCCGGCGGTGACTGTCCGCATACGGTTGCGGCAACCGCCATGCTTAACAACAAGAAGATGGTGCGTTTCATGAGATGTGCGTTTATGGTCCTGTGCAGCGCCGTTCAGTCCCCGGATTTCAATTCCGCCACCGGCTTCCATCGCCAGGATAAAATTACAATATAAACCGTCACTGTCAGGTAACGCTTCATGAAAACCCTTTATAACGTATCTGCAAACGATTTCTTCGACAACAGGCTGAGTGTTTCTTACCATCCCGGGAGCGTTCCCGGATAAAAGCAATCGACCGGGTTGCTTAAGTTTACCCCCTGTTTTTCAGAATAGCTGAGACCGCAATCAGCGCTGATTTTTCAAAGTTTATTTTTGTTTGAGATTGAGTTTCCAGATACAATTGGTCCAGGTGCTGTCGGGTTCAGCATATCTAAATGTTGCAGGGAAATCAGGGGAAACACATAGTGAGGATATCTGCAATACGCCGCCATTGATATACCTGGCATCAGGATCCACGACGATCTGCTTTGATCCTCCACCGTATGTTGCATATTCAAGCTTCCTCAGTGTATTATCAAGCGTTAAAATCACCAGGTCCATGCCGCCACTAATGGCTGAAAACAGTGCGTCTTTTGTTACCGGGAAATCCCTGGATGAGGATGTGCCTACCAGAACGTATTTCTGATTTTCTGTTTTTGAAACATAGTTCATCAAATCGGTCCTTGATCCGCCTATAAATGAAGAATATTCAGGTTTGTTCGTTTTCAGGTTGAATTTCATGATAAAACCATCCGACTTTCCGCCCAGGTACTTTTTATTTAATGCATCGGCCGTGATCGTGAAATCAGGTGACTTTGTCTGTCCGGCGAGAATACAGTGATCTGCATTCTCAACAAAGACAGAATTGACCTGGTCGGTTGAATCTCCCCCGATAAACGTTGAATATTCAATCCCGGACAGGTTTTTATTGATGATGGTGAAAAAACCATCCTGCGTTCCGGCCATGTTTTTTTGATACGCATTTTTCGTCACCGGAAAATTGGCAGAATAAGTTTGACCGGTAAGTATGATTTTCTCCTTTCAGGGTTCTTTGAACCGCACTACCTGAAACCGGTAAATCACGCGAATCTGTGGTAAAGCCTACATACACGTTTCCGGCTTCATCAATGGCCATCTTCCCACAATAGTTTTCAGAACCCGAACCACCAATATAGGTCGAGTAAATCAACTTACCTTCCGGTGACAGTTTCATTAAAAACGCATCGCCTCCGGTGGCATCCCCGTCTGTATGCCCCTTATAACTTTTCTGAAACGCGTCGTTTGTAACCTTAAGTCCCCCTCTTGTCCCTCCTGCAACAAAAATATTGCCCTGTTTATCTGCAACTGAAGGAGTGGCTGTATGCACGGCGCCGTCGGGAGCCAGGTAGGCTGAAAACACTACATTCTGGGCTGAAGTTTCAGAGAAGACACCTGCAGAAAGTACAGCGGCAATAAACAGTGATTTCATTAGATTCATGTGCGTCAGTTTTTTTTGGTTTGCATCCATTTATCGTGGATAATTCATGAATTTATGCTTTGGGCTCATCGTATATTTCTCCCTGGTTCACAAAGTAATAAGGAATATGCTATTATTTTTGAATAAATCAGGTTATTTGTTGTGGCAATTTTTTTCAGCCTATTGAATACAAATTTTGCCGGTTGAAATTCCATTACAGGAAAAAAGCCTGAGGATATACATCCCTTTATTGCAACCTGTCAGATTTATGCTGACGTCCGACTTGAATGTCCCGGTTTTTATGACTTTTCCATTCAGATCGCATATTTCAAAGGTTGTGCTCTTATCTTCTTTTGAGTTAAGGGTAATGGTAACCTCCCCGCCGGTTGGATTTGGAAAGACCTTAAATTCCTGTTGAACTGTTTGCTCAACCGAAACATGATATCCGATTACTATTTTAAATGTTGCCGAAGCCGATGCTCCTGCTGTATCAGTCGCAGTAAGCCTGATATTCAGGGTCTGGAGTTCGGCGGGTGTTCCTGCAAAGGTGACGGTGCTGTCGGTAAATGTTAACCAGCCGGGTAAAGGATTAGCATTGGTAAGCGCGGCAGTGTAGGAAAGTGTGTTGTTGCCGTCATCATCCATAAACGTGCTGTCGGGTACCGTAAAACTAAAAAACTGTCCCACAATTCCTGTCTGCTGGGGAATGGGGTTTTTAACGTATGGGGCATAGTTGGTATATTTAAGACTATCTATGAAACCCGATCCGACCCAGTAAACATCATTATTCGAAACATAAGTCATGTACAGATTATCGTCGGTGATCTCCGACCCGCACTCATTGGTAGCGGTATTTATAATATTTCCCAGGTTTTTCGGATTGGTCCAATTGCCGTCGGTCTTTTTGTAGGATATATATAAATCGGTGCCCCCGAAACCACCTGAACGGGATGAATTGAAAATAAAATAGCTCTCATCCGGTGAAACATAAGGATTGCCCCAGGCCATATTCGGATCATTGAATATAGGAGGCATGAGAATTCGTGGGAGGTAAGCGCCATCCTGGAACTTCGAATAGCATATTTTTCCTGAAGCGTTCTCGAAATAGATTGAACTGTCGGCTACAATGCAGGGGTGGTACTCATCCTGGACAGTGTTCAAAGGAGTTCCAAGGTTAATCGGTTGACTCCAGTCATTACCGGTTTTCACACTGTAGCACAGATCAGACCCACCATTGGGATTGGGTGGGTTATAGGCATAATAGTAAACCCTTTCTCCGCCGGGTGAATAAATCGCCTCTTCGGCCGACCTCGTTACAGAAAATGAAGCAGTATCGGGTGATGTCCAGTGGTTGTTTTCATACCGGATGATCATGGTGCGTTTAATCGGCCAGTTGCCAAGAGCAAATACCATTTCATCCCCGGCAGGGGCTATCGAAACACCGTACTCAATTCTCCCGGGCAATGAAATAATTCCGGGGGCAAAGACCTGGGGTATACTACCCGGGGGTGTTTGCCCGAAGTACAGGCTGTCGGGCGGAATGGGCTGTGCGATGGCACAGATGCAAAAAACTGCAAGCAGGATCAAAAGGAGTACGGATTTTTTCATGGCTTATTTGTCTTATGATTTTCGGAACAAATTAAGCGCGGAAATCTCCCGAAGTCGACCTGCTGCATGCAAACGGACTATTTTAATGCACGTTGATGACCACTTTTATCCCGGAACAGGTATTGTAACAAGCTCGCCTGAATGAAAATTCGGTCCTGAATTATGTTTCAGAACCTTTGACCCTGGTGTTATTGTTTTATTTGCGGAAACCCCCGTATGTCAAACAAACAAAACCAACAAGCTATGCGGTTTCCAACCAGCTGACTGGCAAGGAAGAAAGTCATTTATTTTCGAGATAATCCACTGCAAACGCAACCCAGTCTTTCACTGAATTGTCGAGGTAAATGTCGGGCTGAATGCCGATGTTATCAATCGGATAATCGGGAAGCCTCATGGATCTCCATGTAGGCATCATCAGTTTGTAATTTTTACATCCGAAATTAAAGAAACTGGCAGACCCATAATCCAGCGCTCCGTATGTCGGAGTTCCCAATATTTTTACTTTCTTACTCTGCCTGGCATCCAGCAGGAAAGCTTCACCGGAACTTGCCGTACGCCGGTTTGCCAGTATGACAATCTGCCGTGGACTTTTTTCTGCAAGTTTTATGCAATTAACAGATACAGCGGTTGTATCGGGATTAACGAATTCACCCATTTTTTCCCTGAACATGACGATCCATTCACCGGCCTGTTTCTTTCCTTCCGCATCATCATACCAGTCCTGGATCCCGTCAATCAGGGTCTGCGTTGCTTTAAATTCAATTCCCATTCCCCTGACCTTATTCGTCAGAATATACGGAAACAGATCAGCATAGGCTTCATAAACCCCGCCGCCGTTGTTCCTGACATCAATGATCAGGTTCTCACTACGTTCAATCTCCTTAATGTTGTCGGCCATCAACTTCTTTATCTTGTCCAGGTACGGATGTTCAAAACTTGAGAAACAGAGCAAGGATGTTTTCTCAGAAAGCTTCCTGAAATAGCAACCTTCGATCTCCATCATTCTCGTTTGCTTTTCACTCTCAGTCATCGTGGGCATGGGCAGTTCCTTGAAAAATTTTGACGCATCGAAATACAATATCCACCCTTTTGACAACTCCCAGCTCTCTTCCGATAAGGTGTGGTCCCTCAGATAGTAATTCGCCTTGCCGTTTTCGAATAATCTGAATTTTATTTCATCCGGTTTCCACCAGGCAGTGTCTGCCTCAATGATGAATCCCTGGTATTCTTTATTAACCCTGATGATCCCAACCTTGTAGCTACCCGATCTCCAGACCCCTTCCAAAGGGTCTGAGGTATTGTTTATCCGTTTCTGAAACTCCTCCCGGCTGATGGAAACCTTTGTCCCCTGAGCATTGCTTTGCACCACATTTAATCCGTCATCAACCCTGATCAGACTCAGGTGCCCGTCTTTAAAAAACTGCAGGTAGGTTTTCAATATATCCTCACAATCTGTTTCATTCCTGCTTCGGGCTTCGGACAGAAGTTTGGCTTTATAATGGTCGTACACCGGTTTATCCTTTGTTTTTTCTGCATACCCGGGGTATTCAGCTTCAACTTTCAGGATCAGCTGTGTTAACGCCTTCTCACAATTGCAGTGTTCCTGTGCGTAGCAGGAAGCGATAAAAAACACAGATAACGCGTAAATCAAAGTTTTCATGTGTTAATAATTTTATATTTCATTGGTCACATGGAATATCCATTGTTATCATTCGCGATTTGCATGAACATGATTCCTATGGATATTTCATAGTACTATGGTTTTATTTCAATTGCCCCAGGGCATTTTTTGCCGCCTCAAATTCGGGGTTGATTCTCAGGGCCTGGTTGTAACAATCCTTTGCGCGAACTGTCTCACCTGCTTTCTGGTAAAGTGTTCCGAGGTAAGTAACTTCACCTCCAAGAATGGCGGATTTGAATTTCCGGTAATTTCCGACCGAAACAGGCTCCTGTGCGCTAAGGCTCAGGTGAAGCAGGCAAAGGATTCCAACAAGGCTGAATTTTTTCATTATCAATCGGGTTTCACGAGGAATTTATCCGGGTTGCTGGTACATTTTGGATTATCTGTTCTTGTCCCGGGGATTATGCCTTTATATTCCACCGCAAACAACAGGTTGCATTTATTGTTTTTTATATACGATGCCGTTTTTCATAACAAACGAGACCTTTTTAAGTGTCTCTATGTTTTCAAGAGGATTGTCCGGAGTTGCTATTAAATCACAGTACATTCCGATATTTAGTGTGCCTCTTGTCCTTTCAATGCCTAAGAGCCGTGCTGCATTGATGGTAAATATCTTCAAAATATCAGATGGCGGAATTCCCGCTTCTACGAAACTGTCGATATAACTTACCGCCAGTGTCCCTCTTGTTTCTTCAGCAACATCAACCATAATATCGCTGCCAAAGGCAATGGTCACACCACAGCTATACACTTTTTTCAGACGTTCAATAAACCTATTATGAGCAGCTTTTGCCTTTTCTTCGTTGCTTCCGAATTCCCGGAGAACCCTCACGGGAAAATCGGTGCTTACCAATACAATGTTTTTGTTCTTCATCTGGACGATTGTACTGTCGGGTATTGTCCAGCCGTGTTCTATGGATGCAACTCCTCCCGTCACGGCATTACTGACTCCTTCGGCAGTCTGGCAATGTGCCATCACCTTCAGCCCGGCCTGTTGAGCCTCGTTTACGATGTACTTTATATCTCCGGCCGAATACTTGTACCTTTTTGAATCAACCACAATTTTGATTACATCCACTCCGTAAAAGATATTTTCGCGTATTGCTTTTTTGATTTCATCCTGGGTGTCGGCAAAAAGATATTCATTATTCAATAAAAACTGTTTATCTGCTTTTGTTCTGAATTGCCCCCCGAATGGGGTTATTATTCTTCCGGCCGCTAAAATTGTCGGACCTGGAATTAATCCCTCGTTGATAGCCCGTTTTACATCAACATCGGTATATTTCCCCGAGTTGCCTGCTTCCCTGATTGTAGTAAAACCCGCATCCAGCATTTGTTTTGCATTCACAGATCCCTGAATAGCCCTGTAACCATCAGGATTCAGCAAGACCAGGTCGAAAAAGTCAACTCCCAGTTTATCTGCAAATTTGCTTATGCCTGCACAAATATGAGTATGCGCATCAATGAGGCCAGGCATCACAGTTGATGCAGAAAGATCAATAATTTCAGCAGCCGGGGGAATGACGATACCGGATCCAAACTCTTTGATCTTACCGTTTTCAATAAGGATAATCTGATTCATTAAGATATTGCCGGCCGAGGGATCGACTACTTTGCCTGCCTTAATCGCAATGATCTGGGTATGGGCTAATCCAAAAATCGAGGAAAAAATAAGCGATAAAAATATTTTATATATCATTTTGTCAAAAATTTTTCCTTAAGGCTGAACTTTTTCATTATCAATCGGGTTTCACGAGGAATTTATCCGGGTTGCTGGTACATTGGTAATTTCAAGGAAACAAGGACAGGTTATCGATATTGAGATTTTTGATTACATATTCATTCCACTTGCGCATTGAATTTTCATTCTTACCGAGCTGTACCTCTTTCAGATATTGCCGGGTTACCGTCTCCATATTCTCAACAGTTTGTTTATAAATGGAATCAACCCGGGCGACTGTCCGGGGTTTCAGGCCGATTTCGGTTTCCATCTTCCGTCTTTCGATTTCACAGATATCGAAATAGATGTTTAAAAAAGGGGTCGTATATGGTTCTTCCGGTAGATGAAACATCGTTTTGGCGGCATCAAAAACAGTGTATGAACTGCTGTGGACGGTATCGCCTAATGGTATTACATCAAGCAAAATCTGAACTTTCAGGCGATAGAGGTTGCTTTGAATGCTGTTGTTAATCTTTTCCTGCGGATAGACTTCGTTTTGCGACAGGTTCCTGTTCAACCGTATTCTTTTATAGGAAGACCAGAACGTATAGTACCATTCATAAAACTTTGAAAATGTGGAATCAGTCCCCTGATTAATTTTCAGGAAATCCTTGCCATAATTACCTTCCCTGAAATTTATCAGATGGCCGCTACCGGAAAAGAATCGCAGATTTTCCTTTTGCTTTTCGGTATGACGCAGGGTGAAAATATTGTTCCAGAAAAAATTATTGTACGGTATGAACGACATTTTCCGGTAATCATCAAAATCGTTATCATAGTCGAAATATGGCAGGATAAACGGATCATCATAATCATAAAAATACAAGAGCCCTTTGGTGATAATATTTCTGGTGATGACTGAAGTACGGTCGACGGTTGGTTTTTCTCTGACGCTTTTATAGGCCACATCATAATTGAAATCAATATGATCCGGTATAACGGCGTCTCTTTCCTGTTTAAATGTAAAACTGATGTTCAGGTTAACCTTTGAAAGTGAATCAACGGGAAACAATGGAAGAAGGGGATGCTTTGCGGCATTCACGATAGTCAGGTTAATTTTGATAAGCGAAAAGCTTTCATGATCGATCCATACATCCCCCGAAAAACAGCTGATATCCTTTTTCCTGGGCCGGAATTTTATCGTGTACATTTTATCATCGCCCGGAGCAATTTCAATCCGGTAGTATTTTTTTAATTCCCTTTTGGTTAACTGGAGTGGGTTGAGAGGATAATTTTCGTTCCTGGTCGTCAGGTTCAGCCTGCTGATTGCTGCCGAGGTGTTAAGCGTTAAAAAATAACGATCGTCCAGTACAGCCAGTCCCATACGTCCGTTTTTGAACCGCAACTGATCAATTCTGTTTCCGGTCAGATAAGCGTTATAATAACATTCCAGTTGTTCGACCGGCTGTTCTCTGGCTTGTGTTTCAATTCCATAGAAAACCTTTGCTGTGCGCCTGGTCTGATCCATTAAAAGGCTCTTTCTGCAACGTTCCAGAATATCGAAAATGTAATCGTCTTTTGAATGAATGACCACCTCGCCCAAAAGAATATTCTTCCGGTTCATGAGAACAACAGGGTTGGTGAGTAAAAGGGAAGCAGGAATTGCCTGTGGTTCGTATCCGACATAGGAAAAAAGCAGCGTGTCTTTCTTTGGGTTGACAGAAATCGTGAAGGCGCCCTCTCCGTTTGTTATCGTCCCTTTCGTACTCCCCCTGACTGATACACTGCAGTACAGCAGGGACTCATTCGTCTGATGATCTCTTACCCATCCATCGATCG
>JAQWBQ010000038.1 GCA_028706295.1 Bacteroidales bacterium
AAACCGATTGCCGGATCAATCCGGAGATTTCTTTTTCGGGTGTAACGAAAACCAAAGCAGGATCCGAAAGGATTGTCCCTGAAAGCTTCTTGACCTCCGGCGTAAGGGTTGCTGCAAAGAAAAGGCTCTGCCTGTCAGCCGGCAACATTGCGATAATTTTCTTTATATCGTTGATAAATCCCATATCGAGCATACGGTCGGCCTCATCAAGAACCAGGTAGCGTATTGTTCCCAGTTGAATGAATCGCTGTTGGATCAGGTCGAGCAATCTTCCCGGTGTTGCAATCAGAATATCAGTTCCTTTTTTTAATTTGCTGACCTGCAATTGTTGTGATACACCTCCGTAAACGCAGGTTGTTCTGAGCCCACTTCCTGTTCCGTAAGTACGGAAACTCTCATCGATCTGGTTTGCAAGTTCCCGGGTCGGGGCTAATACGAGCGCTTTGATGCCATGACGGGCGCCTGTTTTTTGTCCTTCCATGATTTTTTGAAGAATAGGTAATGCAAATGCGGCCGTTTTACCGGTTCCGGTCTGGGCACATCCGAAAAGATCTTTTCCGGCAAGTATATGCGGAATGGATTGTTGCTGGATTTTTGTGGGTGATTGATACCCTGCTTTTTGAATAGCGTCGAGCAAGGATTTCGTTAAAGTTAAATCTTTAAAAGTCATACTAATGTTAATTAAATTATAAATAAATGCTTATGCGTGACCACAATGGCGGCGACACATCAGTACTTGAATGAAAAGTTTGGATTTAATTGAGCCGGAGGGGAAAATTGGTGTAGACCCGAAGAATCGTTATCTTCATAAAAGTGTGCAAATATACGAAAAATTAAACAAATCAAAGAAATAAGAAGCAAGGCGACGGAATAAGAGTACCTTTGTTAAAATTCATGACCTGAAAATTTTCACAAACCAGATAACCGTTATGGCCAGAAGCAAAGATTCATTCAATTCAAAAGACCGGGAGAAGGCGAAACTTAAAAAAAGAAAGGACAAGGAGCAGAAAAAGGAGCAAAGAAAAGCCAATTCAGGGAAAGGAAAAGGTCTGGAAAATATGTTTGCCTATGTTGACGCTTTTGGCAATCTGTTATCATCACCCCCGGATCCGGGTCAGAAACAGTATGTAAATCCTGAAGATATTATAATAAGTATTGCCCGAAAAGTGGATTCTGAGCCCGATGATCAGCGTCATACCGGAACCGTCACCTTTTTTAATGAATCAAAAGGTTATGGGTTCATTAAAAATGATTTGACAAATCAAAGTATATTCGTCCATGTCAATAATCTTGAAAGTCCGGTCAAAGAGCAAGATAAAGTTTCATTCAGCATCGAAAACGGTTACAAAGGATTGACTGCCGTTGATGTCAGGATCGTTCCGGACACTGACCGCAAATCCACGCCAGAGTAAATTTCCCCTTACATCCGTCAATCGAAAAGATCCGGGAAAAGCGTACATCCCGTTTCCGGTCGTTCCGTTTTTAAACTACGGTAAGATTTTACCCTGTGATTTCCTTGTTTCATCTGTTAAAATCCTGAGGATACAGAAAACAGTTGTCCGGGAGTTCATTTGATCATATATTTGATTGAAAATCAGTAGTGTTAAAGAAATGTTAAATTTCTATTCAGATGTAACTTTCAAATATGTAATCCGTCTGATGAATCATCCAAAGAAAAATTAAACCTTTAATTTTCAACCCCATGAAAACAATGAAATTATTCCGCGTATTGACACTTGCCCTGGTTTTTACCACGGTATGCAGTTTTTCGGTTCTTGCAATGAAGCCTGAACTGGCGACCCCCAATCTCATCCATAAAATTCTGAAGGAATCGATCAAATATCCTGAACTTGCAATCAGGCACGGATGCTGCGGTTCTGTCGATGTTACTTTTATGTTGAACGACAAGGGAACCATTGAGATCAAATCCATGTCAACCGACAATGAAGAGATTGCTGAAAGTGTGAAAAAGCAGCTTAAGGATATTACTTTCACGGATCTGAAACCGGTTTATAACCAGCAATACAAAATCAGGATCACCTTTAAGCTTGTGTAATTTGGTTTGACAGTCAGAGCCCTGCGAGGTAATCCCCGCGGGGCTTTTTTTTTCATGGCGCCAACCTTTCGATTGTCCAGGCCTGTTTATTTCTCCTGTAACGAATCCGGTCGTGCAAGCGATACATCCCGCCCTGCCAGAATTCGATCAGATCGGGAGTAAGCCCGTAACCACCCCAGGTTTCAGGACAGTCAGGCTCCCTGCTGCCGAGATCCAACAGGAATCCTTCGCGCATGATCTCGAGGAACCTGCGATCAGGAATCACACAACTTTGCGGCGAAACCGATGCACTGATCCTGCTTTCGACTGGTCTTGTATTGAAGTAATCAGCTGAATTTTTCCTGCTCAACTTTCTCACTTTTCCTTCAACCCTGACCTGTCTTTCAATGGGCAACCATAAAAAGGTGAGGGCTGCCTGTGGATTTTCTGAGAGCTGAATACCTTTCAGACTTTGGTAATTGGTGTAAAAAACAAACTGTCCTTTTTCGATGCCTTTTAACAAGACCGCACGGGCTGTCACCCTTCCCGAACGGAAAGCGGTTGAAAGCACCATGGCATTTGGTTCCGGAACCTTTTGCTGAACCGCGAATGTGAACCACTGATCGAACAGGTCAAAAGGGTTTTTTGGAAGCTCCGGTTCAATCAATCGCTTTCCCCGGTACTCTTTCCTGAGCCTGGATATATTTTTCATCATAATGACAGGTAATTTTTTTCAGGAAGCAACAATACCTTCGCTTTCTGAATCAAAAAATATTTTCAATCCGGTTTATTTTAATTTTAATCTTTATCTTTACGAAAAAAATAAACTGACCTTAATATGTCAAACAAAGTTACAAAAACCGAGTTATCAGAGTTTAAGAAGAACCTGGAAAGTATTAAGGAGTTCAGCAACGGTGAGATCACGGTTTTCTGGAGGGAGAAACTGTGCATCCATTCTGCCAATTGTCTGATTGGACTTCCCGCAGTCTTCAATTCAAAGAAAAGACCCTGGATCAACATTCATGCCTCCGACAGCAAGGAAATTATGCATATTGTCGATACCTGTCCATCCAGGGCGCTCACCTATCTGAAAAGTAATAAATTTATAACCTCCAAGCCCAGGGCAAAGCCCAAGAAAAAAGCAAAATTTGCCCGGGTACAAATCCTCAAGAACGGACCTGTCCTTATCACAGGAAATTTCATTGTCCGTGACCATAAAAAAAAGAAGATCAAAATCGACAACGAAGTCACGACAATTTGCCGATGCGGCGGGAGCAAGAAGAAACCTTTCTGTGATGGCACCCACCAGGTTATCGGTTTCAAGGATTGATCGACCGGATTTCATTTCCCTTTTTCGTACAGCCTGGACACCCTTAAATAAAACCGGATGGAACAGCAGGTTTTGACCTGATTTCAGCCCGATTCCTTCATAAAATTCTCCAACAATTAATTCAAAAACGAACACCCATGATCATCGGAATATTAAAGGAAGACAGTCCGGAACGAAGGGTAGCATTGCTTCCCGAGTCCGTTTCGGTTCTCATCAAAATGATGGCGGAGGTACAAGTTGAGTCCGGGGCGGGAACGGGCGCTTATGTTCCCGATGAAGCGTATCAGTCGGCTGGCGCCGTAATCTGCAGCCGGAATGAACTTTTTGAAAATGCGACGCTTCTGATCGGAATCAATCCACCATCGGTTGAGGAGATTGCACGGATGAAGCCAGGTACCATCCTGTTATCGGTATTAAATCCTTTTTTCAATAAACCGGTTGTGACGAATCTTGCAAAAAAAGAGGTCACTTCCTTCAGTCTTGATGTTATTCCCCGCACAAGCCGGGCACAATCGATGGATATTCTTTCGTCGATGGCGACAGTAGCTGGTTACAAGGCCGTGTTAACAGCGGCCAATCTGCTACCCAAGTTTTTCCCGATGTTCATGACGGCTGCAGGAACCATCACTCCTGCCAAGGTGTTGATCCTGGGAGCGGGCGTTGCCGGATTGCAGGCTCTTGCTACATCCAGGAAGCTGGGTGCGGTGGTGGAGGTATTCGATGTCAGGGCCGCAGTTAAGGAGGAGGTAGTGGGACTTGGTGGAAAATTTGTAGAGGTTGAGGGCGCAGTCGATGACAAAGCGGCCGGAGGGTATGCTGTGGAGCAGAGCGCTGAGTTCAAGGACCGACAGGCCAGGGCCATTCACGATCACGCGTTGAAATCGGACGTGGTGATATGTACGGCACAGATCCCGGGGAAGCGGGCTCCGGTATTGCTCAGAAACGAAACGGTCAGAGCAATGAAGCCGGGTTCGGTTGTGATTGATCTTGCCGCGTCGACAGGTGGGAACTGCGAACTAACCAAAAACAATGAACTGGTTGAGATAAACGGCATCCGGATATTGGGCAATTCGGCATTCCCTGTCGATATGCCTGCCGATGCCAGCAGAATGTTCGGCAAAAATGTGATCAATTTCCTGAAACTCATGATTTCTTCAAAGGGTGAACTGAATCTGAACTGGGAGGACGACATTGTCAAAGGAACTTGTGTGACACATAACGGGGAGGTTGTAAATGAGCGTGTAAAATCATTTGTAAACAGTTAAATTTATTCCCATGACAGATATTTTTAAATTCATTACGGAATACCGGGAGGCGATTTTCATCATCATTCTTTCGATATTTCTCGGGATCGAGGTCATTTCTCATGTTCCCTCTGTTTTGCATACGCCACTTATGTCGGGCGCCAATGCCATCCACGGGGTGGTGATCATCGGAGCCATCATCGTAATGGGGCACGCGTCCAATGTCCTGTCCATGGTACTTGGTTTTATTGCGGTCATACTGGGCACGTTGAATGTGGTTGGCGGATTTGTGGTCACAGACCGGATGCTTGAAATGTTCAGGAAAAAGAAAAAATAAACAAAGGAGGAACAGATATGGATACCATAACTACACTGACCCGACCCATCGAGTTTTCGAACTATATTTCCATTTTGGAGATTTCGTACATCCTGGCCTCCGTATTGTTTGTGCTGGGACTGAAGAAACTGAGTCATCCCGATACTGCGCGGAGCGGGAATCTGTGGGCTGCCGCGGGCATGACACTGGCCATACTGTGCACCATTCTTTTTCACAAGACCAAATTGGGTGATGGAACCTATGCAGGGATCCACAACATCGGATGGATTCTGGCAGCTTTGGTTATCGGGAGTGTCATCGGATGGTTTGCAGCGAAAAAAGTTAAAATGACTGCGATGCCTCAGATGGTGTCGATGTTCAATGGGATGGGCGGGGCTTGTGCCGCCCTGATCTCATTGATGGAATTTCCCGGAATGCAGACCAGGTTTGCTGCGGAATCCGCGTCAAGTATGTTGAACGGAGAGGCACTCGCGATCCTTCTCGGGCTCATGATCGGGGGAGTTTCGTTTGCCGGAAGTATGATCGCGTTCGGCAAACTGGATGAACGGATCGGTGACATCAAATCACCCGTGCTCCGTTACATCAATCTTGCATTCCTGGTATTACTTTTCGCTTTCATGGTTTTTATTTTGTTTAAAGAGCCTGTTGAAGGCGAGAACTGGATGATTTATGTCATGGCAGGGTTAGCATTGGTGTACGGAATAACCTTTGTCATGCCGATCGGCGGCGCCGACATGCCGGTGGTTATTTCACTTTTGAACTCTTTCACGGGCGTCGCAGCGGCGATGGGTGGCTTTTTGTATAGCAATCAGGCCATGCTGACCGGGGGTATCCTGGTAGGATCTTCAGGAACGATCCTGACTATTTTAATGTGCAAAGCCATGAACCGGTCGTTGTTGAACGTGATCATTGGCGCTTTTGGCGGCAGTGCAGCTGCAGGGACCCAGAGCGGCGATAAAACGGTTAAAGAGATTTCGCTCAGCGATGCCGCGGTATTGCTCAGTTATTCGCAAAAAGTATTGGTAGTTCCCGGCTATGGGTTGGCTGTAGCGCAGGCACAACATCTCTGTCATGAACTCGAGAACCTGCTTGGATCAAAAGGTGTGGAGCTTAAATACGGCATTCATCCCGTTGCAGGCCGGATGCCGGGGCACATGAATGTACTGTTGGCCGAAGCTGATGTTCCCTATGAGAAGTTGCAGGAGATGGAGGATGCGAACAATGACCTAATGAATACCGATGTCGTGATTGTTGTCGGGGCCAACGATGTGGTGAATCCGGCGGCTGAAGAGGACCCTGCAAGTCCGATTTACGGAATGCCTGTAATCAGAGTGTGGGAAGCCAAGAACACCATCATCATGAAGCGAAGTATGGCGAAAGGCTATGCTGCCATTGAAAACAATTTGTTTTTCATGCCCAAATCACGCATGTTGTTTGGTGATGCCAAGGCGACGCTGCAAAAACTGATTTCTGAAATAAAGAGTATTTGACAAACTTACTGTTCCTTTCATTCACTTGATGAAGGGAACAGAATGGATATAAAAAAAAGGCTGCCCCGGTATGAGGCAGCCTTTTTTCTGATTCAGAAAGAAACAGTAACTGATTATTTCTTCAGTTTTTTCAGTTCTTTCTTCAGTTTATCGGTCGGAGTGCCGTCTTCTTTCAGCCAACCCTGAGCAATAGAATCTTTGTGTGCAGCTTCCATCTGAGCTCTGGCAATTGAATCAGCGATTCTCTGCTGTTCAGCCTGAACCATAGCTAATGAATCAGCTACGCGGATAGAGTCAGCAATTCTTTTTTCTTCCAGTTCTTTTGCGCTGGGGCCACAGGAGTACATGAAAGCTACTGCGCCGATAACTAATACTGTTGCAAGTTTTTTCATTTGTCTATTGATTTTTTAAAATTCTGCCGCAAAGATACTGCAACAGAATAATACCGTCCAAATATTTTGACCACTTTTTTTTAACATTTTTTAACATTTTACATAATTCACTGAATTTCAATGAGAATAATTTTAACATTTTTTAGGATATGAAGCCGGGCTGATTGGCTAGTGGAGTCTTTAGAAGCAATTATTCCGTAGATTTGTTTCATGTTAATACCACTTGCAGAGCAGTTACGGCCGGAGACCCTTGATGATTACCTGGGGCAGGAACATTTGATTGGCAAGGGGGCCATACTCAGGCGGGCAATTGAATCGGGCAAGGTTCCTTCAATGATACTTTGGGGTGGACCCGGTGTCGGTAAAACCACGCTTGCATATATTATTTCGAAGCAGTTGCGGCGTTCCTTTTACACCCTCAGCGCGGTAAGTTCGGGGGTCAAAGAGGTTCGGGAAGTGATTGCACGGGCGACCGAATCGGGTGAGAGCCCGTTTCTGTTCATCGATGAAATTCACCGTTTCAGTAAATCACAGCAGGATGCTTTACTTGGCGCAGTAGAAAAAGGGGTTGTAACGTTTATCGGTGCAACCACGGAGAATCCCTCTTTTGAAGTCATCTCTCCGCTCCTCTCCCGTTGCCAGATTTACATTTTAAAGTCTCTGGGCGAAGAACATTTGCTAAAACTTCTCGATTCAGGCCGGAAGCACCTGGAGGAGCGGATGCAGAAGGAGATCATTCTTGCTGAAAGTGAAGCGCTGTTGCGGATCTCGGGGGGCGACGCACGCAAGCTGCTGAACGCGCTCGAACTGATCGTATCGAGTGAACAGGGAGCTCCGGCCATTAAAATTACCAACGACCTTACCTTACAAGTAATTCAGCAAAACCTGGCTCTTTATGATAAGACGGGAGAGATGCACTATGATGTAATCTCTGCCTTTATCAAATCCATGCGCGGGAGTGATCCCAACGGGGCCGTTTACTGGCTTGCGCGGATGATTGAGGCTGGAGAAGATCCGAAATTCATTGCACGCCGCATGTTGATCCTTGCATCGGAAGATATCGGGAATGCTAATCCAAATGCGCTTTTACTTGCAACTGCATGTTTTCAGGCCATTGATGTGATCGGGTATCCCGAGTGTGATCTCATCCTGTCACAAACCGCCATTTACCTGGCTTGTTCGGTCAAGAGTAATGCGTCTTACCTTGCCATCCGAAGCGCGAAAAGTGCTTTCAGGGATGGAGGCGATCAGCCGGTACCCTTACCCATTCGCAATGCCCCTACCAATCTGATGAAAAAGATCGGTTACGGAAAAGATTATAAATATGCGCACGATTTTGACAATAACTTTGTGGAGATGGAGTTTCTTCCCGAGGCGCTAAAGGGTACCCGTTTCTATGATCCACAGGACAATCCCCGGGAACAGGAGATCAGGCAAAGGCTGAAGAAGCTCTGGAAGGAGAAATACAGGTATTAAGTTTCAATTGCCGGGGATGACATGGTAAAAACGGTGCATCTGTACAATCCTGTATAAAAAGATATGTTCTGAAGGTCAAATTAACAGTGTAAAGGATGATCCCAAAAATTGATAAGCTGGAGTTTACGGATTCCGGAAATTTCTTTCTGATTGCCGGTCCCTGTGTTGTTGAGAATGACACCATGGCCCTTGATATTGCCAGCCGGATTCATTCTGTCACCTCCCGGCTTCAAATTCCATTCATCTTTAAGGCCTCGTATCTAAAGGCGAACCGTTCGCGGCCGGATTCATTCACCGGAATTGGCCTTGAACGGGCGCTGGGTCTCATAAGGGAGGTCGGTGAGGCGCTGAAGATCCCGGTTCTGACAGATATTCATACCGAGGAACAGGCAGCGGTTGCCGCTACGTTTGTAGATGTTCTTCAGATCCCGGCATTCCTGTGCCGGCAGACCGGGCTGCTTCAGGCGGCCGGAAGGACCGGAAAATTCGTCAATATTAAAAAGGGTCAGTTTGCCTCGGCCGAATCAATGAGATATGCCCTTGAGAAGGTCCGTCAGGAAGGCAATCCCAGAATAATGCTTACGGAGCGGGGAACAACTTTCGGGTATACCGATCTGGTGTTGGATTTCAGAAATGTACCGGAAATGCAAAAATACGGTGTTCCGGTCGTGGTGGATATCACCCATTCTTTACAGCAGCCCAACCAGCCTGACGGAGTCACCGGAGGGCGGCCGGATCTGATCACAACGATGGCAAATGCAGCCGTAGCGGCCGGCGCCGACGGAATTTTTCTGGAGACCCATCCCGATCCTGGCAATGCAAAATCCGACGGTGCCAACATGCTTCCGTTAGATTTGCTCGAACAGCTTCTTTCAAGGCTGGTCAGAATCAGAAGTTCCCTTTATTGAATTTCGAGGTTTTTAATGCCCCCGGTACTGTTGTGGAACTGCATTTTCCAGTGGCTGGCGGGCAGGAAGGTAACAATTCCCAGCTGGCTGACCAGGCATTGTGTCTCCTTCTGTGTATTTTCATCCAGTTTTACTGTTATCCGGGCAAACTCAGGAATCCGGTAAGAAAATCCCCTGGTCTTTGATTCCTTTTCTGCTTTTTGCAGGTATCCGGCAACAGTATTGGTATTTCCCACCCGCTGTATTTTGATGGTCACCACTTTCCCTCCGGGTTCATCCAGATCAATGATCCCTTTGGATTTCAAAAATTTAAAAATCGGAATCTCGGTGTTGATCTGGTTGGGAAGCGGAATGTATTTATATCTGAAGGTCAGACTCTTTTGCAGGCTGATCCCGGTAAACAGTTTCAAATACTCCTTTTCCATGGTTTTAAGCTGGGTGTCCATATATTCCAGCGTTTCCTTGTTGTAATTCACTTCCTGGCTGCCGCTGAGCAGTGCAAAACGGTTATCCTTGATTTTCGAGATAAAATCGGCGGCTTCCCGGGCCTTTTGTTCCGGTGTTTTTTCGATAATGGTCCGTTTATAGTACTGTCGTTCGACCGACATTGTATCGATATTGATCTTCCGGATGATTGTATCGACTTTTTCGAAAACACTCACATCTGCTGAATACTTGAATAATTCTCCGAAAAGTTCCTTATCTGATTCCTGAGATGTCATGCTTATTTCCTGCGGCAGTTCTCCTGCACGCACAGTATCACCGGCTCCTGGCAGGGTTCCGAGTATCAGCCCCGATTCGGTCAGGGAGAGGATTGCTGCTTTCTCGGTCTTCGACAGCTTTTCACCCAACTCAATAAAATAATACTGATCGGGATCAGGCTCAGGGCTGGTGGTAATTTTAATCTCACTGATCCGGTATTCAATGGAATTAGACGGAATAACATTTTTCAATCCCAGGAGTTTAAGTGCAAATTCGGCATAAGGCCCTTTATAGTTTTCCAGGCGGTCGATTTTCACATCGACGTTCACGACGGTCCTGGGAAGCGCATAAAAAACGCCATCTTTTGTCTGGGGGGCAGCGGATGCATCAATTCTGAGCACATTGATCTGGGCAGTGGCGCTGAGTCCTGCCAGGATCATCATGAATAAACAGGTGATTTTTTTCATAAGGGTGATTTAACGGGTAAACAGCAATTTATCGATACTGCCTTTATTTTTTGTGTTTTTGACGGATCAGCAGCAGTCCGGCAAATGTAATAATTCCGTTTAAAATCAGGAGTTCAAATCCGAACCGGTAGCCATTAAACAGAATGACGGAATATTCACTTACAATATAACATAAAACCGGTGATATCAGTGCAATTATGGGCACTAAACGATCTTTCACACCGAGTTTTGTAAAAAGACCGAATGCATAAAGGCCAAGCAACGGGCCATAGGTATAACCGGCAACGGTGAAGAGTTTGTCGATAACAGCACGGTCGTTGATTGCTCTGAATACCACAATCACGATCAGCAGCACGAATGCGAACCCGATGTGCACCTGTTGGCGGATTTTTTTCTTCCGCCGTTCATCGATATCCTGTCGTTTGTCAATTCCCAGAAAATCGATGCTGAAAGAGGTGGTCAGCGAAGTAAGAGCCCCGTCGGCGCTGGGATAAGCCGCCGAAATGAGTCCGATCAGAAACACCAGACCGGCGAAAGGTCCGAGATAATTTATCGCGATGACCGGAAACAGGTCGTCACTTCTACCGGGTATCGCAATGTCTTTGGCATCGGAATAAAGGAACAGGCTGGCTCCCAGAAACAGAATGACCATATTGACAACGACCATGATACCCGTGTAGGTAAACATATTTTTCTGTGCGTCATGAAGCGACCTGCAACTGAGGTTTTTCTGCATCATTTCCTGGTCCAGCCCGGTCATGACAATGGCAATAAAAGCCCCGCTGAACACTTCCTTGAGAAAGAAATGTTTGTCATTCCAGTCGGAATATATCATTTTTGAGTAGCGGCTGACCGAGACTTTATCGATCATCTCGAAAAGGTTCAATCCAAGTTGATCCATGATCAGGTAGATACAAACGCCAAGCGAAAGCAACATGAAGGTGGTTTGTATGGTGTCGGTCCAGATGATGGTTTTAATTCCGCCTTTAAAAGTATAAAGCAGGATCAACGTAATAAAGATCAGCACGGTTACGTGAAAGGGGATATTCCAGGCGTCGAATACGAAGATCTGAAGTACGTTCACCACCAGGAACATGCGGAACGATGCACCGATAACGCGGGAAAGGATAAAATAGAAAGCCCCGGTTTTATATGACCAGAATCCGAAGCGGGTATCGAGGTAGGTGTAAATCGAAGTGAGGTTCATGCGGTAGTACAAAGGCAGCAGGATGGTCGCGATGACGATGTATCCGAACACGTAGCCAATTACCACACCCATGTATGAAAATCCGGTGGTACCAACCCATCCTGGTACCGACATAAAAGTGACGCCCGACATGGAGGCGCCGATCATGCCATAGGCAACGACCATCCACGGGGATGCTTTGTTGCCGATAAAGAAACTCCGGTTGGTTGCTTTTCGGGCTGTAAGCCACGTAATGAGAAACAGCAGTGCGGTATAGGTCAGAAAGCAGGCGAGGATAAGGGTCGGGTTCATATATATGTTGGGGAATATTCTGATGGAAGTTTTGCACTACGAGATGATAATTTTCATCAAATGACAGCAAATTAAAATCTTATTGAATGTAAACTACTTGTTACTTTGTCATATTGGCTTTATTTCTGTATATAACATGAATTAAAAATCAAGAGTTTATCCCAATCTATACTTCCATCGTCCTTACAAAAAACAATCAAAAACTCCTTGGTCATTCTGTTTTTTAAATTTTCATACGCAATTTTGAATTCATTATTTTTTTCTGTTGCTTTATGACCAAGGGGTTGGATTAATTTTAAATACAAATCCGGTTCACCTGAGATTAATTCCCAGAATCGTTTACCACATGTTTTGTAATAATTTCCTTTTGATTTGTATTCACTTTGCTCTCTTGATTTTCCGTAACAGCAACCATTAACGCAGATAATTGAGCTGCTCCCTCCTGATGTATGTAATCTTCTTCGTGCTATATCGAACTGGTCTATCATTTTTTTGATTTGGCTGTCGTTTCCCCAATTTGGTCCTGACTTGATCGATATAAGATAGCGATTACCTTCCTTGTCGAAATCAAGATCAATTCCCTCTATGCCTGCTTTCCTTCCCTGATATACTGAGTCGTTGATGAATATAGCCAACTTCTCCAACCAGTTTCCAAATAAACCTTCTTCGCTTGACGAGAGGTAAGCATTTAAAATACCTTCGACAATTTGACTGGCAGATGTAACATTTTTTGCTTTAAAGAGATAGGGATTTTTAGACCTGATAACTTGTTTAAGGTTTATTTTGTTGGCTATAGCTAGCCTTTTTTCATGAAACTCACCAATGTTTTCTTCAACGTATTTAGTGACGTTCGTTAGATTTAGTTCTTTCATATTTTGAAGGTGGATCTAAAATATATAACTCTACAGGCCTGATTTGTTTGTTGACCATCTTATAATATTCCGGAACGATATCAATCCCTACAGCGTGTCTTTTCATCCTGTTTGCCACCATGATGGTTGTTCCCGATCCCATAAAAGGGTCCAACACAGTATCATATTCTCTTGTAAAAAGCTTAATAAACCATTCAGGTAATTCTTCAGGGAAAGCAGCACTATGGTTTTTATTACTGCACTCTGTCGCTAAATGTAAAACATTCGTAGGATATGCCTTTTCTCGTTCCAGCCAATTTGAAATATTTTTCCCAAAACCACTACCAACCTTTGAAGGATCGCGTATTTTATCCCTAATTGAAAGATTCTTCAACCTTGTTTTTGCCCATTCGCCCATGGGAACCATTACTTCCTCTTGGTACATATTGAATTTACGGTCTTTGTTAAATTGAAGTAGCCGCTCCCATGAATCACGAAACCGGTTGGGCCATTTACCCGGATAGCTGTTCTTTTTATGCCATATAAACTCCTCAGTCCAAAGCCATCCTTGCTTTCTCATTTCTAAAATCAGTTCCATGACATAGGTACTTCGTTCACCATCGACAACCTTTTCTTTAATGTTAAGAATGAAGGTACCAGTTGGTTTCAGTACTCGAAGAAGTTGGCTGGTAATTGGAATGAACCAGTTTACATATTTATCATGAGGAATTCCTCCATAGGTATCTTTTCGCTGATCAGCATAGGGTGGTGATGTAACAATCAAGTCAATTGAATTGTCATTGAGTAGTAACAGTTTTTCTTTACAATCTCCCAAAAATAAATCGGTTCTGACTTCCATAAAGAATCAAGAATTCATACAAAGATAGGTGATATTTCCGATGATATCTGAGGTTGTTGGTAATAATCCTGTTGAGTTGGCCTCAGTTATTAATAGCTGTTTTCGCTCTGGGTTACCTCCGTTATGAATGTGCAATATCAATTGATTTGTTAATGAAATCGACGAATGCTTTCAGATCAGGGAGAACGAAATCTATAATCCGGGGATTTTCCCTGGCCAATGTGTGATCCGTTGAAATCAGCACTGTCAGCATTCCAAGTCGTTTGCCAAATATCATATCGGAAAGGGAATCACCTGCCATTACTGACTTTTTAAAAATGATTTCCGGAAATCTCTTTTTTGCCTGAAGGGCCATCCCGATATTTGGTTTTCGTGTAAAAGAACCAGAACCGGCAAGGTCGGGAGAGAACAGGATGAGGTCGATCCTTCCCCTTTTCCCGCGGATGGTCTCTGTCATTTTTTCATGAATGTCGTTAAGTTCCTGTACCGACATCACTCCTTTCCCGATTCCCTGCTGGTTACTGACCACCACAATCTTCGCGAAAAGACTTGCCAATCGGGGCATTGCTTCAAGAACGCCGGGAAGAAAATGAAACTGATCCCTGCTTTTAACGTAATCACCGACGATCCGTTCGTTGATGACCCCGTCGCGGTCGAGAAACAAAGTCCATGTAGGATCAATCGATGAAAGTGGTAAACTCATCCTGTGCTTTTTTAAAATCATCCGGTATCCCGATGTCGAGAAAATATCCCTGCGCTTCAAATCCATACATTTTTAAAGTCGTATAGCGGCTTCCAAAGAAATCCTTTTCAATCGAAAATTTACCTCTGAATTCCGGCTCCATCAGTGTTTTTTTCTCCATGATATAGACGCCGCCGTTGATGAAGCCCGGCCCCTGGCCCGGCTCTTTTTCAGAAAAACCTTTAATCCGCCCGGTTCTTCCCATCGAAACCCTTCCGTAACGGCTGGTATCTTTAAGTTTTCGAAGGGCCAGTGTGACTTCTGACCTCTTTTTCAGGTGAAAATCCATCATCTCCCTGAAGTTGAAGCGAAACATGCTGTCACCATTAAGGATTAATGCCCGGGTACCGTCAATTTTCCAAAACGAGAGCCTGATACCGCCTCCTGTCCCCATGGGTTCATTTTCGATCGTGTATTCTATTTCGAGCGATTTATACCGGGATCCGAAATGGTTCATGATGATCTCATGTTTGTACCCTACAGAGAGTACCGCTTTGGTTGTGCCTTGTCCGATAAGGTAATCGAGTTGATATTCGAGAAAGGGCCGGTCCCTGATCACCGCCATCGATTTGGGCACATTGCTCACAACCGGTTGAAGCCTGGTTCCGAAACCACCCGCGAGGATTATGGCTTCCATTTCAGGATTCTTTTGGAAAGAGTGCTGATTCGACCAGTTCGCAAATGATGTGACCAATCATGATCTGTGCCTCCTGTATCCTTGGCGTATCGTCGGAAGGAACGCAAATAAGGAAATCGGAAAGGTTCTTCATTTTTCCCCCGGTTCTTCCGGTCAATCCAACGGTGATGACCCCGAGCTCACGCGCAGTTTCGAAGGCCCGGATAATGTTGGCAGAGTTCCCCGAAGTGCTTATCCCGACGAGAATATCTCCTGCCTGCGCGATGCCTTTCAGCAGTCGTGCATAGACCTCGTCGTACGAATAGTCGTTGGCAACGGCAGTAAGGTAGGACGTATTCACATGGAGGGCTTCGGAAGGCAGCGGTGGACGGTCGTAATAGAAGCGACCCGAAAACTCCGCGGCAAGATGCTGGGCATCGGCAGCGCTGCCTCCGTTTCCGCAAAACAGCACCTTCCCGCCGCTGCAAAAGGTATCGGCACAAGACTGGGAAACGTCACGAATGGTCTGAACCAACGCTTCATTCTCAAGAATCTGTTGCTTGACTGCTATGGATTGTTTAATGGATTCCTTGATACGCATAAGATTTATGATAATAATGTAAAATATCAGGTATTAAAACAGTCTTCCCCGGGTTAAAAAAGCGATCTCCGGAATGATATCTGAAAATCAAAATTTGTCGTTGGATGTGATCTCGCCGAGTGATTTTCGCTTCAGGTGCCGTGAATTGTCATCGGTAGACACAGCCGGATAACCCAATGGCAGCAAAACAATCGGTTCCCAGTTTTCGGGCAGGTTCAGGATGGAGTGGCATGCGGCAGCGTCGAAATTGCAGATCCAACAGGTTCCGAGACCCATTTCGGCGGCAGCCAGGGTCATATGGTCCACGATAATCGCCGCGTCGATGTCAGTGTGATCCTTGCCGTCAGCTCTTTTCCAGGCCGCACCATGATTGCCGCATATTATCAGGATCACCGGAGCCTGGCTGAACCAGGGACGGTTGTATGTTGTGGCTATTTTTTGCTTCAGTGCGGTATCCCGTACAATGATAACGTGCCAGGGCTGATAATTGGCGGCAGAGGGCGCCAGTCGTCCGCATTCGAGGATATAATTCAGCTTTTCCTCCTCAACGGTCTTGTCAAGATAATTCCGGACAGAATATCTTTTTTTAACCAGATCCAAAAATTTTTCCATAGTTTCTTTGTTTTCAGCCGGAATACCGGAATGACAAGATATCATTATTCATTTCCGGAAATTCCCTTATCTGTTTTGTAAAAAATCAGCTCTTGTGGAGCCGGTAATTCCCCTATCTCCTCATCGGTCGATCGTCCAGGTTGTCAAGCCTTTCGCGGTGAATTCGTACCGTTTGGCTTGTCCTCCGTAACCCTGAAGCGCTTCGATGACCTTCGACCGGGAATTGCCGGGGCAGTAGAAAAACATAAAACCACCCCCTCCTGCTCCGGAAACCTTACCACCCGTGGCGCCGGCTGTGATGGCTGTTTCGTAAAACCGGTCAATCATCGGGTTGGAGACCCCTTCGGCGAGATTCTTTTTAAACTTCCATCCAAAGTCAAGGTTTTCGCCGATACTGTCAAGGTGGCCCGTCAACAGCGCCTCTTTCATACTAAATGCCTGTTCTTTGAGTTTGTGCATGGCTTCGAGCGATTTTTCGTTCTTTGCCATCACATTGCGGGTTTGTTGTTCGATGATCTTCGACGAAAGCCGGCTTGTTTCTGTATGGTAAAGCACCAGGTTATGGGCCAGTTCGTCAAGGTATTTTTCCCGGATCCGTAACGGATTCACGATAACCTTATCATCCTTATAAAATTCCATGAAGTTGACCCCTCCAAAAGTTGCGGCATACTGATCCTGCTTTCCTCCGGCCATTTTCAGGTCGACCCGCTCGATCTGGTAGGCCAGGCGGGCAAGATCGTATTCGCCCAGGGGCAGGTTAAGCCATTCGGCAAAGGCTCCGAGAATGGCAACGACCAGGGTTGACGAAGTTCCCAGTCCAGATCCGGGAGGAGCGTCAACATAGGTATGCAACTCAAACGAAAGGGGTTTCCCTGAAAAATCACGAACAATCCGGTTATAGATTCCTTTGTGCAGGTCAAGGGCGCCGTCGATTTCAAGGGATAATGATGATGGAAACAGGATTTGCTCCTTCTTATCCCAGGCATTAAACAGGATCTGACCGTCATTCCTTGGTTTAATCGTGGCGTAGGCATACATGCTGATGGTTGCGTTCAGGATGGCGCCGCCATAGATTTCGGAAAACGGCGCCACATCGGTCCCGCCACCTGCAAGACCCAGACGCAATGGAGCTTTACTGCGGATGATCATGATTCAGGATTATCAGGTGCATAACGAAAGTTCCGCAAAGTTATTGGATTATTGTTTTCCCCTGTCAAGGTTGCGATGGCTTCGACCAACCGGCTCCATGAGTAGTTCTTTTTCGCCTGAGCAGCATGGTTTGAGAACTCCGCCTCTTTTTCTTCGTCATAAAATCGCAAAATGGCCCTCGCTATGGAATCAGGATCAGGGTTCACCACATATCCGACCAGTCCGTCGGGAACGATTTCAGCAAGTCCGCCGACATCGGTTATGATCATGGGTTTGTCGAAATGGTAGGCGATTTGTGTGACACCACTCTGGGTGGCGCTTTTATATGGCTGTACCACCACATCGGCGGCGCAAAAATAGTTCAGCACCTGGCTGTCGGGGATAAAATCTGTTTTCAGGATCACTTTCTCCGAAAGCCGCTCCTTTTCAATTATCTCGAGGTATAGTTGCGGATCGCAATAGTACTCCCCGGCCACGATCAGTTTAATCTTCATCTCCCGAATCTGCGGATGACACATGGCAAGGAGCAGCAGGTCAAGCCCTTTGTAATCGCGGATAAAGCCAAAAAACAGGATGTACCGGTATCCCGGATCCAGGTTGAGCCATTTGATTGCATCGGCTTTGGAGATCGCATCGCCGAAATTATCGTAAAGCGGATGCGGGCAAAAAACTTTTGGTTTATGCGGATCGAACGAGTAGAGGTCATTCAGTACCGAGCGCGACATGGCTACACAGCCATCGACCGCACCTATCCAATATTTTGCGAGAACGCGGTCACCGGGACGTTTTTCGTGCGGAATGATGTTATCGATTATCGTCACGATCCGGGTGTGTTTGTTCCGCCGTGCAATCCGGCAGATGGTGCCGAAACAAGGAGCCATGAATGGAATCCAGAATTTAACCAGGATCAGGTCGGGCCTGAGCTTTCGCAGTTCCCTCCCTACCCTGATCCAATTAAACGGATTGATGCTGTTTACCTTAACGTGAATGGGCAACCCTTCTGGGGCAGGTTCTGTCGATTTCTGGGTTTTGCCCGGAAAGAGCAGCGACGGGTACTGCAGTGAAAAGGTATAGATTTGGGCTTCGTATCCCAGGTTCCGGTATTCGCGGATCAGCCGTTCATTGTAATTGGCGAGGCCACCCCTGAAGGGATGTGCGGTTCCGATTAAAATGATTTTTCCTGATTTTGTCATGTCCCTTCCCGAAAAGGCACCGTGAAGCTGAAAGTTGAACCCTGGCCAAATTCACTTTCAACGGATATTGTTCCCCCGTTTTTCTCGACAAATTCCTTACAGAGGATCAATCCCAGCCCGGTACCTTTTTCATTTGCGGTTCCTGCAGTCGAAAAGGTCTTTTCGAGCTTGAAAAGGCTTTCGATCGCCGTGGGAGTCATCCCGAGGCCGGTATCGCTCACGATTACGGTTGCGAACCCGGGTTCACGCCCGGTTGCGATGGTCACGGTTCCATCCATGGCCGTATATTTCAGCGCGTTGGAGATGAGATTCCGTAAAACAGTCTTGATCATGTTGTGATCGGCAATCACGGTAAGGGTTCCGGAGACCCGGGAAACAAGGTTCACCCGTTTTTCGGCAGCGGTGACCTTGTAAAAATCGATTACTTCGTTGATGATGGTGATCAGATCAAATGGCTGCGGGTCGGCTACCATCCTGCCTGTCTGGATCCGGGCCCATTGCAGCAGGTTGTCGAGCAGTTTCAGGTAATTTCGCGATAGCGAATGGAGGCTGGTAAGGATTTCATGGGTTTCATCAACAGTAATCAGGTCGATGTCGGTTCTTAAAACCTCTGCAAGCGAAATGAGGGTGGTTATCGGACTACGGAGGTCGTGGGCGATAATGGAGAAAAACTTGTCCTTCGTCGCGTTGAGTTCGATCAGTTCCCGTTTCTGTTTTTCAAGTTCCTCTTTCTGACGGACGATCTCATGATTCTGAGCTGCCAGTTGTTCCTCGGCAATATTCATGTCGCGCAACCGGCGAACGAGCGCTTTCAGGACTCCCCGGATAATGGTGTTCTCGGTCCGGGTGATCCGGTAAAACAGATCCTGGTTGAACCGGTATAAAAAGGTGTGCGAGAGCGCGGTGACTGTTGCGGAGCGTTCTTTCTTGTCGAGCAGGTAATACTTACCGAAGACATCCCTTGTTTTCAGCACCGAGAAGATGTATTCGGCATCATGAACTTTAACCCGGCCATCGACAATGATGTACATGGCATCGCCAAGTTCACCCTTGAGTACGATGTGATCGCCCTCACTGACCTCCATTTCGATGAGGTGATCGGCAATCTGCTTTAAGACTTCATCGGGTGTTTCTGAAAAAATCGAAACGGTCTTCAGGAACGCAATGCGGCGGGCTATTTCCATAGGTCCAGTTTAAACAATCATGAATCAAGACCGAGGTTGGTCTCAATGATGTAATTATTTCTGTCGGTAGAGTTCCGTGAGATCAGCTCACCGAGGAACCCGGCTACAAAGAGTTGTGTTCCCAGAATCATGGAAAGTAAACCAAAATAGAAGAGCGGGCGTTCAGTCATCTTGAAAGCCAGATTGAAAAACTTTTCATAGGTAAGATAACCGGCTATGAAAAATCCTGCCATGAAGAGCAGTGTTCCCCATAATCCAAAGAAGTGCATGGGTCGTTTCGCGAACCGGGAGGTGAAGGTAATGGTGACCAGGTCGAGGTAGCCTTTATAAAACCGGTCGAGGCCATATTTCGTTTTCCCGAATTTCCGTTTCTGATGGTGAACCACCTTCTCCCCTATTTTCCTGAATCCGGCCCATTTGGCCAGGAAGGGGATGTAGCGATGCATTTCGCCATAAACTTCTATGCTTTTGACCACCGCGTTCCGATAGGCTTTCAGTCCGCAGTTGAAATCGTGCAGTTTGATTCCCGACATGCTTCGCGCCGACCAGTTATAAAACTTTGTCGGAATGGTCTTGGAGGGCGGGTCATGTCGTTTTTTCTTCCACCCGGATACCAGATCATATCCCTCCTCCATAATCATCCGGTACATATCGGGCAATTCATCGGGACTATCCTGAAGGTCGGCATCCATGGTGAATACCACGTTGCCGTTGGCAGCGGCAAATCCCACGTTCAGGGCTGCCGCTTTCCCGTAGTTCCTTCTGAATTTTATACCCTTGATGGCAGGATTGTCATCCCGCAGCCGGCAGATTACCTGCCAGGAATGGTCATTGCTGCCGTCATCCACAAAGATGATCTCATAGCTGAAACCATGCAGTTTGAGTACCCTGTCGATCCAGGCTGTGAGTTCAGGCAGTGATTCCTCTTCATTAAGCAACGGGATGACAATCGAGATATCCATCAGATCAGATCATTTTTTCTTCAACCTTATCTTTTTTACGGATCACCAATCCGACCAACAGCGACAGCACAGCGCTGATAATCAATGAATTTAAAATTTGTTTTCCGATGTTGTTGCTGGCTTCTACTTTGGCTATCGACTCATCAATCTTTTCCTGAGGCAAATTATAATTTTGAAGCATCTCCGTCATTTTGGCAACCTGTTGCTTCATGAATTCGGGATCGATAAAATTGTTAAAAATGTAGGAATAGAGGTTTGACAGCAGAAATCCAATCAGGAAAATTACCAGACAGGAGAGAACGGCATCAAGATAAGAGATCTGGCGTTCGGGGGCAAATTTAAGGCGAAGGCTGTTACCGCCCAGGATTCCGATGGTGACCGGAATGGCAACCACGAATACCAGGAATGAGATAATCCCAAAGCTGATGGTAAACATATTCACGTTGAATATGTACATCAGGAGGGAGAAAACGATGGATATTGCTGCCAGGATCAGGCCATATATCCAACCATTTTTAAGGATCATTGGAAAAGATGTTTTCATGGGTTTTGTTTTTGGTTAGTGCAAATTTAAAAAACTTAACAAATGAAGAGACACTGAACATGGAATTTGTTACACCGTCAAGGCCCTTATCAAATAAAATATTTGCATGGGTCGGGTGAATGTCCTACTTTTGCACCGGGGTAAGTCTTATACGACCAGCTCCTGTTTAACTCCCCCAGGTTCGGAAGGAAGCAAGGGTACGGCGGTTGAGCGGTGCGATATAAGGGGCTTACCCCTTTTTATTTACGATTTACAATTGACGAATGAGGATTTAAAGATTTTCATTCATGATGCATAAATCGTAAATAGTCAATCGCAAGGTTTTATGCTTTTACGAATCCATCCCGACAATCCTGGAGAGCGGCAGCTGAAGATCATTGTCGATTGCCTGCATCAGGGCGGCGTCATCATATATCCTACCGATACCGTTTATGGACTGGGTTGTGATATTACCCGGATCAAAGCGGTCGACCGGGTGGCGCAGATCAAGGGCATCCGGCGTGAAAAGGCCAATTTTTCTTTCATCTGCAGTGATTTCAGTCAGTTATCGGGCTATTCCCGGCCCATTCCCAACCCGGTCTTCAAAATGATGCGCCGGGCGCTTCCGGGGCCATACACGTTCATATTAAACGCCAACAACGAAGTGCCTCATTTTTTTCAAAGCAGGAAAAAAACAGTAGGTATCCGTATTCCGGATCACAAGGTGCCCGTTCAGATCGTGGAACGGCTCGGGAATCCCATTATGACCACCTCGATCCACCATGAGGATGAAGTGATCGATTATCTGACAGACCCTGAATTTATATATGAAAAGTTTCACAAGTTGGTCGATATCGTGGTTGATTCGGGTCACTGCGGGAACATTCCTTCGACCATCATCGATTGTTCCGGCGAAACCCCGGTTGTGGTACGTCACGGGAAAGGAGATCCGGATATTTTACTTTTCTGAAAAATTCATTTGCAACAGGTCACACAAAACGCGAATGATAATGAGGGGTAATCCAGGGGACCCATGCAATATTGGATCAGTCACACTTGAAAACCAGAATGCAGACAACAGAAAATCCTTTTGGCAACATTTTTGACCTGACCGGGATCTCTTCCACGGGTGGAGAAGTTTTTGAAGAACTGATGAAGGGCGCCGGGTTCAGGGTGGAGCGGATCATCAGCAAAGGGCAGACAACGCCGGAGGGAACCTGGTACGACCAGGGTTGGGATGAGTGGGTGATGGTCGTACAGGGGGAGGCGATTCTTGAACCAGAGGGTTTGGAACCCTTCACGATGAAGGCAGGTGATTACGTGATGTTGCCGGCTCATTTGCGACACCGCGTTGTTTACACCACCAGCGATCCCGAATGCATCTGGCTTGCAATACACGGTGATCCGGAACAACCGTAGCAGATGCCGTGCGGGTCTGTTTTTTTCCACAGATATTGGTTCTTTAAAAAAAAAGCGTACCTTTGCGCCCTCAAATCAAGAATTGATTCGCTAGCTCAGCAGGTAGAGCATCGCCCTTTTAAGGCGGGGGTCCTGGGTTCGAATCCCAGGCGGATCACGAAGCGTCTCCTGACACAGAGGCCAAAACATCGGAAACCAGCGGAAACGCTGGTTTTTTTTATCTTCTGTTTACAGCCTTTTACAGCCGGTTAATAACTTTTTACGATAAATTTGCCTAAGAATTTGCCTAACGCTAATTTTGTTAGGCAAATTTTTTAACCCAGTGGCATATGGCATCCGTAACCTTCTATCAGCACAAGGAAACAAATGGTAAAACATTGATCCTTATTACATTTACCTTCAACCAGAAACGGCTGAGACTATCATCAGGCATTTCGGTCCCTACCAAAGCCTGGGACGATGAGGAACAAAAAGCGAAGCCTTATAAAGATTTTGCCGAAAAAAACAGCAAATTGAGAAAAATTGCAGGTTTTTTGCTGGATAAATATGACGAGTTTTTTCCTAAAGGACTATCTATCAGTAAAGAGGATGTTGACAAGAAAGCAGAACAGATAAGGGATGCGTTCAGGGTTTATACCGGCAGGAAGGAAGAAAAGGTGCCTTCAAAGGTAACTCTGCTCTCCTTCATCTCGATATTTCAGGAACGTTACAAAAGCAAATTCAATCCGTCGCATCTCCGCCACTACAACGGGTTAAAGATGCACCTGGAGGGCTTTCAGACAAAATCCGGTTTTAGGGTTGACTTTGATACAATCGGGAAAGACTTTTACCTGAAGTTTACTGATTACCTGGCGGCCCAGGGACTGAAGCCGAATACTATCGGAGCTCATATTAAAAGGGTTAAGAGATTGATGAATGAAGCCATTGAAGATAACCTGACGACAAACCAGGAACATCACAAGCGTGAATTCAAGGTTATCAAGGAAGATGTCGATACGGTTTACCTGACCCTCTTTGAAATCCAGGCATTATACGAGATGCAGATCGACAACCCGGGCAAAAGAAAAATCCGCGACATCTTTATCCTCAATTGCTTCACCGGCCTGAGGCATTCAGATTGGGACAAAGTCACATTTGAGAACATCCATGAGAACAAGCTTTATGTTCGGACCCAGAAAACAAATGAACCGGTCATCATACCTGTTAAGCCGCTTGTTCTGGAAATTCTTGAAAGATATGGGAGAATAGATGTTCCAACCCTGCAGAAAACTAATGAAGCCTTACGGTGGATCGGTGAAATAGCATCTGACAAAAAGATCGGAAATGGGAATCCTAAGAAATGGCTACAGATCAGAACTCATACAGCCAGGAGGTCATTTGCCACAAATGCCTATCTGACAGGAATCCCGATGCGGGATATCATGCAGGTGACGGGTCACAAGACTACTGAGTCTTTTCTTAAATATATCAGAGTAACAAAGCTGGAAACTGCGGAGAAGTTGAAGGATCATCCATTTTTTCTTTAGAATTCAAGGAGTCAAGAAAAAATTGATCTATCAAATTGGAATTAATCTTTTAAAACTTCAGGATTCCCTATAATTTTTTTGACAATATCCCAATCTCTTTGTTCTTCTTCTGTCTTCTCCGTAGTACTGGCTAAACGCTTAACTTTAAGATAAAAAACATTGTAAAATGCTCTTAATGTTTTTTCAAACTCGATATCAGTGTAATCTACTCTGAAATCTTGGAATGTAATGGTAAACCCAGTATCTGAAGTAAAAAGAACATTAAGTAAAATTTTCTCCGTGAGAATAAGCGGGGCAAAATCTTTAGGCTCTATTTGAATAGTATCAATATCAAACTCAGCTCGTTTCATTTCTTCTTTACGGATGGTAGTTTTATGGACCTTTCCATCAGCTGAACTTCTAATATGAATTATTGAACTCTCAAGTTCCCCAATATCTTCTTGTGTTATGGGTTTGACTGTTAATAATTTTTGTTTCTGCTTGTTAATTATTCTACCTACATACTTTTTCTTTAAATCTTCAGGATCATAATATCCGATTTTATATGGCGAACTATTTGCTTTGATTTTTGTGAGTGGTCTAAAAATCTCATTGACATCTTCTTCGGAGAAATCCTTTTTAATTACCTCGATATCACTGTCGGTTAATGGATTTACAAAAATCTCGTTGTGATATTTAGAAACAACATTTGCCTTTAGGTTTACAACGTCTTCTGATTCACCTTCTCTTAACAAAAAATCATTTGCTATTGAGAATTTGAAACTACCATAAGCAGAACTGGTTACTAATGGATTTACTATTTTTTCAATCTCCTTGATAAATTCTTTTTCGATCTTTTGGCCAGCGGTCACAACCTTGTTAAATTTCGATATTGCGAATGCTTTCAACGACTTCAAGTAACTTTCAGAGAAATCTTTAATCATTTCTAAACTGACCGAATATCCAAAAGCTAAATTTGCAGGTTCAAGTACATAATGTATACTGCGCTGTCTCAGTAAGTTAATATAATTATATTCCCGAGATGCTTCATCGGTGGGTAACGTGCCTAATGAAACTGCAAGTTCTAAAGCATCATTCAGTTGCTCTTTTATTTGAATGTCTTTTATATTTAACAACCCATAAAAAATAAATCGCTTGGCATCTTCAATCTGGCCAGCTTTAATATTTAAAAATGCCGCACTCCTAATTAAAAAACTACGAGTAGGCTCAAGTTCAGGTTTATCAAAATAGAATTCTGCTACCTGACTTTCAAGTTTCGCAGCCTGTATATAAAGTTCAAATGCAGAAGATGGCTTTCCTTGCTCCAAAGCCTGTTTTGCCCTGAAGGAATATTCCATTGCCTCTTGGTGGAGTAACTTCGGTTTCATTTATGAATTTCCTTTACGGTTTTTGGCTGACTAAATAGGGTAACAATCACAGAAGACGGTTTATCTCTTTGACAACCCCTAACAATTTGATCATGCTTCTCTTTAATTCTACCTTTTAGGGTGTTTGTTCTAGATTCATTAAGGATCCCGGATACTTCAACATAATGATAATCGTCCAAAAAATTTAATTCATCATCCGAGGGTTCGTCTTCTCTAAACCGGTAGTCAACACCTTCTCCGATTTCTGTCTGTTCGACATAATTAAAATCCTGGAGAACAGACATAACAAACCAAGCCAAGGCAACGCCTCCATGGTTTGCCATATCCTTTTCCTCTTTCATGGCAGCTTTTGAAAAGTTGGAATCCCAGGCTAGATTGGCATTAATCACTTCCCCTTCGATATTAAACTCAATTATTGCATTTGAATCTTTATGGTAAAGGTCCAATGCAGTTGCAGCCCATTGATTATGAACTTTTATTTGATCAATAGAAGGCCCTTTTAATTTCAACTGGGTTGCATTCAGATTGAATGATTCCATGATAATTTCTGATTGAGTTGTGATTCCCAATCATTTAGCCTTAACATGGGGATAAATGATTACATTGAGGATATCTTATAAAATTTCATTGTAAAAATAATCCAAAATATCAATCTTTAAGAAATCAAAATTAGAATAGAAACAAATATCGTCAGGTTTATAAAGTTTCGCATGTAAGAACAACAGTCAAAACACCAAGTACTTCTCCATCACCAGCCGGCGATTCAGTTCCGGCACCTTCGGTTGTACCGGTTGTCTCTCCTTCAAGGAGGCACCAGCCTCTGGAGAACCAGAAGCAATACTCAAATAAAGCCAGTCATCCTTCTTCAGCCAGGGACGATCAATGGTTGTGTATTCATTGCTGTCGTTAGTGGCTGTCATTGGCCTGTTAGTAATAATAGTGCCGGCCTTGTTGATATTTCCCTGATATCAATGTTGAAATAAACCGTGTTGACAGTGCTGAAATAGGCGTCAACCCTTACACCAATAACGTCTTCGTAAAGCCTAATAATGATAGCTCCCGACCTGGAAGAAGGATTGAGGATGGTAGTGATAAACTGCCTGACCTCGCTCCTTCCCCCAAAGGATCATCCATTCTTTTCTTAATACAACTTCTGTTTTTCAACCCCACAGGTAAGTACCACGGTTAAAACCCCTGACAGTTCACCCTCCCCTTCAACGACTGCCGGAATTTCTTCTTCGCCAGTGAAAATTATTCCGTTTGGCGATTCCACAGGATCGCTTTCAGGCGGTATTTCTCCTTCATCTGAAGCTATTGTCAGACATAACCAGTGATCTTTATATAAGCTGGGACTGTCGATGGCCGAATACTCGTTGCCATTATATGAGGCCTTCATGTTAAGCGTGTTCAGGTTAATTCCGGGTTCATTGACTTCCATCCGGCAATCAATGTTGAAAAACACATTTGTATCGCTGTTGAAATGAGCATCAACTCTCATTGCAATTAGCTCCTCGAATAACCGGACCATTAAAAAGGATGTTCCGACGATCGGATTGGTGATATTCATCGTAAATTTCTTAATCCCTCCTTCTCCACCGCCTGAATAAAATCCCCAGGGAATCCAGGACTGACCATCAAAAAGATAAGCAAGGCCTTCGCCTTCATTGAAATAAATTTGTCCGGCTACAGGATTTGAGGGCAAATCCCGTAGCCGGTGAAGGACGGCATTAAGCAGTTGGTTCTGCTGGATGTCAAGATTAGTCTTGAATACTGGCATAGCAATGTTTCAAGGTTTATCCTATGATAACAATCTGGCCGGTAAGCGAGGTTGCTGAAGTCCAGCTTACATCCCCTGATTCGTTGACCGAGATATCCGCTTCCACTGCATAACGAAACGTGTCGATGTTTTCGTAAACCATAACGACTACGTCAGTCCCGCAACCATGCGTATCTTCCGTAATGGTTCCGGTTGTAGATGCCGTAATGGTTCCGACGTACTTCCTGGTACGCCCGGTCGTTTTGGTATCAACATAGGCTTTGGTCGCTTTCTGGGTAGCAATTCTGGTATCGCTGTTAGCTGAAAGGGTGCTATCCGCATCAATAACGCCGGATTTAAAATCAGTGGTCTCGATGTTGGTGATGGTATTATGATCTGCATCGATTGTCTTGTTGATAAGAGTCTGGGTGGCAGCCAGCTTGACCAGGTCAGCGCTTTCCGTGTTGTCAACACCGTCGAAATCAGACGCAGTGATACCGGAACTCTTGGTCACGTTGGCGATCACCATATCGCCGATATTAACACCCGTGTTCGAAGGAGTGTTCACCCCCGAGACAGTACCTGCAACGGTCACTTTCCAGAACCATCCCTTCTGCATAGTGGTAATCCCCTGGGCTGCGAGGGTCTGGTTTCCGTCAAAGGTGCCCTTGTAGACCATCCCGGCAGTGATCTGCCCCTGGATGTTGGCGATTTGACCGTCAACATAGGTCTTGGTAGCTTTCTGGCTGGCCACCCTGGCATCTGAATTGGAGCTCAGCGTGCCATCGGTGTCCAGATACGAAAGCGGCATTTGCTGGATATTATCGACATTGCCCAGCCCGACCTGAGACTTAGTCGTCGAGTGCGGGTTTGAGGTCGATGCCAGGTGGGTGTCAATAGCTGCATGGGTGTTGGTTCCCCGATTGACCAGCGAATTGTGATCAATTGCAGCGGGATCTACCGATTTGACCCATGCTGTACCATTCCAGTACTTCATGATGTTGTCGGAGGTATCGAAATACTTCTGGCCTTTGACCGGATTTGCCGGGGCGGTGGCCAGATTCTGAATTGCAACATTCTGCAGTTCATTTTTGTTTAAGTCCAGAGGGACGAGAACTTTTTTTGCCATGGTTTTCTGTTTTTGGATTAATAAATATAATTAACTGTAAATCAACTTTCCACTTGCAGCCGGGTTAAGACGGATGATCATCTTGTCGGTCGATTCATGGGTAATCTCAGAGATCAATTCCCTACCGGTTGTATCGATCACAACGACCATTGGATACTTATGAAGGTTGTGTTCAATCGTAATCTCGCTCTGATTTATGAAAGATTGAACAACCTGACCGGTGAATGCAACACTTCCATCCCCGGGTCCGACGGCGCCTGAATCATCAATGATCCGATAGAGATAGTAAAGCTCTATCTGGGAGCTGCCCGACTTTGGGTTTTCTCCTCCCGAAAGGCATATGTAAACAGGAGTATTTGAGAAAATTTGCGTTGAAAAAATGGGGGTCATCCGCCGGATTGTCTGAACCTGAGACATGATAAAATCAGCCGGGAAAAAGCCCCAGTCCTGAGTCTCGGTATCGCCATCGGTGGTTACGTTCAATGTTTGGCTGAAATTTATCTGTAGTCCACCAACAGGAGGCGCCATCGGGGTGATCCTGGCGATCATTGAGATAAGTTCGATGATCTTGCCCAAACCAGGAGCGGGTATGATCACCTGGATGCCTGCAAGCCGGTTGCATTCTTCATAGGTGAGCAGATGGTAACCGGCAATGACTGGCGAAGTCTGGATATTAAAGAGAAGGTCGTAAAGTTCAGTGAAGTTCTCGTTGATCTTTTTACCACCTACACGGAGTTTGTCGCCCCTTTTGTCACCCGGGACAATACCAAGGTTTATCTCTTGTCTTGACATTTCTAAAATGTTACCTGGTCAAATGTTATTTCCACACTGTCGAAGCTTACGTCGATGTTATCCCAGGTCAGCGCTTCAGGCGGAATGACCGGGTTTGCGGAGCTATCGGGTGTATGCAGGGAGAAAAACGAATTCTGATATGCCCGTTCATACTCGATTTCAAGGTTGTAGAGATATTCGCCGTCCTTGAGGAACGGGGTCACTTTTACCGTCCTGACTAAGATCTTAAAGAGTTCCGCTCCGATCTGTTCATAAGCCTCTATCGATAAAAGAAGCTCCCTAAGGCAATTCTTTTCTGTCAGTGAAATCCAGCCGGAGTTTGCTTTACAGATTTCAGTCTCTTTCACGCCGAATTGCCTGGAAGGAGCATTGAAGAATGAATATTTCTCCTCAAGGATGTTAATCCCGGCCCATCGTTCGTACTCCAGGTTGAGTTCTGACTTTCCAAGGAATCTGAATGTGTCGTATGCCGAAAAGGAATTCCGGTAGAAGAAGACCTTTTCGTTTTCGAACACACGGGTATCATTAATGAAGATGCGTCGCTCAGACAGGTACTCGTCATCTGAATCCATCAGCACCACCTCCCAGGATTTAACTGTTTTCCCATAGGTAGCATTAACCAGGTTCAGATGATCATATCCTACCTTGAATTCAGCAACCGAATATGGAGTATAAGCGACCATACTCGTTGCGTTGATGAGCTTATGGCTTCCATCGTTAAAGTTTACGATCACCACAAGACGGTATTGGATGTCTGATGGATTGTCCTGGAAAAGGAAGAACAGTTTTTCCATGACCCCGCTGCGGGAATTCTTCGTTGTCGGGAGCCAGGTCAGGAACTTGTATTTATTCGTTTCAGTTGAAAAATAATCCAGGTATCTCTCATTAAGGCAGGTCAGAAGTTCACGGTTCAGTCCCCCGGCCAAAGCATATTTCCACCCGGTTGACTGAAGACCCCTGACATGGCCGGCGATGCTTTCGGCAAAGGAGACACGGTATTTGAGAAGGTACTCCCAGCCATGCACACGGACATTCCCTTCCAGTTCGGGAAACTCGAAGCGGTTCAGATTCCAGGCAGAGAACTTTGCTCGCAGGTAATCGGAGATGTCAAACCTCGCAGATCCGATGAAATCGGTAGGTTTGAGGTCTTCACCGATGATATTGTTATACCCATCCCGGATCAGGCACAGAACACTGAAAAAATCATGGTAAACATCATCGGTTCCGGGGATGCTGGTCCCGGCGTTGATGCCATAAACGCCGTTGTTGGCCAGTGTCATGGTGTAATCCGATCCGGTCAGCTTCGCATTGAAGGTTATCTTTCGTTCGCCTGCCCCTTCCGGGCCCAGGGACACGTTGTAAAATTTCTGGATATCGTAGTTTTCAAGGAAGCACTGGTAGATGTTATTGGCAAAATCGTTGAAATCCTGCCCGTAATAGGCGACCTCGAACAGCAACCCATCGAATTCAGTAATGCAGGCAGACTTGAAAACAAGGGTTTTTCCCGCGAACTTCAGGGTGAACGAATGCCCTTCGGTTGCATCGATGCCAGTGATGATCATCTCAAATGAGGCAAACGACCCATTTGAAATAAGGTAATCCGACGAACATATGTCGAAGATGACCGGGTTGCCTGCAAAGGAAATAAGACTCGGGCTGTCGGTGATGTCGATCATGGCGCAATAGTACCATGACCGGTAAAAGAAATAAAGGACAGGATCAGGGACAGGTAAAACACTTGAGTTGAGCCGACTTGATCGAGGATTTTGTCAGAGTGACCGACACCTCACTCACCAGGTAATTGATTCCGTTTACCCGGTAGCGGCTGGTGAAATCGAGATTTTTTAGCTCGATGAAATCCATCTGCTTTTCGATCTTGACGCTCTTACGGGTTGTCATGATCCAGTCAACCCAGTCTTTCCAGTAGAGATTAAAAATACCGTTGGCGCCAGGGTATCTTAGGGAAAAAACACTGTCATTGGCCAGTCCTCTTAACTGGGAGGGTGTTCCATATCCGCCGGTCATTCCGACCCAGAACAGACGGGGTGTTATCTTGTCTTTATCGGTTCCCGGATTACCACAGCTGACTACTCCGAAGTTATCCGACAACGAGGAGAAGATCGTCTCGTATTTGTTTTTATCATCGCCCCACTTGTAAAAGAATTTGTCTGTAAGTGAAGGTCCGTTAGGCAATTGCTGCCACTCGGCAAGAAATGTGATCCCGTTCACACTAAATTGCCACCAGGAGTTGGTGTCGACAACATAGTAAATGTCTCCAAGCCAGGTGAAGGGATAAGGCGGAATCTCCGAAAAGGTTGAAACGGCGCCCCTGATGTAATCCGTTATCCCCTTCTCGGCATCCAATTGTGCCTGGTAAACCTTATCCCCGGAATCGGGTCCGAGCAGGAACCGGTAACCGGTGATCTCATCGGGGATCTCCTGGGATATGGACAGGATATTTCCGGAAAAATTAACCAACTCAGAACGAAGCAACACATCACGGTTACTGACAATTCGGATCACCCGCTGCCTGGAATCGACATGAAAGCTGCAGTTGAACCATTTTTCAAGCCCGGCGATGAACTCGCTCACCTTCACCTTGGGAACGAACCGGCTGTAATAGAGCTGCTGCAGCCCGAATAAAACTTCATTAAGGTTGACCGAATGGTAGATCACCAAGCGGGAAAGCTCCGGACAAGATGTGAAGAATTTATCTTCCAGCCGGTAACCGAAGTTCTCAGCAAGCTTGTTCAATACATATTTCAGGTAAAGGAACGGGATAAGTATGGTCCGTTTGGTACCGTCAGAAGTGGTTTTGTGCAACTTTCCGTCCGGGAAGATCACGTTGTAGGCGTTCAATTCAGGCGTATTCGCCGGTGGATCGAAAAAATCGAGGTTGGTAATCTGCGGCATAGAAAAATCAACTTCCGGATAGAAACGGGTAAGCGACCAGTTGAAATAATCCATGGCCTGGTTATCCGAGGTAAATTCTTTCACCCCCAAGTCGATACTATTGAGCATCAGGTTTTTTATCTCATAGTTGAAGTTGCCCTTGTTGACGTAAAGGATGCCTTCAAAGTTCTTCTCGCCGGCTGATTTTATCCTGATCTGGCCGCTGTATAGCACGATCCCGTTCCACCGGAAGCTGCCTTCGTGGGTTTCGTATATGCTTGCTATGGAAGCGATCCGGTTCTTCCAGCCAAGGATCGACATATTTCTTGCCGTGGTGGGAACCTTAAACGGGAAGGAATAATCTCCCACGTCGTTAAACAGCGGCGATTTGAGGTTCAGCGACACTGAAAAATCTTCGGACAGGTCAAGGGGCTGATCTGCGATCAGGATGGACAGCATAACATGGATTTATTTGGAAACTTCGGCTTCGATCTGGTTGACCCGGTTGGTCGTTTCCCGAAGGTGATCAAACGAGATGAAAGCAGGGATCCCCTGCTCGATCAGGGAGTTCAGCCGGTTGATGCTGGCTGTGAATTCCGGATCAACCACCGGTTTAACCGGTTGGGGAGCTATAGTTTGTGTCTCTGCATACCTGCCAACGGCTCTTTGTGGCACCCGGGCAAAGTTGATCGCCTCGATGACCTGTGGGTAATTGATCATCAGGTTTTTGGTGGTTTTAGGATCGATCACAATCTCCTGGCCAGTCTCACTGATCAGTGTCGGGGTGGAATACAACCCGGTTTCTGGTTTGTTTACCAGGGGAACATCCCGGTATAGTTTATTGTCATCCTGACCTATGACAGAATACCGGCCACTGGCAGCTTCCGGGACTTTCTGGCTCAGGATGTAACCGATCTGGATGGCACCCAGCGCCGCTGTGATGATACTGAGCGCGATGCCCACCCCAGGACCGGCGGACAAGGCAGAAGCCACGGCCTGGGCTACGCTGATGATGGCATTGAAAATGGCGATCTCCTTGTTACGCAATGCCTGGTCATGCTCCATCTTCTTGCGTTTCTTTTCCAGGTCTTTGTCCATTTTCCCAACCTGTGCATCGTATTGAGCCTTGGAAATCAGTTTGGCATCAAGCTGGGCCTGCAGGCTCTCTTTCTTTTTATTGTTGACCTCTTCCTCCTGGCGAAGTTGCTGGTTCTCGGCTTCTGTCTGCATTGCAAAAACCTGAGCCAGCCCGTCAACAGCTCCCTGAGCCAGGGAGATGGCATCATTGGCCACCTGGCGGGTAGTTTCTTTGGAAAGTTCGATCTGTCGCTGGGAAAGCTCTTCTGCCATCTGTAAGCGGATCTGGTTGGTCCGCTGTTCATTTCCCAGGTTGTCACTTAGAAGCGAGGCATACTTGGCATTGACCTCGAGTTGGATCCGTTCCTTTCCATTGGCCAGGTCAATTTCAGATTTCAGCTTTAGCTGGTTGAGCTTTTCCCGGAAATCCAGTTCCTCGCCTATGGCCCTGTCATCGAACTTGCCAACGGCAGTCTCACCTTTTGATTGGTAAGTCTGCCTGATGATCTTTTTCTGCTCCTCGGTTAGCTTGGCATTGGAAAGGGTGTACTCCATTTCCAATCTCAAGCTCTCCAGCACAGCCGACAGATACTGCGGATCCGTATCATGAAATGACTGGATCTTGGCATCTATGGCTGCTTTTTCGGTCTTGTAAGCAAGGTCAGCCTCCTGATCAGCGTATTTCTGGACGATTTCCTGCTTTCGCTGTTCGGTCGCCCTGGTCAGGAGTTCTTTCAACTCCAGTTCTTTTGCGGACGAACCTTTTATTTTGAGAAGCTTTTCCTGCAACTGAGCATCTTCCTGGGCAAGTTCCCGGTCAAGACCTGCTTTTTGAACCTGGGCACGGGCTTCCATCAACTGGCGCTCGATGTCAAGCAGGTACGCTGCCTTTTTCTTTGCATCCTCCTTTGTGAACTCATTCCCTGTTGTATTGCCGGAGATTGTTCCTGATGGAGCGCTGCCCGGACTTGTGGTTGTTTCCTGGCTCTTTGTCTGCCCGGTATTCGCACCCAGGAGTTCCTGCAGGTCATTCTTTTCTTTCAGGAGCTTTTGCAGTTCTTCGACAGCCTCGGTTTCTCTTGAGGCCCAGCCGGCAAAACCGGAATTGATGACCGTAGCTTTGAGTTCCAGGGCCAGTCGTTTGTTCAGAGCCTTATGATCTTCGATGTATTCTTAAGTTCCTTACATAACATTTTTACTGTACTCTAAGAACCTTTCTATTGGAGTTTGTATTCTTAAGTTCCTTACATAACATTTTTACTGTACTCTAAGAACCTTTCTATTGGAGTTTTTCCCATGTTTCTATATCCTTGGTGAGGTCGTTTCTCATTATAAAATTTTAGCCAGATATCGAA
>JAQWBQ010000039.1:0-11024 GCA_028706295.1 Bacteroidales bacterium
TTCGACAATGTTGCAGTTGCCTTCAGCGCTGTCCTGATTTTTTCCTGTTTCCTGATCTTCTCTTTTGCTGCACACTATTACCAGGGAGTTCAGCGTCCGCTCGATGATATTTTCGGCGTTATGATCTTCGCCCTGGTCGGGGCCGTGATGATGACCTCTTTCGGCAACCTGATCATTTTGTTCCTCGGGATCGAAACCCTGTCGATTGCCTTGTACGTGCTGGCAGGAAGCCACAAAGAGGCGATCACCTCCAATGAGGCAACCTTAAAATATTTCCTGCTGGGATCTTTTTTATCCGGATTTCTTCTGTTCGGGATTGCGCTGATTTATGGTTCCAGCGGTTCTTTTGATCTTCACTCGATCTACCTTTTTGTCGCGGAACATGCCCGTGAAGGCTTGCCTCCGCTGTTCCGGGCCGGACTGTTTCTGCTCATAGCCGGACTGGCTTTCAAGATCGCGATCGTTCCTTTTCATTTCTGGGCTCCGGATGTTTATGAAGGAACCCCCACACTTCTCACCGCGTTCATGGCATCGGTGGTAAAGACTGCTTCCATTGTGGCAATGTTCAGGTTTTTTTCGCAGACCATGTACGGGATTCACGGTATATGGGAACAAACCCTTTGGGTATTGGCAGTACTGACCATCCTGCTCGGCAATCTTACCGGGATATATCAGCCAAACCTGAAGCGGATGCTGGCCTATTCGAGCATCAGTCATTCGGGTTACATGATGCTGGCCATTGTTGCATTCGCCTCCTCTTCGGCCAATGCCTTGCTTTTATACACCCTGTCGTATTCAGTTGCAACCATCCTTGCCTTCGGGGTTCTGATCCTGGTTCGGGAAGCCCATGGGAATGACTATTTTTCGTCGATGAACGGTATGGCCAGGAAAAATCCGCTCGAAGCATTTTGCCTTACCATTGCCCTCCTTTCGTTGACGGGAATTCCGCCATTGGCAGGTTTTTTTGCGAAGTACCTGTTGTTCGCCACGGCGCTTGGGGAAGGGTGGCTATGGCTGGTCATTATCGCCATTGCAGGGTCGGCCATCAGCGTGGGGTATTATTTCAAACCCATCATCGCCATGTACCTGAAAGAACCGACCGGCATCCGGTTGAATCCGGACACTCCTTACAGAATCAATTTAATCTTCATGACCCTGATATTGGTCATAATCGGGTTGCTCCCGGTGTTTCTGAACGGAATTCTTTGATAAGCGGAGAGAAAAACTACAGAAACCGCTTTATTTCTGCTGCATGCTCTTTCTCTTCATCGATGATCTGCTGTACCAGGGCCTTTGAATTGCTCCGGGTGAACTTCAACAACTCGGTATAAAAAGCAACGCTGTCGTTTTCAAATTGATAGGCGATCTCGAGTCCCTCTTTCGGGGTCTTGATAGACCCGGCAAGTTTCTTGCCTGCTTCAGGTTTCCCGAAAATATGTGATTCGGCAAGATGGTTTATATAATCGGTGGCATCCTGAACTCCGAAATCAAAACTCTCTGCATCGAATTTTTCGGCTAATTTCTGAAAGACGGCTATATGCATGACTTCCTTTTCAGCTAGGTCGAAAAACAATCCCCTGATGTCGGATTGGTCGTGAATCAGTTCGGCGGCCGCTTTGTAAAAAGCATTGCCGTTTTCCTCAATCCTGACGGCAATGTCAATAATTTCTTGTCCGGAATAGTACATGGTGCTTAATTTTCATGACAAACATACAAAAAATCTTTTTATTTTTGAAGAGAAATTCCTTTCATCTCTGCAATCCTTATCCAAAAAATTTATGATTATGAAAAAAACGTTACTGCTTGTTACATTGTTGTTTTCGGTGGTGTTCGCGTGGGCCCAGGTTCAGCGCAACATCGTGATCCTCGAGATCGGTACGGGTGTGACCTGTACCTATTGCCCCGGCGCAGCCATGGGAGCCGCCGACCTGCTCGCCAACGGATGCCATGTTGGCGTGATTGAATACCACAACTATTCGGCTTCCTCCGACCCGTTCTCCAATGCCTATGCTGCAGCCCGTACCGGTTACTACGGCATTACCGGGTATCCTACCTCTTTTTTCGACGGTGTTTTAAGCCACGTCGGTGGAAGCTCTTCTGCAAGTCTCTACCCCACTTACCTCCCGATGTACAATCAGCGTTATGCCGTCCCGTCGCCGCTTACCATCGATATCTCAGGGACCAACACCGGCGACTTATACAATATCACCCTGTCCATAACCAAACTGGCAACAGTCCCCGGAACCGACCTCAGAGCCCATCTCGTACTTACCGAGTCCGACATTCCCTATACCTGGTTTAACCAAACCGAAGTCAATGATGTGGAACGGACCATGGTTCCCAATGCCAACGGCACGAGCATCAATTTCTCTTCCGGCAATACGGTGGTGATCAACCTTCAATTCACCAAGGACCCTACCTGGATCACCAACAATTGTGAGTTGATCGCCTTCGTACAGGACAACACCACAAAAGAAATTTACAACGGATCGAAAGTCCCCCTCAACGGCCTTTACCTGCCCCTGCCTGTTGCTTATTCCGGTACCCCCACAACCGGTTGTACCCCGCTCACGGTTCAGTACACGGATCAGTCGGTCGGCGCCACAAACTGGAATTGGACTTTCCCCGGTGGAAGCCCCGCCACCTCTACTTTACAGAACCCATCTGTCGTTTACAGCACTGCCGGGACCTATGATGTGACGCTGGTGGCCACAAATCCTTCGGCCAACCAGTACGGCAGTCTTACCAAATCGGCATATATTACCGTGAACGCGATCCCGACGACACCCGGCACCCCGCAGGGAAACAACGGGCTTTGCCAGGATCCGATGAATGAAACCTATTCTATCCTGCCTGTAGCCAATACCACCGGATATACCTGGGAAGTGATCCCTGCCTCCGCGGGCGTTATCACCAATAATGGCGCAAATTGTATTATTGACTGGGATGCAGTGTTCACCGGGATTGCCCAGCTTCGGGTCCGCGCACTGAATGGTTGCGGCAACAGTTCCTGGTCGCCCTATCTCAATGTGACCATTAATCCCTATCCGGGACAGGCCGCCGATCCAACAGGCCCGACGAGCCTTTGCATGAACCCGGGTAGCAGCAGTTACACGACTACCGGCGCTACCGGCGCCACCACCTATAACTGGGAACTTTTGCCCTACACGGCAGGCTCGATCATGCCAAATGGCACCAACGTTACGGTAAACTGGACCAGTAATTTCTCCGGATCCGCGACTTTGAAAGTCAAGGGCGTCAACGGAAGCTGTGAAGGGTTGTGGTCAAATGCGCTGAATATAACCATCACCGAAGGCCCGGCCGCGTTTACCGTTTCGGGTGGCGGTGTTTACTGCGCTACCGGCGGCACCGGGTTACCTGTTGAGCTGAACGGTTCACAAACCACGGCAAATTATACCCTTTACCTTGACGGAACGGCCACTACCCAAACGATTCCCGGAACCGGGAGTTCCATCTCCTTCGGGAATCAGATGAGCGCCGGCACATACACGGTCAGCGCCGCTGCAGGTCTCTGCACCAGCCCCATGACCGGATCAGCCTCCATCACCATTGACCCTCAAGCTCCGATGGCACCCGGTGCACCGGTAGGCCCGGCACAGATTTATTCAGGCGCCACACCGGTAGCCGACTACCTCACCACCGGCGGAACGTATGCCACCTCGTACAGTTGGGAACTGACCCCACAGAATGCCGGTACGATCACCGGGGTTTCGACAACCGGAACAGCTACCTGGAACCCTGTTTACAGCGGTCCTGCAACCATCAAAGTCCAGGGAATCAACTCCTGCGGCGGCGGATCCTACTCTGTCGAATTTAATGTGACCGTAGATGTCGGCGTAGGGATTGCCGAACAAGCCAACAACAAGCTTTTCAGACTGTTCCCGAATCCGGCACGCTCCAGTGTCACAATCATTCCCGCAAAGAATATAACCGCGGATATCACCATTCTCAATGCACTTGGTAACGTGGTTATTAAAAACGATAAGAGGTCCTTCAACGGCGCTACCCAACTGGATATTTCGACCTTAAAAGCAGGCGTATATTTCCTCCGGATCGATGCGGATGAAACGTACCAGGTCACCAAACTCATTGTTGAATAACCCTTTGAACATGATAAAGGAAAGGCTGTTCCGTGCAAGCGGACAGCCTTTTTCTTTTTTTGGTACCTTTGCAACCGGGAATTGGCGGACGAAGAGCGGACAAGAATTGACAATGGACATTGACAATTGAAAACGGAAAACGATTTGAGGATTTGAAAATGCGAAAATTTTGAATTGAATCTTTTTCCCAAATTCCCAACGCCCAATGCCTAATACCTGATTTTGTTTATGGATAAGAAGACACTTGAAAAATATAGCTCGGCCTTCACCCTCAGTGATATGGAGATATTCCTCTTCCCGGAATTACTGCACGCACTGGTATTGGCAAATATCATGTCGCCCGAGATCTGGAAATGGCGTCAAGATCCCTGGTTTGCCGGGATCAAAAAGATGGGACCGATGAAAAAGATCCACCGGGTGAAGCAATTCATTATGGATCATTACAATTTCAACCTCGATCTCGATACCTGGGGGTTAACCGATAAACAAACCGAGATCGGCCGGTTCAGCGAGTTTATCGACATGGAAATGCTGGCACGTTCCAATGCCCTTTTCGGATACGAAGGTGATAAATATTATTTTGACATGGACATCCGGCGTCATTTCGGGCTCGACAAGTACGATTCTGAGATCATTCCTTACTGGAAGACCGAAACGGTGGAAGCCATGAATGCATTCCGGTACAAGCAGGGATATGAAACCGGAGCCGGAGAATGCGTTTCATTGGCCTGCCTGTATGCCGCAGCCCTGTTCGTGGTCGCCGAGGTGCCGTTGGAAAAGATCTTCCTGATGGGGACCCCCCTTCATTCCCAGAATTTTATCATGATCGATGAAGGAGTTCTCACCAACAACCGCCGGATCGTTACCAAAGCCATGTGGTTTAACGGAACAGAACTATCCGCACTGGCGCGCCGTGCGCTGGAAAACGAACAGGTAACTTACGTGTCACACCTTTCCGGGTACATTCATGCCATATATCCCGAAGCCACCATCAGCCGCGAATGCTATGGTAAATTCCGCGACAAGATCACCCGGTTTCTTGAAACCGGTGTCGATTTTGAGATCTTCATGAATTTCCTTCGCGACTACAGCCGGCACCAGAAGCTCTTCCAGATTCATTTCCTTTGCCAGGGAACACACCGGTACATCAGGCTGGAAAAGGCTTTCGGATATGAGCACGGCAGCAAGAACCGGCTGGGAGACAAGACCAGTCGAAAACTGTTCTGTGAAATGGATGAAGAAGATCTTTCCCTCCAACCTTTCGACCACCGGCTGAACATCGATCACGAGGATCCGTTATTTAACCTGAAACCATTTCCCGGGTTCATTTCTGCCCTTAAATCTCAATTTCCAGCGCTGGAAAATCATCCGGATTTCTTTCAGGACTTCAAAAAATTTGTCCATACCGTTCCCCGGCTCCCCTCACTCAACAAAACCTTTATTGGTCAACCATTGCATCATCATTCCGGCTCACACGATTGCGAAGCCGACACGGTTCCATCCGACAGGCTGTTCCTGCAACCCTCCATGTCGCGCGAAGAGATCATCGGCAGGCTCTCGGAACTCCGAAGACAGGCTGACCAGAATCAGACGCAATCCGGCGTTCCAGGACCGGCATCCGTTGTCGCCGACCTTGCCTTTTACGCAGGCAGATACATGGATTCATGCAACTGGACGCCCTTCCTCAAAGCCGTTTTTGAACGCAATCCGGTAGCCCTGGAATATTTCAGGGAGATGGACTTTGACACGGCTTACCGGGAAATGAACACCTGGCCCGGAGAATCGATTTACGATGGAAACCGGCTGGCACTCCCCGATGAGGTGGTGAATTTCAAACGGGGCGACGGACTTGAAAAAGCCATCCTTTTTCTGCACCTGCTAAAATCAAGAAAGATTCACTGGAAAATGTCCCATCATGGAAATTCCATTGTTGTTGATCTTTCGGGCCTGAAATTTGAGTTCCATACAGCAAAACAAATTCCCGTTCCTGAGAGTTTACTGAATTCCTGTTGAAAATTCCGGGTTAGAATTGGAACACGAATCAGTCAGACATATAACCACTTCCTCACAACCGACATGAGCTCCCCGTAACCGATCGGCTTGGCGGGATAATCGTTGCAACCGGAACTGACGGCCTGATGGATCTAGGCGTTCATGCCCACAGCAACTTAATTCCTGTATTTTTCATCACTGCTTCGATGTGCCGGTAACGCTGGTCATTCTCTTCGGCTACCACCAGGGTGAATTTACTGAGATCAATATGTTCCTTGGCAGTTGGTCTTTGTGGTTCAGAAATGCATTTCCTTTTCAGATGCAGTTAAATCGGGTTAATCAGCATTTCACATTTACAAACTCGTTCCGATTCGATAGAAAAGTATTACATTTGATCAAACCAATCTGAAAATAACCCTGAAAATGAAAATAAAGTATCTGCTTACCGGAATCCTGTTTTTTGGAATCTCCCTGATTTCAGCAAGTCAGCCGAATATGGGATCGAAAACCAATGATACGACTTCAACTGCCGACAGCCTCGGGTGCGGCCGTGTTGAGTATGGCGGAATGATCTATCACACGATAATGATTGGTAAGCAATGCTGGATGCGGGAAAACCTGAATATCGGGAAATGGACTGACCAGGCGATCCTGCAGAAGCAGGGCAATAACGGGATCGTCGAGAAATACTGTTTCGGGAACGATTTTATTCAATGCGATCTCTGGGGTGGTTTGTACCAGTGGGATGAGATGATGCAGTATGTCGAAACCTCCGGAGCGCAAGGGATTTGTCCGGCGGGATGGCATATCCCCACAGCGTTGGAACTGAAAACACTGATCGGTTTTCTTGGCGGGGAGAACCTCGCCGGGGGAAAGATGAAGTCGACCGGTTCGCGCGACTGGCAGATACCCAACGTGGGAGCTTCGAACAGCAGCGGATTTACAGCGTATCCCGGCGGATATCTGGACTACATGGCCCAGAAATGGTACGACCAGCACCGTTCCGGGTATTACTGGACCTCCGAAATGATGTCGTCGGGAACCGCCGAAGCCATGTACCTGAGCTTCAGGAATACCATCGTTTCACGTTACGAGGAGTACCGCCCCAGCGCTTTATCGGTCCGTTGCATCCGGAACGATTAGGCTTTTGAAATGGACCCTGTCGGGGTCTCCCCACCCAACCAATTCAAATCTTTTCCTACCTTTGCAGCCCTGAAAAACAAGAGATATGGCTGCAAACGAAGAACTCTTTAAAAAAATCATCTCCCACGCGAAAGAATACGGGTTTGTATTTCCATCCAGCGAAATTTACGACGGGTTGAGCGCTGTTTACGACTACGGACCCTTCGGTGTGGAGCTCAAGAACAACATCAGGGAGTACTGGTGGAAATCAATGACCCAGTACCATGAAAATATCGTCGGTATCGATGCGGCCATCTTTATGCATCCAACGGTTTGGAAGGCTTCGGGACATGTGGATGCCTTCAACGACCCGATGATCGACAACAAGGATTCGAAAAAGAGGTATCGTGCCGATGTGCTGATCGAAGATCACATTCAGAAAATAGAAGACAAGATACAGAAGGAGGTTGACAAGGCCCGCGGAAGATTCGGCGAAACCTTCGATGAAAAAATGTACCGGGAAACCAACCCGAGGGTGAAGGAATACCAGGAGAAAATCAACACCATCAAGAACCGTTTTTATCCCGCACTGGAGCGTAACGACCTGGCCGATGTCAAGGCCCTGATCGAAGAGACCGGCATCGTATGTCCCATCTCCGGAACCAAGAACTGGACAGAGGTACGGCAGTTCAACCTGATGTTTAGTACCCAGATGGGATCCGTGAACGAGGATTCGAACGAAATTTTTCTGCGCCCGGAAACGGCCCAGGGTATTTTCGTCAACTTCCTGAATGTGCAGAAGTCGGCCCGCATGAAGATCCCTTTCGGCATCGCCCAGACCGGGAAAGCGTTTCGCAACGAGATTGTGGCGCGGCAATTCCTGTTCCGCATGCGTGAGTTCGAACAGATGGAGATGCAGTTCTTCGTCAAACCTGGCGAAGAGCTTCAATGGTACGAATTCTGGAAGAATGAACGCATGAACTGGCACCTTTCACTGGGCATCCCTGCCTCGAAATACCGCTTCCACAACCATGAGAAGCTGGCCCATTACGCCAACGCCGCGGCCGACATCGAATTCGAATTTCCCATTGGCTTCAAAGAAATTGAAGGGATCCATTCGCGTACCGATTTCGACCTGGGCGCCCACCAGAAATTTTCGGGACGAAAGATCCAGTATTTCGACACGGAATCGAATGAAAGCTTTACCCCGTACGTTGTTGAAACCTCCATCGGCCTCGACCGTACCTTCCTCGCCGTGCTCAGCCAGGCCTACCGGGAAGAAAAACTCGACGACGGCAGCGAACGGGTGGTACTTGGAATACCGGCCCGCCTTGCGCCCATCAAGGTGGCGGTTCTCCCGCTTATCAAGAAAGACGGGCTGCCTGAAAAGGCACGCGCGATCATGGATGTGCTGAAGTACGACTACCGGTGTTTCTACGAGGAAAAAGACACCATCGGCCGCCGTTACCGCCGCATGGACGCCCTGGGAACCCCCTTCGCCATCACCATCGACCACCAGACCCTGCAGGACGACACAGTAACCATCCGCGACCGCGATACCATGCAGCAGGAACGTGTACCGGTGAATGAGATCTCGGCAAGGGTACGGTCAAAAATTGGATAAGATTTGCTTTCTCTGCGCTTCATTACAGTCTTCTTTTTCTGAATGGCACCCCGGGGTGAATGTTTATTTATCCATAAAGCGATTTTTCAACTTGGGATACCGCTTTTGCTTACAGGCTGATTTCACGGATACATTTATTGTCTATTGATTATTTCCCGATCCTATGGAGTGAAATACGGGTTTGGTTTTTCCCCGGAGTCAATACTAGATATTTAGTGTCAACGGCGAGTGACAGGAGTATAATTGACAGATAATTTCCTGATTTTATCTCTACTTATGGAAAAAGATGACTGGAAAGAATTCGCTATCTTTGACAAACCGCTCAGGCTTAACAATGAAGAGGTTAAAAAAAATTGTAAAGATTCTGTTGATATCGATCGGCGTGGTTGCCCTGATCATGGCCATCCTTGCCATGACCCCGGCGCCTTTCTGGATTCGCTATAACATGGGAATGAAGAGAGCGGGCATTCATCGTCCGCCCGATTATATCGTGGTGCTGGGCGGCGGAGGTATGCCGAGCGAGTCGGGACTCATGCGCTGCTGGTACGCGGCAAAGGCGGCGGACCGGTTCCCCCGTTCCCTGGTCATAGTGGCCCTTCCGGGAGATACCACCGATCCCCAAAGTTCCATCAACGGGATGAAAGATGAGTTGATCCTGCGGGGAGTTGCCCCGGAACGGATCCTGTTCGAAGACTCCGGAACCAATACCAGGGCGGAGGCACTGCTGGTAAAATCTTTGATATCAAGAATTCAAAATACAAAGTTCAAATGTCAAAATTCAAGATTCAAGATGCAGAATGCAGAATGCAGAATGCAAGATGGAAAATTCAAGATGCAGAATGCAAAATGTAAAATGCAATATCAGTCAATCAATCAATCAGTCAATCAATCAATCAATTATTTGTCCATTCTCCTTGTGACATCTCCCGAGCATCTGTACCGTGCCGTTCTTACCTTCAAAAAAGCCGGGTTCCTTAAAGTCGATGGTCTTCCCGCATTTGAGAAGGACATTGAGACTGATCTTTCATTCAACTCAGGATTACTTGGCGGGAAGCGGTATGTTCCCGACGTGGGCGACAACGTGGTCCTCCGTTATAAATTCTGGAACTACCTGGAATATGAACTCGAACTCCTGCGCGAATATGTTGCGATCGGCTACTACTGGCTGATGGGGTGGTTATAAGGGGAGTTCAAAATTCAAAGAAGGGATGAGATATTAGCGATTAGCGAATAGGGGAAAAATATTTCAAAATGCAAAGTGCAGATGTCAATATTCAAAGTATCAAAAAGGGGTGGAAACGGTGCTCCTGATTGGCGGAGAATGACTGTGTTTGCTTGTTTTACCGGGTTGTTTCTGCTGGCGGTACTAACAGACCTGCCGGCGCAAAGCATGATTGCGGGCCGGTACACCGCCGAAAACTATTTCGTGGATATTGACCCCGATACAACCCTGGTTGGTTGTCCATACACCGTTGCTGCCAAGGTCGCCGGATTTTATTTTGACCTCGATGGGGATTACATGTACGACCTGTATCTTAACGGACTGGGTGATTATATCAATGGAACAGGAGACTCCCGACTGATCTTAAGTCCTTTAGAGAAGGATCGGTGGGAAATGGCAGCGGGATATATCGATACTTGTTATTATTTTGATTCCAGTAATTACAACACCCGCCTGATGGCCGCTTCCCTGCATTTGAACGATACCATCGACCGACGGTTAAACTGGTGTAAGGTGCCGTCGGCTTATCTCGCATATGTCAGCTATCTGGTTTACAGTTTTCAATGCAATGTTTGTTCATTCTATACAAATCCCGGAGGTAATTTTTTAGCTGTAAGAAGGATAAGCCCAAACGATACCCTGTATGGATGGATCAGCCTGGCTAACGTAACTTCTCTTTCATTTACCGTTAAGGAATTTGCCTTTGAACGGAAACCGGAGCCTGTGGATGACCCGGGCAGCCTGATCAAAACCTACCCCGTACCCGTAACCGAACGACTGACTGTGGATGCCCTGGTCGAGCATTTCGACCTGGCAATATTTGATCATTTAGGACAGAAGGTTTTAGAGGTCAGGGATCTTCCCCGGAAGTCGTCCATCGATTTTGGCCGGATCGCTGCAGGTCTCTACATCCTGCAATTCACCCGCGACCAGTCGGTGGTAA
>JAQWBQ010000039.1:11124-34147 GCA_028706295.1 Bacteroidales bacterium
CCGATCAACACAAAACTTTTAATCATTTCAACTGCCTCCTTCACCTTCGGAATCAGGATTTTCGTCTCTTCATCGGTCCATCTGCCCAGAACATAATCGATCTGGTATCCTTTGGCGAAATCGTTACCGATACCGAACCGGATGCGGGTAAAATCGGTCGATTCCAGATATTCGATGATGCTGATCAGTCCGTTGTGCCCGCCGTCGCTGCCTTTGGTGCGCATACGCAGCGCCCCCAGCGGCAGGGCCAGGTCATCAACGATCACCAGGATATTCTCAAGCGCGATTTCCTCTTTCTGCATCCAATACCTGACGGCTTTCCCGCTCAGGTTCATAAAGGTCGAGGGTTTTATCACCACCAGGGTACGCCCCTTCAGGGTTATTTTTGTGACAGCGGCATGACGATCTGATTTAAACGATGCATTTCCCGTACCGGCAAGCGCATCGGCTACGAGGAATCCGATATTGTGACGGGTGTCGGCGTATTCGTCGCCAATGTTACCCAAGCCAACAATGAGATATTTCATTTCCCAATCACTTATTCACGCAATCATGCATTCACTCAATAAAAAAGAAGGTGTAAAGCCACGCGCCCTACACCTCCTCATTGAAGAACCCGGCGGGTCCTGCTGATTATTTCTTTTCCGGTTCGGCGGGAGCAGTTTCGGCAGCGGCTTCCGTGCCCGGAGCAGCCTCTTCAACCACGGCACGCGCGGTGCGTACGCCCACGATCACATTGCTGGCCGGATCGAGGAAGGTCACGTTTTCAGCCTTCATATCGCTGACTTTGATAGAATCACCGATTTCGAGATTGTCGATCGATACGGTCACATCATCCGGAAGATGCTGTACCAACGCTTTGATGGCGAGTTTACGCATCTTTTTCAGGAGTCTTCCGCCCCGGAGCACGCCCGGCGCTGTTCCCGTGATCTTGATGGGAATGCTGAGTGTAACCGGCTTTTCCGGAACGATCTCTTTGAAGTCGACATGCAGCATCCGGTCGGTTACCGGGTGATACTGGACATCCTGGATAATCGTGCTGTATTCTTTTCCGTTGATATTCAGGTTGAAGATGTAAGTGACGGGAGTATGCATGACCTTAGCCAGCATTTTTTCATCCGCTACAAAGTGAACCTGTTCTTTTCCGCCATAAATCACACAGGGAACCATCCCCGATCTGCGATTCAGTTTGGCATCTTTTTTCCCTACGTTCTCACGAAGAGAACCGCTCAATGATACCGTTTTCATTTTTAAAAGTATTGGTTAATAAATAAATCCTGTTAGCTGGTACCTTAAAGGCCGTCGGGCCATACCCGGCTTTTTCAGGCCTGCAAAGGTAAGAAAAAATCGAACATCCGATGCAAATCAACAACTGTTACTACTTCGGAAAGTCATTTTCACAAAAACCAGACTCAAGGCAAGTGAAATATCCTTGTAATCAGCGGTATACATTTTTATACTGAGTCGGGATAAATTTCGACAACCGGTTTAATCGTAGATATTCAATAATTTATATTCCGAGGTATAAATCGAAAACCGAAAACAGCAATCCAATCAAACCAGATGGTGGGATTGTCAGAATTGGAAAAGGGAGGAGATGGATTCTTTCCTTTTTAAACGCCGGATGACCTCTGCGAAGAGGTCGGCCGTGCTGAGCACCTTTATTTTCTGACTTTCGTGATGGAGCGGGATGGTATCGGTGACGGCGAGTTCAGTCAGGGCCGAGGACTCGATATTTTCATAGGCTTTCCCCGACAGCAGGGGGTGGGTCACCATGGCGCGGACGGAAGAAGCTCCCTGTTGCATGATGATCTCTGCGGCTTTACAAAGGGTCCCGCCGGTGTCGACGATATCGTCGAGCAGTACTACATCTTTCCCTTTGACATCGCCGACCAGTCTCATTTTGGCCACTTCGTTGGGTTTTGACCGGTGCTTATAGCAGATGACGAAGTTGGTATGGAAGAATTTAGCATACGAGCCGGCCCTGCGGGTTCCGCCGGTGTCGGGGGAGGCAAATATAAGTTCGGGCAGGTGTAATGATTTGAGGTAAGGAATGAAGACCGAAGAGGCATAGAGGTGGTCGACCGGAACGTCGAAGAATCCCTGAATCTGGTCTGCATGCAGGTCGAGGGCGATGATGCGGTGTACGCCGGCTGCCGAAAGCAGGTTGGCCACCAGTTTGGAAGCAATCGATACACGGGGCTTGTCCTTACGGTCCTGGCGGGCATAACCGAAATAGGGGATAACAGCCACGATCGACTTGGCAGATGCTCTGCGGGCGGCATCAATGAGCATGAGCAGTTCCATCAGGTTGTCGGAGGGAGCATAGGTCGACTGGATCAGGAAGACATCGGACCCCCGGATATTTTCTTCGTAGGAGGGCTGGAATTCGCCATCGGCAAACCGAACCACTGTAACTTTACCGAGTTCGATACCATAACTTTGCGCAATTTTCTCAGCCAGGTACGCGGTAGCCGAACCTGAAAAGATGTTAATCTTTGCTGCCATAAAACGGGGGGGATTTTGTGCTGCGAAGATAATTTATTAAAGAAATCGATGCAAATTAAAATATGAACAGGCGGACCAGCTCTTTTGTCTTTTCCAATCGTCAGAACGATGTTTGTCAGTTGGAAGAGAATTTGTACCTTTGCGGCTCAATTTCAAAACCAGTCCCCATTTGCCCGGATGGCGGAATAGGTAGACGCGTTGGTCTCAAAAACCAATGAGGTAACACTCGTGCCGGTTCGATTCCGGCTCCGGGTACACCCCCAAATACAAAGTGCAAGGTGCAAAGTGTAATAAGTTGCACTTTGCACTTTTCGTTTTAGATCTTACACTTATTATCAGGCACTTGTACACCTTGCCACTCCCCCGGCATCGTCGTAATCATTACACATGCCGGTTTTTCTGGTTTACCTCCCCTTAATCTACTCAAATAGTTCATTTCTATCCTGCCAATCAAAGGTCGAGGTTCTGTTTGAAATCAACCAATGACCGTTCTCAAAAACATATTCATCATCGTAGAATACACCGATGGTAGTTCTCATTTTCTTCCCGTTTTCGGTGTTTATCAAATATACCATGCAGTAAAGGATGCCTTGAGCTTTGTTTCCGGTGATTGATACCGTATATTGACCATTGAAATGGTATACGGTTTCAAAATTTTTCAGGAAACGCTCGAATGCTTCACCGATTTCCTTTCTGCCCGATAATTTTGAAATCAACTTGCTATTCTGATATGTCTCAACGGTTGCATTTTCGGTGAAAAGCATTGTTTGGCTTTGAGCCTGTTTTTTATCCGCCAGGATTGAAAAGGTATCAACCAGTTCCTTTAACCGGCTTTTATTCTCTAATTCGCTTAATCTTTTTTCAAAGAGGGTATCCAAGGGGGCTTGTGCTTTTAGCGTTGCGCATAATAATGCCAATGCAGAGATTAACAAATATTTCTTCATGTTTAAAAATGGCATTAAACGAATTGCTTATTCATCAATCATTTTTTGGCTGAATTCAGCATACCGTTGTCCCTGAATATTGATTTTCGATGCCAAAGTATCGATCCCGGCAAGATCCTCCGGGGAAAGATCGACTTTTATAGCTCCAGCGTTTTCTTCGAGCCGGGAAAGCTTTGTTGTTCCCGGAATTGGAACAATCCAGGTTTTTTGTGAAAGCAACCAGCCAAGAGCAATCTGTGCAGGGGTTGCGTTTTTCCTTTCAGCAATCGTTTCAATAAGATTGACTAATTGTTTGTTGGCGATCCGATTCTCATGAGAAAAACGGGGAACGGTAGTGCGAAAATCACCTTTTTCGAATTCAGTATTTTCATCGATCTTACCGGTCAGGAATCCTTTTCCAAGAGGACTGTATGGAACAAGTCCTATTCCCAGTTCTTCAAGCGTTTCAATGATTTTAGTTTCAGGTTCCCGCCACCACATAGAATATTCACTCTGAACTGCTGATACCGGATGAACGGCATGAGCTTTACGGATGGTCCTGGCACTGGCTTCAGAAAGTCCAAAATATTTGACCTTCCCCTGTTTAATCAGGTCTTTAACAGTTCCTGCAACATCTTCAATCGGAGTACCCGGATCGACACGGTGTTGATACAACAAGTCAATAACATCAACCTTAAGCCTTTTTAACGAACCTTCCACAGCCTTTTTAATGTGGTCAGGCTTGCTGTTTAACCCAATGGATGCTCCATTCCGGTAATCAAATCCGAATTTTGTGGCGATTACAACATTTTTTCGAAAAGGCGCTAAGGCTTCGCCGACTATTTCTTCGTTCGTGAAGGGGCCATAAACTTCCGCCGTATCGAAAAAGTTTATCCCCAGTTCTACTGCTCTCCTTATGAGAGCAATGGCTTCTTTTTTCTCAATGGGTTTACCATAAGAAAAATTCAAACCCATGCAACCCAGTCCTAATGCAGAGACTTCAAGCCCCTGATTTCCTAATCTTCTTGTTTTCATTTGATTAATTTTATTTGTTGATTTATTGACCATTTTCGGATGTAATCCTCTGCATTTCCAACAGAACCTCCCCGCATTGAAAACCCGGAATGTACTGAGGTATCCTTACATATGCGTTTGATATCGTTTATACTTTCACCCATTCCGCTTCCTTCATGGGTGCAGAATGGAATTATCGTTTTCCCTGTGAAATCATACGATTCAAGAAAAGTAAACACAGCCATAGGCATGGTTCCCCACCAGTTGGGATAACCTAAAAATATCAACTCGTATGAAACCAAATTCGGCAGGATTGTTGAAAGTTCTGGTCTCAAATTGTTTCTCAGCTCTTTCTGGGTTACTTCTGTCGTCTTGGAATAATCTTCGGGGTATGGTATGACTGTTTTAATTTCATATAAATCAGCACCCGTCAGCTCCTGTAATTTTTTAGCGACAACCTCGGTATTCCCAACGGAAAGATTGATGATTTTACCTTCCACATAGTTGTTCCCCCTCCGGGAATAGTATGCAATCAAACACTTACTCATTCTACTGGCTTTATTTCATTCAGGGAGAACATAACCGCTCAACCGTTTGACCATTTCAGGATCACGATGATCAAAAAATGAACTTGTTTTCGTATCTAATCTGACTATTTTGCTCATATCTTCAGGGCTTATTTCGAAATCGAAAACTAACAAGTTCTCGATCATTCGTTGTTTATGAACGGTCTTGGGGATAACGACAATACCTATCTGGATCAGCCATCTTAAAGTTACCTGTGCGACAGATTTATCATATTTTTTTGCAATCGAGACCAATAGTTCATTTGTGAAAAGATTATTACGACCTTCCGCAAATGGCCCCCATGATTCGACCTGAACCTTGTTTTCTTGTAAGAATTTTTGTGCTTCAATTTGTTGGTTGAACGGGTGGGTTTCGATCTGGTTCACTGCGGGGGTTATGGTATTGTGAATGATCAAATCAATGACTCTGTCTGTTTGAAAGTTACTGATACCTATTGCCTTCACCATTCCTTTTCTGTTCAGTTCTTCCATGGCACGCCATGAACCATAAACATCTCCATAAGGCTGATGGATCAGGAACAAATCCAGATAATCGGTTTGAAGCTTTTTTATTGACCTTTCGAATGCCCGTAGCGTCCGCTCATATCCTGTATCGGATACCCAGATTTTTGTGGTTAAAAAAAGGTCATTACGGGGAATCCCACTGTTTTTAATAGCATTGCCAACAGCCAATTCATTGTTATATGCAGCCGCTGTATCAATGGAACGATAACCAACTTCCAGAGCATCCGATACACTTCTTTCACATTCCTTTGCGTCATCAATCTGATAAACGCCAAACCCCAGGAGGGGCATGGAAATACCATTATTTAATTCTATCTTCTTCATGTTTACGGGTTTTCATTTTGGCACAGCAAATTACCGGCGATTTAGTGTGGTAACTCTTATACGGATTACGGGTTCTCTTACCATTTTAACTGTTCTTTGGGACAGTATTAACATAGTCTATATGAAACAGTTAATTTTGCACAGAACATTTTATAAAAAACGAAAATGAACAAGATATTCAAATTGGATAATGTTTCTGACTATAACAAGCTCGTGGATGTGGAAACATTACATCCCTTGGTGAGTGTTATTGATTTGTCAAAGACAATAAACTCTGATCGGCCTCACACTCATTTGAATTTTGGCATCTATGCTATTTTTTTAAAAGATCTGGTTTGCGGTGAATTGGGATATGGAAGGGGTACTTATGATTACCAGGAGGGTACTTTAGTATTTATTGCACCCGGACAAGTCGTCCAAATAACAAGAAGAGAACCGGGAGAGCAAGGAAAAGGCTGGGTATTGTTGTTTCATCCGGATTTAATTCATGGAACTTCACTGGGCAGATCAATCAGGGATTATTCTTTCTTTTCTTACGACACGAATGAAGCACTGCATATCTCTGAACGGGAAAGAAAAATTGTTACTGAATGCTTTTCAAAAATAGCCTACGAAATTGAGCAACGGATTGATAAACACAGCAGAAAACTGATAGTCAGTAATATTCATTTGTTTCTTGACTATTGTATCCGATTCTACGACCGGCAATTTCTGACACGCGTAACCCCAAACAAAGGAATCATAGAGAAATTTGAAAGTGAACTGGAAGATTATTTCAGTTCAGAAAAACCATCAACGGATGGACTTCCTTCAGTCGGGTATTTTGCAGAAAAGCTGCACTTATCTTCAAATTATTTTGGTGATCTGATAAAAAGGGAAACAGGAAAATCAGCGTTGGAGTACATTCATTTAAAACTGATCAATATTGCCAAAGAAAAGATATTTGATACCAGCAAATCGATCAGCGAAATTTCATTTGAACTGGGATTCAAATATCCTCAGCACTTCACCCGGTTGTTCAAGAATGAAACCGGGTATACCCCGAATGAGTACAGGATTCTTAACTAACAACCAATTCCCTGAATATCGTTCGGATCGGACAGGTATTATACGGCGATTGGATCTGACAATTCCTCAATAAAATCAACTACTTTGGTGAAATCATGTATTAGGTAAAAGTTAGATAATTGGGTACTCCAGGGTACTGAAAAGGAAAAACCCCTGTAAATCTCAGGGTTACAGGGGTTTTTATTTTTATCGTGTAATTGCCGCATTATGAGTTAGATAAAGTTCTGATAAGTATTATTCAATTTAACCACCTGGTTATAAATTCCGGCGATGAATGTTCAATCCAGGTGTTTTATTCAATCGAAATTTTAATTCAAGTAGAAACCTTGTGAATTGCTAAGTAATTACATTCACGAGGTTTAAATTATTGAAGCGGCTAGTACTGGAGGAAATCCTTGAATTTTTTACTTATCCAACACCATATATTCTTCATCGGTTACTGCACCATACCAGGTTGCAGGCCCTTTTGAAAGTTGGGTGCTGATGCCTAAATGAACAAATTCTTTGTCTGGTGCTGCACCATGCCAATGAACAACATCTGGCTTTATTTCAACCACATCACCGACTTTCAGACGCTGAGCAGGTTTACCTTTTTCCTGGTAACGCCCTTCTCCTGTGATACAATAAAGTATTTGTCCACCCGGATGAGAATGCCAGTCCGTTCGGCTTCCAGCAGCGAATGTCACATTATAACTCATTGCATCAAAGTTCCTTCCATCAACAGTTAGCATCTGCACCCATGTATCTCCGGTAAAGTTCTCGGTTGCTTTTTGTCCTTTCGGGAATATTTCATTTGTTTTCATTGTACCATTGTTTTTTGTAATCATGACGCAAAAATCATTATCACACAAATTGTTAAAATAAAATGTTTCATCTGCTTATTATGCACAATTCCAAAACCATGTTGGCTTAATTATGAGGCAATGACAATGTTACTGTAATATTACCACTACCGAGTATGCCCTTCAACTCCGGTGGGGTAATATTGTCTATTTTTCCGAGCCTTGTGAAATTCCACGAATTCGGAGCATAATAAATCACCAAAGCATTACCCTGGTATAATATTATATCTCCTGCTTCTGTTGTAATGGATTCATCATTTCTTGGGAAATCCTGTCCGAGAGGACCGACTTTCTCCATTTTACCATAGTCATGCATATCTACCGTTATCGGAGCTTTGGAAAGGGCATTCTTCAATGCTTCCACAGAAGAATTATCAGCGAGTGTTGCCATAAGTACTTTATCGCCAATTTTAACATTCATGCTTTTCATTTCAAGTCCACTTTTGTTGAGCCAATATTATCATTTACCATAGTTATTACTTTAACCTGCCTCCGTATACCGGAAACATGCTGGCTTCTCCATAATTCTCAATTTGTTTCATGCTTTTCAGGATTTCCATATCCTCACCTGAAATTACAAAATCAACATTGGCGTTATTTTTCATATGAACCGGATTTGCCGTTTTGGGTAAAGGCAACAGACCAAGTTCCAGGCAGTAACGAATAGATAACTGAGGCACTGAAACATCATATTTTTCAGCCATCTTTAACACCTCCTGGTTTTTCATCAATTCACCGTGGGCAACGGGCGAATAGGCTTCAACTAAAATTCCATTTGTTTCGCAATAATCAATCAATTTCCCAGGAGTATTGCTAATATGCGCCAATACCTGGTTTACCATTGGCTTTACACTGCACGATTTTAGAATATTTTCGATATCAGGTTGTTGAAAGTTTGAAACTCCAATTGCTTTCAATTTGCCTGCTTTATAGGCTTCTTCAAGTGCTCTCCATGCTTCAAGGTTGCCTTCGAGGTACGCATTTTCTTCGTGGAACTCCATCCAAGGCTTAGGGCTGTGAATAATCATCATATCAAGATAGTCCAAGCCCATTGTCTTTAATGAATTGTCAATTGCTGCAACAGCTAAATCGTACGATTTTATTTCGGCTGCCAGTTTTGAAGTTACAAAAAGTTCTTTTCGGGCAATGCCACAGTTCCTGATACCTTCTCCAACTCCATGCTCATTCATATAAGCCTGGGCTGTATCGATGTGTCTGTAACCTATTTCTATGGCATCTTTTACTGCTTTTATAGCATCCTCATCGCTTATGAACCATGTTCCAAGTCCAAGCTTTGGGATATTAACCCCATTTGATAATGTATACTTTTCCTGTAAAATCATAGTAGTATCTCCTTGCTTTTTAGTTATCATTTTAATCACGATGCAAAACTCGCAGAAAAAACACTTTTGGAATTACCCCAATTACTGAATCACCTACCATTATTAAGGAATCTCATTCAGAGGCTAATTTTATAGCCAAGTGATGTTTAACTTTGCAAATCGAAATTGAAGATGTGCTATGAATGAAATTTCAAGAATCAACACAATTACTGAATACAATAACTTCATCGGCCAGGAAACTTTACACCCCTTGGTCAGTGTTATTGATTTCTCCCAAATCGAACCATTTTACTTTTTCAGAAAGCAAATGGGTATTTATGCCATTTTTTTAAAGGAAGTGAAATGTGGGAATATAACATATGGTTGTAACACCTATGATTATGAAGAAGGTTCTCTACTCTTTATTGCACCCGGCCAGGTTTATGGAATTGAAAACAGTGGCGAAAAACAAAAGGCGCAGGGACATGCATTATTGTTTCATCCTGACCTTATTCATGGGACATCACTTGGCAGGCATATAAAGGATTACACCTACTTTTCATATGAAATAAAGGAGGCACTTCACCTATCTGCAAGGGAACGGACAATTATTAATGACTGCTTTGACAAAATCGCTTATGAATTAGAACATCCAATTGATGCACACAGCAAAACGCTGATAGTATCCTATCTGGAACTTTTCCTTAATTACTGTAAGCGTTTTTATGAACGACAGTTCAATACACGCAGCCATGTAAATATGGATGTATTGGTTCGGTTTGAAAAAGTACTGGATGAATATTTTTCGTCTGACAAACCTATTGAACTGGGCTTACCTTCGGTCAGCTATTGCGCTGAAAGATTATTCTTGTCATCCAATTATTTAGGGGATTTGTTAAAAAAAGAAACCGGCAAGTCGGCCCTTGAACATATCCAGTTAAAACTGATTGATATTGCAAAGGAAAAAATCTATGATACGACTAAATCCATCAGTGATATTGCTTATGAATTAGGGTTTAAATATCCTCAACATTTTACCCGAATGTTTAAGAAGAACACCGGTTTTACTCCCAACGAATACAGGATGATGAATTGATTCATTTCATTATAATCCTTGCATGGATATTATTTCTATTCCTATATAATGTCAACAAATTCAACCACTTTCGTAAAATCTTGTATCAGGGAAAAGTTAGATAATTGGGTACTCCAGGGTACTGAATCGGATTCCTCGCTATTTTCAGCGGAGATTTTTTTACTATCTTCGGAACTCCTTGATAATACTACTATTAGACGAAAAGGACTGTTGACTTTGTCGGTCAGATAATTCTGATCGGTACACTTTCGTCGTTTTCCCTGAGTTTTGAGATCTCACCCTCGATTTTGGATTGAAACTTTCTGAATAACTCTTCATTTATCTTCCCAAATGCAAATCGTTCTTCTAATACCTCCCTTTCGGTCTCCAACTTGGTCATTTTCTTCTTATATAATGATTCGTTTGACTTTTGAAATGTGAAGTCAAATCCATGATTTTCTGAATCTGAAGCTTAAATGGGTTAACCAATTCAGGTTTTAACTCATGTGACTTCAGGAGTGGAAAAATCGGAGTTCCTGACCACCCACTGCCGATATTTGTTGACCACTATATCTTCTTGTCAATCAACAAGGAGAGGTGGTCAGATTGCGCCGGCGAAGAGGGGTCACAGTGTCCTGCCTGTCCACACAAGGTACTGACTCAGCAAAGCTGATGATTATGGTATCCCTATTTTGCGAGCATCATTGTATATGAAACTTTGTTGCCCGTGTTAAAATATAGCGTGAGAATGTAATTCCCCTGGACATTGGCAGATAAATCTACAGAGAGGTGATCATTTTCGGCTTTGGTCAAGGATTCATAAACAATACTGCCTTGCATGCTGGTGACGGTTAACTTCTGAAGATCATCCCCCAAACCTTTCGCGAAACTGATCTCAAGAGCTCCCTTGGTTGGGTTCGGGAATAGCTTAATTTTGGATCTCAGATTGTCCTCCAGGCCCGTGGGATATCCGAATTTAGCGATGAGATTGCGGTTATTTTGGATTACGAATGTATAGGTTGTGCCGTCGTGTACCTTCACCCCATCTTCGTACCACCCTAAAAATGAATTACTTTTTGTAGGCGTAGCATTCAATGTTACGGTGCTCCCGGTTTGATAAACTCCGCCCCCTGTGGCAATCCCTCCGTCTTTTGGGATCTCCTTTTCGTTCACCTTGTTCAATCCCGGCGCCACATAAAGATCCGATTCCCACAATCCGCGCCCAAAGGTTGCTGCCCTGATCTTCCCGGTACCATATTCAATCGAGAGATCAGTAATCATCACATTGGGCATGTTTTTATTGAATGGAATCCAATCAGTCATGAGTGAGTCCTTGTAAAACACGCCCGCATCGGTACCGATGTAGAGTGCATCCCTGGTATCCTCTTCGTAAGCAATACAGTTCACCGGGAGTTTCGGCAGAGAAGTGCCCCCTGAAATGTTGCTCCAGGTTAATCCCCCGTTATCGGTGCGATATACCTTTGCTGAATCATATCCTGAGAATGTAACGAATACGGTTCCTGGTTTCTCTGGGTGGATGGCGATGCCTGTGATCATGTTTTTACTGACTGGCAGGAGCTGGTAGCTTATCGAATCGAAGTTTTTCCACTCATTGGTGGTTTTGTAGAGTTTCTTAACCGTGGAGGCCCACATCACCTTCGGATCACTCTCTGATATGGCAAGGACTCTCAATTTTTCATCCCCTGCGATTATGGGAAGTACTGAAATTGAGTCCCATTTATCACCCCGGTTGGTTGTTTTCATAATATTCCGGTATCCGGCATAAAGTGTCTGGGGATCGAGTGGGTGCATCACATATGGGGTGATCCATGCCCCGCTTTGCTTGCCGGGCAGACTGTCGGTGATGGATTTCGTATTCGCTTTTGACCAGGTTCCGTCGGTGGTTCGTTTAATTACCCCATTTGAATAGGATGCGTATTTTACATTGGGATCGAGCCAATCGATCAGACAGCCCATTCCGTCGCCCCCGATCGTTTCGGGAGTGTGCCATTTGGCAGAGTCCATGCGAACCTGGGAACCATTGTCCTGAAATCCGGCAATGACCACGTCGGATTCAATATAGGAGGAACCTATCCGATAGATCTGGCTTATCTGCAGACCGGCAGAGATATCCTTCCAGCGTTTGCCGCCATTATCGGTATAATAGATACCCCCGTCGTTGCATTCAAAAAAGATACCGGGCTGCAGGGGATGAAATGCAAACCAGTGCTTGTCGGCATGAACCTGTTCCACTATCCTGGGAACTGAGTCGGCCCAGTAATTTACAAGACTGAACTCTTTTCCGCCGTCGCTGCTTTTATAGGCATTGACGCCTCCCAGCCAGCGTTCATTCACATTCACAGGATTGATCAGGTAACAAAGGTCATAGTCGCCCTGTCCCGAACATGAATCATCATGCATCTCTGGATCATGGTAGGAATTAAGATAATTATTGCTGCAATTCTTATACAGTTTTACCACGGTGTCGGTCAGGGTAAATGCAGTCCCCGTCTCTTTAAAACGGTATATGCCGCCCAACCCTCCTGATTTCGAAACACAGACTGCCTCCACGAGGTCCGGTTTTTGGGGTGTCACCGCAAGTTTGATCCGTGTGGTATTTGTGAACTGGGTCACTGAATCCCAAGTCGCCCCTCCATCCGTTGACCGGTAAATCTGTCCCCACCTGTATTGTTCAGGATTGGTACCGGCAATCGATGCAGACCTGGTTGATGCATACATGATCTTCGCATTGCCGGGGTTGAACACAATGTCGCTGAAAGACAAGCCCCATTTACTGTAATCCCAGGTTATTCCCTTGTCGGTGGTTTTATAAATACAGGAAGTTGTCGCGGCAAACATGGTATCACTTCCGGCCGGGTGCCTGATCAACCTTGAAATCAGCGATTGTTGTTTAAGTTCCCAGTTCAGGCCGGTTTTCTGCCAGGTGACACCACCGTCTACAGATTTGAGAACGCCAATACTTTTATTATCCCCGGCACCCGAATTGTTTATCTCCCCGACGTTTCCGGCAGCATCGCCATCTCCCGTAGCAATGAACATGATACGCGGATCCAGCGGATCGATGATAATGTCGGTTACCCCAAGCGAGGGCTGGTTGTCCATGGCAGCGTTCGGCTTCCAGGATTTTCCGAAATCTTCGGTCTTCCACAACCCGCCCGAGGGGGTACCGACCCAGAAAGTGTTCTTGTCATTAGGATGAAAAGCGATGCAGTTGATCCGTCCCACACCGAAATATCGGCTCTCTGGTTTACTGGGACCCATTGGCACCCAATTCCCGGCTGCCGCCGATTGATCGAAGGCGTGTTCGTCGGAATACTTTTTCCAGGCCTGCTCCACAATGTTATTCATGGGAAATGTTCCATCACGGTTCACACGAGCCTCCCAGTACCATTCCCAGCGCTTGAAGGGATTATATCCGGAGCCCCTGGTGACCTTCCTGCCTTTCCAGACATCGTTGAAGTGTTGTCGGATCGATTGAAAGTTTGCCTTACCCGGCTGCTGCAATGCGGCAGTATTTACCTGGGCTGAAACCTGGTAACCGGGAAATAGGAGTACAAAGGACAGAGCCATCATGATAAACGGATTGCAATTCTGATCATGTCCTTTTTGAGTAAATGATTTTAAAGTGTTCATATTCTTGTATTTAGTGTCTTCCTTTAAACTCAAATTGTTAATAAATACTGGGGTTTGATGGATTTTTTAACAATAGTACGCGGTATCTTCGAGATATAAAACTTCAAGCTTCATAAACCGGGAATTTCATCATCAATATGTTCTTGATGAACATGCCGAACACTAGATTTTACCCTATTATCATGTTTACATAATACTTGGCAGTTTTCTTCTACCAGTTTTACCATCATCTTTCCAAGGTATAATATGATCACCTTCCATTTCTTCTTATTCAAAGTATTCTTTACAAGTAGGACAAATCCCCCTTTGTCTTTCGAAAACTTTTCTTTTAGTCTATTTTCACTTTAACAAAAATAAGAGATTTTTGTTTCGATAATGATCTAATTATTAGTGATATATCGAAGTCTTTCTTTTTCATACTGTAAGAGTCTGTTAAAAAATTCAAGAGTAATTTGTTACTATATTGATTAACAATTGAATGTGAATAAGAGTCTTTTTAAAATTTACGATTGAACATGATTTACGAATGAAAACGAATGACATATGGATTCCAGATCGACGAATGTTACTTTCAAATTTTGGTGTTACAGGTTAATCTCAATATGAAGTGATATAAGATCATACCATTAGATGATAAGTGTTACTCCGAAATCCAATTGTACAATCGTAAATCGTAAATCATGTTAAATCGTAAATTTTTTTTATCTTTGTTGTCCTATGGCTGACGGAAACAGAAATATCAAGTCGGGTTTGTTTGTACTGGTTTTAATGATTTTCTTTTTTTCCTGGTTACAAAGAGAAAAGGATAAACATAATGAAACAAACCAATCTGTTATTTCAAACTTTTACATTTCCAACCATCAGGCCATCATCGGGCCTGAGATTTCAAGCCATGGGCCGGACTTTTTCTGCTTAAAAAAACTCAGCCCGAAAAATCCTTATCCTGATTGCCATGCACCCGGCGTGCTCACGCTGAACAAACTCATATCACGTTGCAACACTTCACATCAGGGTACATTTCATTCTAATAATCCAATCATTGGTTTATTCTCTCCTCAGAAAGTTCCGGATCAGGGGAATGATGATTTACCCTCCCTTACTTAGTTTTCTCAACTTCTTTTTTTTACCCATTGCATGAGAATGCATGGCTTAATTTATCTATTTATTCAATTCAAATATATGATTATGAAAACTTTAAAATATATTTTATTGGGAATTTTATTAATTAACATTATTCCCCTTTGCAATTCGCAAACATCCATTAAAAGCAGGCAAGTCGTTACATTGCAAAGTGTTCCCGGGAACGCCCCAGGTAATCTTCTGGCTGAGTCGAAAGAGGTTCTAATGCAAAGATTAACATATATGAATATTCATGATGTTCAGATCACACAGAATGATGCAAAATCTGAATTAGTCGTCACCGTCGGAGATACCATATCAAAAGCTATGTTATCGGAAATTCTTTTGATTCAGGGGCATGTCAGTCTGAAGGCTGACTCCATTATGGTTTTAAATAAGGAGAACCTTCTTGAAGCGCATGCCGATTTTAGTGAACCCAAATTTCCAACGCTTTGTATTACATTTAAGGAGAACAAATGGAGGGAATTTGAAAGCATGACTGCCAGAAATATAAATAAACCTGTTGCCTTTGTTGTTGACGACATCGTTTATGCTGCGCCGGTGATAAATGAGAAAATCGCACACGGAAAGATTTCTTTGACGGGTGGTGGCTTTTCAAAGACCGAGGTCAGGAAATTAGTGGCTGTCATTTCAAGTGGCCCCATGCCCTTAAAATTCAAAATTGTGAGTTTAAATTAAGAGAAGGGCCTGCTTAAATAAAAGAGGATGGCTCAACTTTTGAGTCACCCTCTTTTTTATTTCGGTTATAATTTTATGAAATTATTGAAAACACACCCTGACGGGTACGATTTACGAAGTGCATAAAAGGCTGGAAAATTACAATACTCTTATTTTGCTATCTGCTGATCACCCATTTCTGGGTAAGGCGTTCTCCCGATCGTGAAACGATCTCGGGGATACAGATTCCATCAGGGATTCCTGAGGCACTGATCTGAATCACCTCAGGCAGCTTCCAGATACAGGCCTTGGAAGAACTATTGCTATTCCTTTCAATTTATCTTATCTTTGGAAATTCCGGTTGCATTTTTTTACTGTACGGAAAAATGTCCAATGATTTGACCAACTCCAAAAATCAATGATATGAAGAGAACATTATTATTTATCGGATTTGTTTTCTTTTTATTCTCATGTGGTTCAAATAATACAGGAAAAGAGCAAAAAGAAAATGCCCAGGCTGCTGTTAATAAGGACTCTGTTACGGCACAATCTCCCAAAGCGAATGTCGATTCCCTCGTAAAGGTAATCGAGGCTGAAAATTCCAGGATCGAAGCAAACCTGAAATCCTTTGCGAAAACTTCTCTTAAAACAAAAGGATTAAGAGAGCAGATCAAACAGAAATGGTCGATCATTGAGTATTTCACTGAAAATGGCCAGATCGTAAAAATCGTCACGCTTCCGTATAAACAAATAACGAAGAGAACAGAAGAATTTACGTTTAAACAAGGCAAGTTGATCCTTGCCCTGATTGCCGACAAGGGTATTAATGAGAAGGGAAATATCGAGAAGGAAATTGACAAGGCGTATTACTTTTCGGATGGTATATGCATTAAAGAGAACAACAGATCGAACGAAAAGGAGACTACCATCCGGAATTCGGATAATGAAAGGCTCTTGCAGGAAGCAAATGAATACCTTGATTTGATGCCCAAAAAATAATCCATATTTATCTTCATCCTTCATTCATAAAAATCCTGAATTGGCTTTCTTATTCAATTCAGGATTTTTATTTTCTTTCCGGATAAAAGTTAATATTCCAGGCAGCATATTTTGGAAAACCACTTGACTCCTTTTACCACATGTAAAAGAAGGTAAATTGTCAAAACAATGGCAAGCTTATCGTGAACTTCCATAAAACCTATTCTTATGACACTGCTACTGCCGATAAATTGGAAAACCGGACGGTTTTACCATCTTTTGCCAATCCTGGTTTACCACTTCAACTTATGGACGATCAATCCTCAGGGGTGGTCGGTTTACTCCGGCAAAGACTGGTCAAAGAGAGCGGTCTGTCCAAATGCTGTATCAGGGGAAAGTCAGATTATTGGATGCCTCAGTGTGAAGATCTCTGCAAATAAAAGATTTACAATTTGTTGTGAGAATACAGTAACCTCATCAAAGCTTCATCTTTCTCGGTTTAATCATATTCTCTGGAAGCAGGATCTGATCAAGCTCTTCTTTGGTTAAAAGTCCTTTTTCAAGGACCAGTTCATACACGCTTCTGTTCCCTTCAAGCGCTTCTTTGGCAAGCTGATTTGAACTTTCGTAGCCGATGAAAGGATTCAGCGCAGTAACCAGTCCTATGCTGTTGTGAACCATATTCCGGCAGTGCTCCTCGTTTGCGGTGATCCCGTCGATACACCGGTATTTCAAAGTGTACATTCCGTTTTTAAGCATTTCGACCGATTCAAAAATGCTTTGGACAATGACCGGCTCAAACACATTTAGTTCGAGCTGACCTGCTTCTGCAGCCAGGGTGACCGTCAGATCATTCCCGATCACCTTAAAAGCGACCTGGTTCATAACTTCAGGTATAACGGGATTGACCTTTCCCGGCATGATGGAGGATCCCGGCTGCATCGGAGGCAGGTTGATTTCATGCAGTCCTGTCCGCGGGCCCGATGAAAGCAGTCGCAGGTCATTGCAAATCTTCGACAGTTTTACTGCCAGCCGCTTCACGGCAGAAGAATACATCACGTATGCCCCGGTATCCTGGGTGGCTTCAACCAGATTGGATGCAAGAACGAGATCAAGACCCGTGATCCTTTTTAAATGTTTAACCACCATTTCGGAGTATCCGGGTTCGGAGTTGATCCCGGTTCCAATGGCCGTTGCTCCCATATTCACTTCAAGAAATAGTTCCGCATTCTGAGTTAACCTTTCAACTTCCTCCGATAACGTGGTGGCATAAGCCCCGAATTCCTGGCCCAGGGTCATCGGCACGGCATCCTGGAGCTGGGTTCTTCCCATTTTGATAATCTTGGAAAACTCTTTAGCCTTTTTTCTGAAAGAATCGATCAGTGTCTGAAGAACTACCACAAGTTTTTTATTGGAGTTGATCAACGCAATCAGAACGGCAGTTGGGTAAGCGTCGTTGGTCGACTGAGACAGGTTTACATGGTTGTTCGGATGGCAGTACTGGTAATCGCCCTTTTCATGACCCATGATTTCAAGCGCACGATTTGCAATGACTTCATTGGCATTCATGTTGGTCGAAGTCCCGGCCCCTCCCTGGATCATATCTACCACAAAATGATTATGATACATTCCGTTTTTAAGTTCACGGCATGCAGCCACAATGGCATCCCTGATCTCCGGATCCAACAACCCAAGCTCGAAATTTGCTTCGGCAGCAGCTTCCTTCACCATGGCCAACGCTTCGATCAATGCCGGGAAAAGGCTCAGTGACATGCCTGAGATATTGAAATTCTCCAAAGCCCTGAGGGTCTGTATGCCGTAGTAAACTTCAAACGGAACTTCACGGTCCCCAAGAAGATCATGTTCCCTGCGTGTCTTCCCCGATTCATATTGCGCAGCCGGATTGATCATCCGGGAATTGATGTTGCGCATCCTTCTTGACATGATCCTGGTGATATTTGAGAATATCTTCAGGGTCGTGTCGGCGCTTTTATTAAAAAAGGCGCTGTTGACCGAAAGAAGCCTTGATGGCTGAAGCGCACGTGCAGATGTTGAATGGGGAGAATCATGGGCCCATGAACCCTCCCCTAAAAAGTCGCCCTTGCCAAACACAGTCAACCTGAGTTCGGTCCCGAAAGGATTGCTTTTAAAGAGTTCGATCTCTCCTTCATAGATGATGAAGATATCTTCGCGGGGGCCATTTTCACGAAACACAAGATCCCCCGTGCCGTATTGTTTTTCCCTGACACTGTGAGCCAGTTCATTAAATTCTTCATCATTCAGGTTCCTGAAGAGTTCAATTTTTTTAAGAATAAAAGTATTTTATCGATTTCCATAGCGGTTCCTCCCTGTTTTATTACCAATTCGAAAATGATGTCACACAAAGGTAAGCATTATACAAGTAGTTAACAAACGAGGGTGTCCAAAGTTTCTGCACACCCTCGTTCAGGTTTAAAATGAATAGGTTATTTCATCAGAGAAGCAGCGAGATATGAGATGGCAACCAATACAACTATAAAACCAACGAATAATACCATGAAACGGATAAAAGTTCCTTTTTGCTTTGAATTATCATTTGTTTCCATTTTTTTATTTTTATAAACATACTGTTCCAATAGTTGAATCCAAAGGGACAACCATCGAATAATACTTGAATTAATGAGTAGAATCAGGGGAAACGAGAATGAGATCAGATTTGGAATTTGCAAATCTGTTCAAGGGGTTTTGAATTGGAGAGAATAGAAATAAAAGGAATATTATGGATTCTTTCAGAAGATAGTAATGCTTTTGGTATTTCAGAATAGGTATGGCCTTCAGAATAGCACTTTAGCAACGGTAAAACATGAATACTTTGAATCCGTTCGAAGCTTGGTAAAAGATAGTCAGAGGTATTGGTATTAATAAGGGAGAACTTAATGTCACCGCTGCTTCTCTCTTGTTCAACTTTGGTTAATACTTGATTAGAATAACCCGAGAAAGTAAGAAATGCAAAGAGAATTAAGGCGACGGAAAGGAAATGATATTTTCGAAATAGCTCCATTTTGATTGACATTCAAGCGCTTTCAAAGATACAAAATTTTGGAAAACCACTTGGCTCTTTTTACCACATGTAAAAGAAGGTAAATTATCAAAACTATGGCAAGCTTATCGTGAACTTCCATAAAACCTATTCTTATGAAACTGCTGCTGCCCGATAAATCAATGAACCAGGAAATAATTCCCGTGATTGCAACCATTATATAAAAAACCGATAGGATCATTACCTGTTTGTTTTTTCCGATCAAATGTTTGGTGATAACACCTTTGTACCATTTCCAGTGGATTGCAAAATGATATACCATTAACAAAGAGAAGGAAACGATTACAGTTTTGTGGGTTGTTGCCCAGGCTTTATAATATACCCCCCAAACGGTAGTTTCGGGATTAATCTCCCTGACCTGTACAGCATTTTCCGTGTGAGAAGCTATCTTTCTGCCGTGATTTCCCGGAGCGCTGCCAATATGAAACCCTAATTGAAGGACTAACCCCGATACCACCATGGCAATACCGAATAAGAGCAATAAATTATTTACAAGAAAACCAATGAAATATTTAGTTCGCTGAATCATTTTCAATCATTTTATATGTTCTTGTATATGCCTCAAACTTACAGATTTGAGCACATTTAAAACAACCTGTGCATTTTGCAGGTATTAAAATTATTGCATGTTTATGCCATGGTAAATCGACTTTACCAAGAACTTTGTTCGGGCAGTTTTCCAGACAATTCCAACATGCCTTGCATTTTCGTGTATTTAATTGGACAAAGGGCGTTCGGGTATGTTCCCGATTTAAAAAAAATGGTTTCGTATTGTTATCATTTATATGCAAAATTGCATACGATCATTCATTCAAAACGATAACAATTGTTAATAAATTACCTCCTGTTCCTTATTCTGGAAAGAGATATAGGCGTAATGCCCAGGTACGATGCAATATAATGTTGTGGAATGCGCTGTATAATTTCAGGATGGTTTTTCACCAAATCCTCATAGCGTTCCCTGGGTGTATCTTTAATACGGGAAAGAAATAGCTGTGCATAATTCCGGAATCTTTGAAACAACATCTGTTGAAATCCTTCTTTTAATTCCGGAAAAGCCTGAAGAATCTGTTTCCAGTCCCCGCTGCTGATTGAAACAATTGTAGATGGCTCAATGCTTTCAATAGTAAAAATGCTGGGCTGCCCGGTTATGAAACTTTCGATTGAAGATACCGCCTGACCTTCAAAAAAGAATTGAAATGTTATGTCTTTTCCCTCTTTATTAAACCACATGCGCAAACATCCCTTTTTAATAAAATGAAGATGCGTTGCAGTATCTCCTTCCTGCAAGAGTATAGTTTTTGAGTGAATTTCTTTTTCGTCAAACAGATTTTGAAATCTCTCCCAGTTTGCTTTGTCTTCTTTGATTTTCTCAATCAGGCGGTTCAGCATATTCTTTCCGTTTTGTTTATTAAAATGCCTCATAATAACACTGCAAGCAAATAATTAGCAGCTTTTTGTAGGTTTAATAAAATTACAATATAGTCAGACACGGTGGAAATATCCTTTTTGTTTTTTTTGCTATGTTTGGAAAACCGTAAGGTATGAACATCTTTAGCCAATCCTGGTAAACCATTTCAACTCATTAATGATCAATCCTCAGAAGGGGTGGTTTACTCCTGTAAAGACTGGTCAAACAGAGCAGTCTGTTCAAAAATACAGACCAACCGTTTGGGCCGGTTTACCTCTCATCTCAGCGACCGGGTTGCGGTTGTTGCCGATTATGTTTCCGGATAACTAGTTTTTCAGATATATTTGAGTTTTGTAAATCAACAAGTTATGAGACAAATGTTCGACCTGGTCATTTCAGTTTTCATCCTTCTCCTGATTTCAACCACTCCGGTGCCAGCGCAACACCTGAATGTGTTGATTGCTACCCCGATCGGCAATGGATTGCCTACGGAACCGGCGATCGTGATTAATCCGGCAAACACATCGGAAATACTCGTTGCCGGCATGCCCGATAATGCCTATGTTTCAACCAACGGGGGAATTTGGTGGACGCATGAGATCGTATCATCTCCATACGGTGTAAATGCCGATCCGGTACTGTTGGTTGACTCGCTTGGCCGTTTTTATTACATACACCTCCCGAATGAAATCAACAGGATCATTTGTCACCGGAAACCGGGGATCTCAGCTCCGTGGAATTTTGAATCCTTTGCATCATTCGACAATATTCATGAAGTCGATAAGGAGTGGGCCTCCTATGATCCGGTCAATCATATCATCTACCTGTCATGGACCTATTTCGACGATTGGGGCAGTTCAAATCCCAATGACTCATCCTGTATATATCTTTCACACAGTTCCGACGGGGGTGCGTCGTGGAGTGATCCTGTGCGGGTCAGTGATCAGAAAGGAAATGCACAGGGCGGTAATTATTCTGCGCACGGTTCTTATAACACAACCGGTCCGAACGGCGAGATTTACGTTGCCTGGTTCGGGCCGTCCGGACTCATGTTCGACCGGTCGACCGATCAGGGGGCAACCTGGTTGACAAATGATATTAACACTGCCGGGTCACATATCGACTGGATTTATTCCATACCCGGAGTCAACCTTGGGGTCACTTTTCCCTTCATCGCATGTGACAGAAGCGGCGGGCCTTATAACGGTAACATTTATATCTCCTGGGCCGACAAGCGGAATGGGGGCAACAATGCGGATGTGTTCATTGTCAGATCAACGGACGGAGGAATCACCTGGTCATCACCCATTCGGATCAACGATGACCTTCCCGGCAAGCAACAGTTTTTCCCGGCCATGACGGTCGACCCCGTCACCGGCAAAGTCTGGGTGGTCTTCTTCGACAGGAGAAACTACACGGATACCAGAACTGATGTTTATATTGCGGTTTCCGAGGACGGAGGCAATACGTTCAAAAATTCCAGGATCAGTGAAACTCCTTTCATTCCATTCAATACGGTGTTTTTCGGACATTATCTGGGGGTTACGGCATACGATGATCATGTTTACTCAGTCTGGAACCGTATGGATGACGGGGAGAACTCCCTGATCTGCGGAATCATTGATCCTACGATTGTCGGCGTCGAAGAGCATAATCCGGATACCCGCGCACAAATAGTGAACTATCCAAATCCATTTGCTGAAAGTTCGTTTGTTTCTTTCCGGATTAACGAACCATCCGCTGTTACCCTTCAGCTATTCGACATTTCCGGTAATCTGATCTCGACCCTTATCGATGATCAGGCTTTCGCAAGGGGTAAGTTTGTGAAAAAGATTGATTCGAAAAAACTCGGCCTTGCTCCCGGAGTCTTTATCCTGAAATTATCTACTGACAAGGAACATATAACCACGCGTGCCTTAGTTGTGGAGAAGTGACCG
>JAQWBQ010000040.1 GCA_028706295.1 Bacteroidales bacterium
AACATTAGCACTCCGTCAACAACCATATCTACAGGAAATGTGTAGGCTGAAACCCCGAAAAAACCATGTTTCTGGCATCCTCAGTCTATCGAAATTATATCACCATGTTTAAGAACTCTCTCCCCCGGAATCCCATGCACAACCTCTTCGTTGATGGAGGTACACAGTGTAGCCGGAAATCCTCTGTAACCTTTAAACCCGGGTACCGCCCCTTCCGCCCGGATATATTCCTCAGCAATTTTATCAAGTGTCAACGTACTGACACCCGGTTTTATATATTTAGCGACCTCTGCTAAAGTTCTGCTTACTATAAGCGCATTCTCCCTCAGTATCTCAATTTCATCCGCCGATTTTAAGGTCATTGTTTTGTCGAACATACCTTTTAACTGCTGACGGCATATGAAGAACGTCCCTTTATCCTCCCCGATTTCGTAAGTCCATCGTAATGACGCATCAATAGGTGGCTTTCAATCTGTTGCAGGGTGTCCAACACAACTCCGACGAGGATCAATAAGGAAGTGCCGCCGTAGAATTGTGCAAACTGAGAAGTGATCCCGACCATCCTGACCAAAGCCGGCATGATGGCCACAAATCCCAGAAAGATGGATCCCGGCAGTACAATGCGCGACATTACATCATCAATGAACTCAGCGGTCTTCTTGCCAGGTTTAACCCCGGGAATGAAACCGCCATTCTTTTTCATATCTTCTGCCATTTGGTTCGGGTTTACCGTGATGGCTGTATAAAAATACGTAAAGAAGATGATCAGAATAAAAAACACAAAATTGTACCAGAACCCGTTGATATCGGTAAACACCCTGGCAAATCCCGTGAGGGTCTCATTGCTGGCAAAACCCGCAATAGTCAACGGCAGGAACATAATGGCCTGCGCAAAGATAATAGGCATAACGCCAGCAGCATTAACTTTAAGTGGTATGTATTGGCGAACGCCACCGTATTGTTTGTTCCCGACTATCCTCTTGGCATATTGTACCGGAATTTTTCGGGTACCCTGAACCAACAGGATGGTAACCAGCACCACAAATACCAGGAATGCAATCTCAACAACAAAGAAAACCAGTCCTCCCCCTTTTTGTTCCATCCGCGAAACCAACTCACTGAAAAGAGAAAATGGTAACCGGGCAATGATCCCGATCATGATGATCAAAGAAATTCCATTACCGATTCCTTTATCGGTGATACGCTCGCCAAGCCACATCACGAACATCGATCCGGCAGTAAGAATTATGATCGAGGAGATTCCGAAAAAGGAAAAGACAGAGTGGTGGGTAACGTTCGGGTTAAAAGGCATGATCCCTTCCGGAGGAAGTTGAGAAGCCAGATTTGCAATGTAGGCAGGCGACTGGAAAATAAGGATAACAACAGTCAGATAACGCGTCATCTGATTGATTTTCTTTCGTCCGCTTTCGCCCTCCTTCTGCAATTTCTGGAAGTAGGGTATGGCCATGCCCAGCAACTGCATCACGATGGAGGCAGAGATATATGGCATGATCCCAAGAGCAAAAATAGAGGCATTTGAAAACGCCCCGCCCGAGAACATATTCAGCAATCCCAGAAGGCCCGATTTGGTCTGGTTCTGGAGACCCGCCAACATACTCGGGTCAACACCCGGCAGTACCACGTATGAACCCAGCCGGTAAATCAAAACAAGTCCGATGGTAAAGATGATCCGCTTTCGGAGATCATCGATCTTCCAAATGTTTCTTAAGGTTTGAATCAATTTTTTCATTCAAACAAATTTAAATTTTGTGAGCAATTCCACCTAATTCTTCAATTGCCTTTTTGGCAGTTGCCGAGAAGCCATGAGCAGTAATCTCAAGTTTTGCTTTCAATTCCCCGCGACCCAGGATCTTGATCAGGTCTTTCTTTGAAGCATAACCGCTTTCAACGAAAACCTCGGGTGTGATCACCTCAAGATTCTTCTTTTCTGCTATTTGCTGCAAAACATCCAGGTTGATGCCTTTGTATTCCACACGGTTGAAATTCTTAAAACCAAATTTGGGAACACGCCTGACCAGCGACATCTGGCCGCCTTCATAACCCAGCTTTTTGGAATAGCCTGAGCGGGATTTCGCGCCTTTGTGTCCGCGTGTGGATGTTCCACCGTGGCCCGAGCCTTCACCTCTTCCGATACGTTTTTCCTTCTTTACAGAACCTTTTGCCGGTTTCAGATTGCTTAAATCCATTTCAGTATCTTTTAACTTTTTATACTTCTTCTACGGTAACCAGATGTTTGACCTTGTTGACCATCCCGAGAATCTGAGGAGTTGCCTCATGTTCCACGGTATGACGGATTTTTTTCAATCCCAGCGCCTCCAGGGTGCGTTTTTGACGCAACGGCCGTCCGATACCGCTGCGAACCTGTGTTATTTTTATTTTTCCCATTGAAAAAAACCTTTTACTTAAAATTAACCATTAAAAACCTGATTCAGTTCGATTCCCCTGAGCTGGGCGATCGTGTAAGGATCCCGCATCTGGATCAGGGCATTGATGGTGGCCTTCACCACACTGTGCGGATTCGAAGAACCCTTTGACTTTGCAAGCACATCCTTCACGCCGACACTTTCAAGCACGGCACGCATGGCACCTCCTGCAATAACTCCGGTACCGGGAGCGGCAGGCTTAAGATAGACCAGTGCACCACTGTATTTTCCCAACTGCTCATGCGGGATCGTGCCTTTTAAAATGGGAACCTTGATCAGATTCTTCTTTGCATCATCCACACCTTTCGCGATGGCCGCAGTTACTTCTTTGGCCTTCCCAAGTCCGTAACCAACGACGCCATTCTCGTTCCCCACCACAACAATGGCAGAAAAACTAAAGGTCCGGCCTCCTTTGGTGACTTTCGTCACACGCTGGATACTGACCAGGCGGTCTTTAAACTCGATTTCGCTCGACTTTACTCTTTTTACGTTAACGTTCGTCATATTTTACTTAGAATTTGAGGCCTCCTTCCCTGGCCGCTTCAGCCAAGGACTTTACCCTGCCATGATATAAATAACCATTACGATCAAAAACAACTTCCTGGATTCCTGCCTCACGGGCTTTTTCAGCAACCACCTTCCCGACCATCTTCGCTGTCTCAGTCTTAGTGCCTTTCTGCGCAACAAGCCCCTTCTCCAATGAGGAGGCCGCCACCAGCGTCTTGCCTGAAAGGTCGTCGATCAACTGAACATAAATCTCCTTGCTGCTCCGGAAAACAGTCATGCGAGGCCTGTCAGGAGTCCCTTGTACGATCTTGCGTATCCTTTTCTTGATCCTGAACCTCCGGTAATCTGTTCTACTTTTAATTGCCATTGTATTTTTGTTTTTATATTCTGGAGTACTTCCTTTAAATACAGGTACGACCTGTTAACTGCCTGCTGCCGATTTCCCGGCCTTCTTCTTGATGTCTTCACCCTGGAACCTGATCCCTTTGCCCTTATAAGGCTCCGGACGCCTGAACGACCGGATCTTGGCCGCGACCTGTCCCACAAGTTGTTTGTCGACCGATTTTAAAATAATGGTGTTGTTCTTACCTTTCTCCGCAGTGGTCTGTACTTTGATAATATCGGGCAATTCCATAAGAATATTATGCGAATAACCCAGCGCCAATTCTAAAAGCTGACCATTGGCGGATGCTTTGTATCCGACACCAATCAGTTCCTGAACCGTCGTAAATCCTTCTGAAACACCTTTGACCATGTTATTTATCAAGGCACGGTAAAGGCCGTGTTTTGACCGATCATCACGATCATCGGAATGACGCTCAACGGTAACTGTATTTCCCTCAATCTTTAAGGTGATCTTTGGATCAATCTGCTGATGAAGCTCTCCCAGACTGCCTTTCACGGTAACCAGGTTGCTTTCAGATACAGAAATCTGTACACCGGCAGGAATTGTAATAGATAGTTTTCCTATTCTTGACATAGTGCCTTGCTATTAACTGATATAACATAATACTTCACCGCCGACTTTCTGGGCGCGGGCCTCCTTATCGGTGATGATGCCGTTTGATGTGGAAAGGATTGCAATCCCTAAACCGTTTAGCACCCTTGGTAAATGTTCATTGTCGACGTATTTTCTCAAACCCGGTTTGGAAACCCTGACCAACGTGTTGATGGCAGAGAGTTTTGTTACAGGGTGATATTTGAGGGCAATCTTTATGATGCCGGGATGAGGCTCATTCTCAATTTTGTAATTCAAAATATAGCCTTTCTCAAAAAGGATACGGGTAAGTTCTTCCTTAATTTTTGATTTGGGAATTTCTACAACCCGGTGATTCGCCATCACGGCATTCCTGATTCTCGTCAAATAATCTGCAATGGGATCCGTAACCATTTATCTTTGTTTTTTGTTTGTGTTTCTGAACTAACGAATATTACCAGCTGGCTTTCTTGACACCGGGGATCAGACCCTTGTTGGCCATCTCACGGAAATTAATACGGGAAATCCCGAACATCCGCATGTACCCCTTGGGACGTCCTGTCAGTTTGCAGCGATTGTGTAAACGAACCGGCGACGCATTCTTGGGAAGTTTCTGGAGTGCAATATAATCTCCCGCCTCTTTGAGGGATTTCCGCTTCTCAGCAAATTTTGCAACCAGTTCGGCACGCTTAAGCTCTCTGGCTTTGATGGATTCTTTTGCCATATATTTACTTGGTTTTAAAAGGAATTCCAAACTCTTTCAACAATGCATGGGCTTCCCGGTCATTACGGGCCGAAGTGACAAAAGTAATGTCGAGCCCGTTGATCCTGGATACCTTGTCGATGTCAATCTCCGGGAAAATGATCTGTTCGGCAACACCCAGCGTGTAATTTCCGCGCCCGTCAAATCCCTTGTCATTGACCCCGCGAAAATCCCTGACCCGTGGGAGTGCAACAGAAATCAAACGGTCCAGAAAATCATACATCTTTTCCCCGCGAAGCGTAACCCTTACACCGATCGGATTTCCCCTCCTCAACTTGAAGTTGGAAATATCCTTCCTCGATTTTGTGGGTACCGCTTTCTGACCCGTGATCATGGTCATCTCCGCTATCCCCGTCTCAATGAATTTGCGGTCGGTATTGGCAATTCCCAATCCCTGATTCACACAAATCTTATTAATACGAGGAACCTGCATCGGACTCTTATAGTCGAACTGCTTCATCAAAGCAGGAACTACTTCTTTCAGGTATTTTTCTTTTAATCTCGGTATATAAGCCATTACTTTATAACCTCCCCTGATTTTTTTGAATAACGTACCAATTTTTCCGTTTTAGGATCAATTTTTCTGCCGATCCGTGTCGGCTTACCCGAATTGTCGATCAACTTCAGGTTTGAGATGTGCACGGGGGCCTCTTTCTTGATGATACCACCCTGTGGACTCTTGGCGTTGGGTTTGGTGTGTTTCGAAACCAGGTTTACCCCTTCAACGATGGCCATGTAAGTATCGGTATCGATCCGCAGGACTTTCCCCTGTTGACCCTTTGAATCACCGGCAATGATCATCACGGTATCGCCTTTTCTGATGTTTAACTTTTTCTGCATGATTCTTTATGGTATATGCTTAAAGCACTTCAGGTGCTAAAGAAACGATTTTCATGAACTGTTTTTCACGTAATTCCCTGGCAACGGGACCAAAAATGCGGGTTCCGATCAATTCGCCGGCATTGTTCAATAGAACCACCGCGTTGTCGTCAAACCTGATATAGGAACCATCGGCCCTGCGGATCTCCTTACTGGTGCGAACCACCACGGCTTTCGAAACGGTACCCTTCTTGATGTTGCCGGAAGGAAGTGCATTTTTTACGGTGACAATGATGCGGTCGCCAACCCGTGCGTACCTTTTGCGGGTTCCGCCAAGTACTTTGATACACAGGACTTCCTTCGCCCCGCTGTTATCCGCTACTGTTAATCTTGACTCTTGCTGTATCATGGCTATTTTACCTTTTCAATGATTTCGACAAGTCTCCAACATTTATTCTTACTCAATGGTCTGGTCTCGGCAATCCGAACCAGGTCACCTTCACTGCATTCATTTTTTTCATCATGAGCCATGAAGCGGGAAGATTTCTTAACGAATTTACCGTACTTCGGATGCTTTACCTTACGTTCGACCTCAACTACGACAGACTTCTCCATCTTGTTGCTGACAACGATACCGGTCTTTTCTTTTCTTAATTTTCTCGTTTCCATTTGATTTCATTTGTTGAACACGGTTGATCCGGGCTCATCTGCCAATTATATTTTAACGGTCTTAGTAATCTTTTCACCATTTATTTCCCTATACCGTAACTCTGTCTCAAGACGCGCAATCGTCTTGCGATAAGCCTTGATCTTATTGGGATTTTCAAGCGGAGAAACCGTATGATTCAACTTCAGTTTCACAAGTTGCCGTTTTTCCTCATCCAGCCGCTCCAGGATCTCATTGGTCGTTAATTCCTTGATAACTTTCTGTTCCATATCATTTTGTATTGCACAACTGCAAGGTTGTCTTCAGTTAAATTGCTTCTTCCACGTAATCTTTACGCATCACGGTCCTGGTCTGTATCGGGAGTTTTTGTGCACCCAGACGAAGCGCTTCCTTGGCAACAGTCATGGGAACTCCTTCAATTTCGAATAAAATCCGGCCTGGTGTGATACGCGCCACAAAATATTCGGGCGCTCCTTTCCCTTTACCCATACGAACTTCCGCAGGCTTCTTGGAAACAGGTTTATCGGGGAAAATCCGGATCCAGATTTGCCCTTCACGTTTCATATGACGCGTGATGGCCTGACGTGCAGCTTCGATCTGCCTTCCTGTGATCCATGCTTCTTCAAGGGTCTTGATACCAAATGAGCCAAAAGCAAGCTCATGCCCACGCTGCGCGTTGCCCTTCATTTTACCCTTTTGCTGTTTCCGGTATTTGGTTTTCTTTGGCTGTAACATTAGTTAAAAGTATTATTGGTTACATTTAGTACGCTATCTTATTTTCTGGAACGACCTCTCCCGCCATCTCTCCGGGGCCCGCGATCACCACGATCCGAACGCTCCCCACGATCCCCGCGGTCACGATCACCCTTAAGAGATCCCGGACGGTGCGGAACAGGCTTTGTTTTAATGGCTGATGCATCAGGAACCAGGTCCGGACGACCATAAATATCTCCCTTACAAATCCATACCTTGATCCCGATCCGGCCATAGGTTGTGTGGGCCTCCGCAGTAGCATAATCAATATCCGCACGGAAAGTATGTAAGGGAATACGTCCCTCCTTGTACTGCTCACGACGTGCCATTTCAGCGCCACCAAGACGGCCAGAAATCATGACTTTGATCCCCTCTGCACCGATCCGCATCGCCGAAGCAATAGAAGTCTTGATCGCACGACGGTACGAGATACGGCCCTCGATCTGACTGGCAACGGTACCCGCAACAATGACGGCATCCAGTTCAGGCCGCTTGATCTCAGAAATATTGATCTGAATCTCTTTATGGGTGATCTTCTTTAACTCCTCTTTCAACTTGTCAACCTCCTGACCCCCTTTCCCAATAATGATGCCCGGACGTGCCGTATGAATGGTTACCGTAACCAGCTTGAGCGTACGCTCAATAACAATCTTTGCAATACCTGCCTTCGATAAACGGGCATGCAAATATTTACGGATTTGTTCGTCCTCGACCAGCTTGGGCTCAAAATTCTTCCCGCCATACCAGTTTGAATCCCAGCCGCGGATGATGCCTAACCTGTTAGCAATCGGATTGGTCTTTTGTCCCATTAAAATGACTTTTTATTGATGCTTGTTATTTTTATATTAATTCTCTGTTTCTTCCTTTGCTACCTCTTCCTCAGCAACAGGCTTGTTCCTGCTGTCAAGTAAAATGGTAACATGATTTGAACGTTTGCGAATCCGGTGCGCCCTTCCTTGCGGTGCAGTCTGAAGCCGCTTCAGTTGACGCCCGCTGTCGACAAAAATCTCTTTTATATAAAGATCGCTGTCTTCGATACGTACGCCTTCGTTCTTAGCCTGCCAGTTTGCAATTGCAGATAATAACAGCTTGCGTAACCGTTCTGACGGCTGCTTCGCGTTATTTTTCAGAATATGAAGAGCCAGCTCAACACGCTTTCCCCTGACAAGGTCAGCAATTAAACGCATTTTTCTGGGCGATGTCGGACAATTATTCAGCCTGGCAAACGCGACATCTTTTTTAGCCTCTTTTCGATTCTCAGCTCTGGTTCGGGTTCTTACTCCCATGGTCTATCCTATTAAGAAGTTATTTCTTACCTTTATCTTTATTTCCGGCATGCCCGCGGAAAATCCGGGTCGGGGCAAACTCACCCAGTTTGTGACCTACCATGTTCTCAGTGATATATACCGGGATGAACTTGTTGCCATTGTGCACGGCTATGGTCTGTCCGACAAAATCAGGAGAGATCATGGAACCGCGCGACCAGGTCTTAATGACGGTCTTTTTTTTGGATTCGATAAGCTCCGTGACTTTCTGTTCCAGCTTATAATGAATGTAAGGTCCTTTTTTCAGTGATCGGCTCATATGCTCTTTGTTATCGATTACTTCTTCCTGCGTTCAACGATATATTTATTGGACTGTTTTTTCCGGGCACGGGTCTTATAACCCTTTGAAGGAGCGCCCTTGCGCGAACGGGGATGTCCGCCTGAGGCACGGCCTTCGCCACCGCCCATCGGATGGTCAACCGGATTCATGGCAACCCCGCGGTTCCTCGGACGACGTCCAAGCCAGCGGGTGCGGCCAGCCTTACCAAAGGACTCCAGATTATGGTCGAGATTGGAAACCATCCCGACAGTAGCTTTACAGGTTTGCAAAATCATGCGGGTCTCACCCGAAGGCATCTTTAAAATCGCAAATTTTCCATCACGCGACATAAGCTGCGCGTGCGACCCGGCACTGCGGACCAACTTCGCTCCCTGTCCGGGACGTAATTCCACATTGTGTACAACCGTACCAAAGGGAATTTCACTCAGGTATAAAGTATTCCCAATCTCGGGAGGTACGCCTTTACCTGATAAAATGGTCTGACCAACTTTCAAGCCATGCGGGGCAACAATATACCGTTTCTCCCCATCCTTATAAACAACCAATGCAACTCTTGAAGTTCTGTTCGGATCATATTCAATGGTCTTAACCACCGCGGGAATGTCTTCTTTATCCCGCTTGAAATCAATGATCCGGTACATCTGTTTGTGACCGCCTCCAAGATAACGCATGGTCATCTTACCTTCATTGTTTCTTCCACCTGACTTGCGTGAGGGAGCCAAAAGACTTTTTTCTGGAACATCCGCAGTGATCTCATCAAATGAACTGATCACTTTAAATCTCTGACCGGGTGTTGTCGGTTTGTATTTCTTGAGCGCCATTTATTTAAATATTGCTGTAAAAATCAATAGTTTCACCTTTTGCCAATGTAACAATGGCTTTCTTATATGCACTTGTCCTGCCCGAAATCACTCCACTTTTGGTAAAACGGGACTTGTTCTTACCGGAGAAAACCAGGGTGTTGACTGAGGCCACATCTACTCCATAAAGCTCTTTTATCGCTGTTTTGATCTGAAGCTTGTTCGCCCTCCGGTCAACCAGAAACCCGTACCGGTTGAGCTTCTCGCCCAGGTGGGTCATCTTCTCGGTAATGATCGGTTTCATGATAACTGTCATTGCTATTCGAATTAAGCGGTTTAATTCTGATGTATTTTTTCAATTTCTTTGATCGAACCTTCGGTGATCAATAATCGGGTCGCATTAAGAATATCATAGGTATTCAGCTCCGCTGCGTTCATCACCTTAACCCGCTTCAGATTGCGGGCAGCCAGGATGATGTTCTCATCGGGCGATGCCACAACCAGAAGAACTTTTTTTCCGACAAGCTGGAAATTTTTCATCAGCTCCGTGAAATTCTTTGTTTTGGGTGTCTCGAAAGAAAAATTCTCCAGGATGGTCAATTGTTCATCCTTTATCTTATAACTAAGCGCTGATTTCCTGGCAAGTTTCTTAAGTTTTTTATTCAACTTGAAACTGTAATCCCGGGGTTGAGGGCCGAAAATTCTTGCTCCTCCGCGATACAATGGATTCTTGATACTGCCCTTCCGGCTTCCCCCGGTTCCTTTCTGCTTATGCAGCTTTTTCGTACTGCCCGATACAACCGATTTTTCAAGCGAACTGTGCGTTCCCTGACGCTGGTTGGCAAGATACTGCTTAACATCCAGATAGATGGCATGATCATTAGGCTCAATCGCAAAAACCGAATCGTCAAGCATGACTTTTTGTGCGGTCGCCGTTCCCTTTATGTTATAAATTGCTACTTCCATCGTTCGATAATTACATATGATCCATTATGTCCGGGAATAGCACCTTTTACGAGAATCAGGTTCTTTTCCAGGATGATTTTCAATACCTGAAGGTTGATCACTTTAACACGATCTCCCCCCATACGGCCAGCCATACGGAGCCCTTTCATGACCCTGGAAGGCCACGAAGAAGCACCAACAGAACCGGGAGCCCTCAACCGGTTGTGCTGACCGTGTGTCGCTTCTCCCACACCGTTGAAATGATGTCTGCGGACGACCCCCTGAAATCCCTTCCCCTTCGAAATACCGACAACATCAATGTACTCTCCTTCCGTGAAAATATCCACCCGCAGCACATCACCAAACTGCTTCTGGTGACCAGGCTCAAAACGCGTAAACTCAGCCACGACTTTCTTGGGGGTGATACCGGCCTTCGCAAAATGACCGCGCTCAGCTTTGGTAGTATGCTTCTCCTTCTTTTCCCCGAAAGCTAACTGGATGGCATCGTATCCCTCTTTTTCTTTCGATCGGACCTGTGTCACCACACAGGGACCTGCCTCGATTACCGTGCACGGGATATTTTTCCCGTTGGCATCGTAGATACTGGTCATGCCGATTTTTTTACCTATTAATCCAGACATCTCTTAAAGTTCTTGTGTTAATAAATCTTCTAGTCAAATTACGATCAAACCTTGATTTCCACTTCAACCCCGCTGGGCAGCTCCAACTTCATCAGTGCATCAATGGTCTTCGACGTCGTACTGTAAATGTCGAGTAACCTCTTGTATGTGCAAAGTTGAAATTGCTCGCGCGACTTTTTATTTACAAAAGTCGAACGCAGCACGGTGAAGATCTTTTTATCCGTGGGCAACGGAATGGGACCGCTGACTACGGCGCCGGTGGCCTTTACGGTTTTTACGATCTTTTCAGCCGATTTGTCAACCAGGTTATAATCGTAAGACTTCAATTTTATTCTAATTCTCTGGCTCATATAAAAAATTAATAGACGGGAACATATCCCCTGATTTTATATAAAACTTCGTCCTGAATTTCTTTTGGAGTAATATCATACTTCGAGAATTCAAGCATCTCTGTGGCCCTTCCCGAGGTCAGACTGCGAAGGGTAGTTACGTACCCGAACATTTCTGCAAGAGGGACGCGTCCCCTTATGACCTGATTGCCGATCCGCGACTCCACTGATTCTACCTGACCCCGGCGTTTGGTAATATCACCGGTAACTTCACCCATGTAAATACTGGGAGTCACAATTTCAAACCGCATAATGGGTTCCAGAATGACCGATTTCGCTTTCCTGCTCGCTTCCTTGAATGCAATCCCTGCAGCAATTTCAAACGACAATGCATCAGAATCCACGCTGTGAAAAGAGCCATCAAGTAAGCGTACTTTAACGCTTTCAATCGGGAAACCAATGATGGGACCACTGGTCATAGCAGCCCGGATCCCCTTTTCAATGGCCGGAATGAATTCTCTCGGAATGCTGCCGCCCTTGATCTCATTGATGAACTGCAGGCCTTTAACTCCGTGGTCGGCCGGACCGACTTCTATGACAAGATCAGCAAAACGTCCCCGGCCTCCGGTCTGCTTTTTATATACTTCATGATGATTCACCGTGGTGACAAGTGCCTCTTTATAGGCGACCTGCGGGTTCCCGCGGTTTATCTCAATATGGAATTCACGTTTCAACCGGTCGGTAATAATGTCGAGATGCAACTCACCCATCCCGCTAATAAGGGTCTGGCCTGTTTCATCATCGACCCGAACCTGAAATGTGGGATCCTCCTCCGTGAGTTTGCTTAAAGCAATGCCCAGTTTCTCCAAATCATCCTGCGTTTTGGGTTCCACGGCCATGTTGATCACAGGTTCAGGAAATGACATGGTTTCCAGAACCAGTGGATGCTTCGGATCACAAAGGGTATCGCCGGTCCGTATATCTTTAAACCCAACCGCGGCTACAATGTCACCGGCTTCAATATGTTTCAACGGATTCTGCTTATTCGCATGCATCAGCATGATCCTCAACAAGCGTTCCTTTTTTCCGGTCCGGGAATTTAAAACTACATCACCGGCCTCAAGCTGACCTGCATAAACCCTGAAAAAAGCAATCCTGCCGACAAACGGGTCAGTAGCAATTTTAAAAGCAAGAGATGTAAAAGGTTCCTGCGGGTCCGGATGACGTTCTTCCTCCTTGTCATTAAAAGGATTCATTCCGGTAATGGCAGGCATATCGTATGGGGATGGGAGAAATTTCACAATGGCATCGATCAGCAACTGAACTCCCTTATTTTTAAACGAAGCCCCGCAAAGCACCGGAGTAATTTTCCCCTCAATAGTAGCTCTGCGGATCTCAGTCAGAATTTCAACCTCAGTAATTGAGTCAGGATCCTCCATGAATTTATGCAACAGCTCATCCCGCTCTTCGGCAGCACCTTCAATCAAATTCATTCGAAAGGACCGTATGGTCTCAACCATGTGCTCAGGGATCGGTATTTCCCGGTAATCACGGCCCAGAGAATCATCATCCCACTGGTACGCTTTATTGGCGATAAGATCGACAATCCCGGTAAAATCCTCTTCAGCGCCGATCGGGAGCTGTATCACAACCGGTTTTGCACCCAGTTTTGACTTTATTTGCTCGATCACATGAAAGAAATCAGCGCCGGTCCGATCCATTTTGTTGATATAACTGATCCTCGGTACCCGGTATTTATCGGCCTGTCTCCAAACTGTTTCCGACTGAGGTTCTACGCCGCCGACTGCACAAAATATCGCAACAGCACCGTCAAGAACCCGTAGTGAACGTTCAACTTCAACTGTAAAATCCACATGGCCGGGCGTATCAATAATATTGATCCGGTAATCCGTACTGTCATAATTCCAGTAAACAGTAGTTGCAGCGGAAGTGATCGTAATACCACGTTCCTGCTCCTGAACCATCCAGTCCATCGTGGCAGTACCATCGTGAACTTCGCCCAGCTTATAATTGATACCGGTATAATACAAGATACGCTCGGTCGTGGTAGTCTTCCCCGCGTCGATATGGGCCATAATCCCAATATTCCTTGTATTTTCCAGTTTTCCGGTCATAATCGGTGACCCAACGGCCACACGTTTTCAGTTATTAAAAACGAAAATGACTGAAAGCCTTGTTGGCTTCAGCCATCCTGTGTGTATCCTCTTTGCGTTTGAATGCGGCACCCTCTTCTTTATAAGCTGCCATGATCTCAGCGGCAAGTTTCTGCCCAAAACTCTTTTCGTGACGTTTACGGGCAAAGTTCACCAACGATTTCATGCCGATAGAACTCTTCCGGCCAGGGCGTATTTCAGAAGGAATCTGAAAGGTGGCGCCACCGATTCTACGGCTTCTCACCTCAACCGACGGGGTTACATTGGCGAGGGCCTTTTTGAAAACCTCAAGTCCGTCCTCTTTCGTCTTTTCAGAAACGAGGTCGATGGCTTCATAAAAGACTTCATAGGCGATACTTTTCTTTCCGGCCAACATCACATTGTTCACAAACTTTGTGACCAGCGGATCACTGAATCTGGGATCAGGAAGAATGGGTCTTTTCTTGGGTTTTGCTTTTCTCATGTTCTATTCAATGTTTATCGTGCACGGTCCGGATGCTGTTGCCTTTCCGTTAATTCTTTACTTTTTTACTGCTTTGGGGCGTTTTGCACCATACTTGCTACGGCGTTGCTTGCGTCCTTCTACTCCCGATGTATCCAATGCTCCCCGGATGATATGATAACGAACCCCCGGAAGATCCTTGACACGACCACCACGGATCATGACGATCGAGTGCTCCTGCAGATTATGTCCTTCGCCCGGTATGTATGCGTTCACCTCCTTGCCGTTCGTTAAACGTACCCTGGCCACCTTACGCATTGCCGAATTTGGCTTTTTGGGTGTAGTGGTATATACACGCACACACACCCCTCTTCTTTGCGGACAGGAGTCCAACGCGGGAGATTTGCTTTTATCTACTAATTTTTGTCTTCCTTTACGAACCAGTTGCGAAATCGTAGGCATATCAATGGTTTTATAAAAAATTTTATATTTTAATACCCTGAATTTGGGAGTGCAAAGGTACAATTTTTTTTCACACTACCAACATTTTGAGTAAATAACAATAAAAAGATGAACGAGCAGATTTCATCACGAATAAAAGACGGGATACTGATAAGGAAGGTATGATCTGTGCGAAACATTCCAGCGCAGTGATATTCCAGACTGCGATTGAAACCTATAGTTGTTTCACTTTATCAGGTTTCCTTGCCGTTTCCGGCTTTTAATTCATTCGAAAATGAAAATCCTTTTCGAGGGTGCAAAAGTACGACTTATTTTCAAATGAGCAAGTGAAAAGTAAAAAAAAATGAAAAATCAGCGATTTTTGATAATCATCGCGGTTCCGTCTGTATCGGGAACAAAGGCAACTACTTCCGGAATCTTCTTTGCAAATTCATCGACCGCCTTCATGATCCCGGGCCATTTATGATTGTAATCATGGATCAGCATGACACCCCCGGGAACAAGCCGCGAATAAAAGAATTCAAGTCCGGCATGCGTGGGATTATAAAGGTCTGCATCCATGTTTACCAGGGCAAACCTGCAATCCCGGACTACCTCCTCCGTTCCTGGAAAATGTCCCTTGTGAATCCGGATATTCTGATTGCCATTTATATATTGTATTACACTTTCTTGATCCGTATCAGCAAAATGAATCGGGGTATAAGTCGCTGCTTCACCCGATTCACCCTCCAAATCCTCCCGACTGAACCCATCGAAGGTGTCAAACAGATGGAAAATACGACTGGGATCCATATGATGGAGAACCTTTGCACTCCTGCCTTTGTAAACTCCCAATTCTGCAAAATCACCGTCGATCTTTTCCCGCTTAAGCCTTTCAACTTGTAACCACCAGTTGAAAAACCGCGCTTTGTCCCTATACGTTCGCTCCAGCCTCCGTACTGTCTTTGAAATCCTTTTACTCTTTTTCGCTTCGTTCCATGCGACCGGATACGTTTCTTCTCCTGAAAATCGCAACCACACATACCATCCCGAAAGGGTCAACAAAACGATCAGCAACGAACCGTTGAGTAACAGATATAGCGACATACCTTAATGGAAATTCCCGGTAAACTTACGCAAAAAAAAATAAACCCTGCCGTAAATACTTTACCGGCAGGGTTTATAAATTTTCTGATCAATCCGTGGATCAGGGATCGAGTCTGATAAACATGGTTTGAATGGTAGGCGAAGGAGCCGAAGGCGATGTTCCGTGCGGTACAAAAATCACACACGCCCATCCCCCCGATGGAACCTTGTAAGAGGAACCGTAAGTCTCAGCATCATCATGCATTTTTTTGGCATACTGCATGGTCGACAGGGCAGGAACACCTGCTTCAGCGCTACCATTCCATGCAGGAGTGTCAAAAAGCCAGATTGCGCCCTGTACGTCATACCATTTGTAACCGGGGTACCAATCCAGGTGATTCATGATCCAGTTAATTTTATCCCATTTGCTGCTCTGGGCAAAAACCGGCAACTGCGCCTGATACAAAGAGGAGTAAACATCCATGGAATAACTCTGGTTGACATAAATAGTTGTTTGATGATCGGCGCACCACGATGCCACGGATCCGTTCCCGAATTCATATCCTGTAGAAATGCCCGAAAGTGTCGCATCTACGTATCCGCCCAATGTTGGTATCGGGGATCCTCCCTGCCAACCGGTAATTTTATAAGTACAAGTCGAAGGAAGATTCATCCATGGCGGAATGATCAGATCGGCACTCGGTACACAATTCCCTAATGCAAAATCAACCACGCCATCAGTCCCGGCATCAATTTTCTGATTATCCGTAAACGACCAGTCATAAAAATGAACATAGTTGAAACTGGGGCCCTGGCGAACTAAAACATAAAGCTTAAGTATATAATTATCAACAACAGTGGGATCATCGGCATAAGTCACTTTTAATGGTTGCCCCTCACCATGCCAGGCTGAATTGTCATAGGTCGCCTTCAGGGTTCCATTATGCCATAATTCGATCTTAAAGATAGCCGGCATATCATATTGAACACCGTTTGATTGCTGTGCATAAGGCGAGTTGGCATAATCTGCCAGATTTTTAATACAGAAATCTCCGAAAAAATTCTGCTCTCTGACAATGGTCTGATCCAATTGAAAATATTCAAATCCAAAATTTGAATAGGTAGTTTCTTCGTAACAGACCAACTCCACATTCATGACACTTTTCTTAAATGGTGCAATGGTGATGTTGCTCGTTAACGTGGTGGTGACAAGATTGGAATACAGAGCCCCGGAATGCACCGCAGCCGCCATTACCCAGTCGTCGGTTTTATCACTAGGAGTCATGTTATCATTATACATCATGAATTCCTGTAATGTGTATGTACCCGACGTAAGTTTCAAACTGTTGGTATACGGTACGTTATCGAGGTAAAATACATCAATAAAATACCATTGAGAGGCCCCCGATCCATCCTTCAGATTAACCTTGACATAAGCGGCTTTCTGCGTGAAACAATCACTGGCTTTCAACCCGCTTACATCCTTTCCGGGAGTGATGGAGAAACTCAGTTCTGAGTCGCCCGTCTGGGATGTTACCGTTTCATCTTTCTGACAACCGGTGATAATCATCACAGCCGCCAATCCAAATAACAAAAAAAATAATTTTTTCATACGGAATAAATTTTTCATAAATACTGACTTTAATTAATTCTTACTTACTTTACGGTTCAAATTCTTTTACAATGTAAATGTATGAATAACAACATTGTAATTTCAAGTGATAATAAGTAAATGTTACGGATATTTAAGTAAGTGTGGAAAGAATATTTGTAACTGAGCTATCCTAATAATTGGATTACATCACGGATTATTAAGGATGCAGCGTAATGAAAAACCGCTTGCTTTGCTGCCATATTCATTAATATACAAAGAACCGCTGCTGATAAAAAGAAATTTTCCGCTTTCGGTGTATGCCTGTGAATTGCTCCAGTAATTTCCATCAGTGCCCCTGTTTGAAAGAAAACCGCCCCAGTTTTTCAATGATCCGGCTGCGTGCATCTTCAAAGGAGAATTATAAACACTATAAAGATTATTCCATGATCCATTAATCTTTACATTCATCCATTCCGTTTTTGTCGGGATCCTCCATCCGCTTCCAAGTAAAAGGCTACAGGGGTCATTGCCCGGTTGCCAGTCGGATGATTCACTAATATTGTTGCTCCAGTTTGTGTTGGGAAGCCTTGAAGTACCGTCATGTCTGAAACCCTGCTTGCGATTGAATTGCCAGTACCAACCCGCGGAAGCCTCTGTCGCGTCATTTTTGCTTCCTGCCTGTTGACTTGCACCCAGATTCTGGGTAATCCAGCATTTTGAGGGCTCGCCCGGAATACCAGACGTTGTTCCGTAACTGACGGTTTTGGTTATCGGTGCAACATTTCCGGCAACATGTTCAACAGTTAAAACATTACCACAAGCAAAAAGGGCAGGTTCCACCGGGCCGGAAAACATTGTTGCCGCCACCTCAGCTCCCTGTAAAATGCCTCCCGAGGAGACCGGGATCACGGCAAAGCTAATATACTTTGTCAAATCCGCCTCTTGCAAGGTATAGGTAATCCCCGTCGCACCGGCTATCTGGATCCCTCCGGAGCCATTGACATCATCCGATCGATACCATTTATATATAGAGGACCCCTCAGTATCCCCGTCCTGATCATAAAAATTGTAATTACCGGTCAGAATCTGACCGACCCGGGTTACTCCGGTTTGTCCAACAGCGCTTGCTACCGGAGGATGGTTTTCCGGTCCGTTGAAAGGAATTACCAGGTCAGCTCCTGTGGTGCAGTTTCCAAGCGCAAAGTCAACTACCCCGTCCGTACCTGAAAATAGGCTCTGTGAATCAAGGATGCTCCACGTATGAAACCATTGATATTCAAAAATATTATTATTGTTCAATACCATCACACTCAATCTGAATTCGAAACTATCCCTTTTATTAAGTCGGTCGGGATACCGGACTGTTAAGGGAAGTAAAATTGCCGAAGTGGAATTATTATTATAAATACCCATTGAGCTGTCATTTCTGAATACCTCAATCTGAAAGATCGCGGGTAAATCAAGTAAAACGTTCTGATTCCCGCCTAAAACAGCCGAATAAGGTGAATTATAATAAGATGTCAAATTGGAAATACAAATATCTCCGAAAAAATGCGCCTCCCTGACAACGGTCTGGCTGATCTCAAAATATTCGAAACCAAAGTTCTCAAAGTGAGCTTCATCATAACAGACCAGTTCCATTTCCATCACGTTCTTTTTAAAAGGGCTGACGGTAAACTCCTGATTCAGCCATGAACTCACAAGTGAAGCATAAGGCGCTCCCTGATGAACAGCCGCCGCAATAATAATGTCGTCGGTTTTGTCATTTGGAGTCTGTTGGTCATTCTTCAGGATGAAGTCATGGATGATGTACTCACCGGGTAGTAACTTTATTGAATTCGTGTATGGTTTACCGTCCAGATAAAACACATAAGCTTCCAATTTTGAAATAGTGGCCTCGGCTTTCTTTTCAAGAGTCACTTCAATATAGCTGGCAGCAGCGCCTTCATTCATGCATTCAGGGGTATCCTTCAGTCCCGACGGACTTCCGCCTGCAACAAGATTAAAATTCACCTCGTAAAACGCCGCGTTACCATCAGATTCTGACAATTTATTACAAGCCACCATTCCGGTCAGAAAGAGGATAGTCAGTATATAAGTTCGAAACACGCGGGAAATCACGACGACCTGATTATACGATTTTCTTATGGATGCCAGATGTTGGCGCTATTCCTGTAACCGGTAAGATCAAGGTACCAGTCGGGATAGAGGGTGCCGTTTGATTGTGCCCAGGTTGCGAAATAGTTGTAGGCTTCAAGAATGCTAACCTTCTCCCAGGGATAGTCGAATAGAACCGGAAGGTTCAGCGCCCAGGGGAGGTTGTTCTGTGTCTTGTAAAACCTGCCGAACGCCGGTATGCTGTTATCATCATCGGTCCCGAAATAGGGGCAGTTGGCTGCATAACTGGTCGGTATGTAATTCGGAAGATGTACTTCAGCCTGCCGCTCCATGTTCCTGATCAGGAATGGATTATAAGGAGGAGCCCCGATTACGGTTGTAAGTAACGGAGTTGTAAGATGGATATTCAGGGTCACTGAATCAGCAGTGCCAACCGGAGCGCCTTTTTCTGTGTTGAAGAAAAATGATGAACCTGCACGATGAATCACATTGTCGGCATCATCGAAGGCAATCACAACTGCTTTATCCTGCCCGCTTTCAGTACCATTAGCCGAAAGCACAACGTAACTGTGTTTTATGTTGTATCCGGTCACAGAGGCAATATCCGAAGGAACAAGATTGTCGAACTGGATACCGAATCCATTTTTAAAACTGGCTCCAGCCGCCTTTACCAAAAGCTTTATGACAATATCGGTCACTTTATTCTGATTGTTGGTAACCAGTTTGAATTTATAAGCCATCACCAGGTCGTTTACATCATAGTCGCCCTTTGCAGGCCACAGATCCTCGTAAACTGCCGTTCCGGTTACCCAGTTATTCACAGGGGGCGGCGGTGGCGGCGGCGGTGGGGTGATCCCGCCCCCGTTGCATTCGGTACCTGGAATCGAGTTGATAATATTTGCAAAAGAAACAAAGGTGGCACCACCCGTGAAATTGGAGGGTCCGCCATGCGCGGGAACCAGGATACCATTGGTCTGGGAAGCCTCAATCGTCCCGGTGATCACATTGGGTCCGTCAAAACGAAAATCTTCATATACCTTGATGGAGTTTCTGGTACCCGGGGCAGCAACCGTCGTTATACCGGTGATATCAGCATTGATCGTCAGATCAAGGGTCTCTATCATGGATTGATCAATCAATTTCATAAAACCCGTTCCACCCTGGACCTTTAATTCCTGATAACACCTGATATATCCCGATTGATTGGTGAATTCGCAGTTATTCAGATGGAAATTCTGATGGGCAATGAGTTTACATGCATTCAGAAAAATACTGTTGTTGCAATTCATATCACCCATCACTTCGATGGTCTTGTAATTCTCAACCCAGTTTATGGCATTCCAGTGCGTGGTGAAAAGAATGTAACCGTAATTGATGAGGTGGCCATTACTTCCATTCATATTGCACTGCCCGTAAAAAGTCATGGTACCATAATTTTCAAGGAGGTCCTGACCGGTGTAGTTGGCGTCGATATGACAGATACCCCAGTTTGAAAAAGTAGAATTATCGTTTTTGCTGACAGTCACCGGATCCGACGCACTGCCTACCACACCGGTCGCGGAGACTTGAACGTAACTCTCAGGTTTTCCGTTCCCGTTCTGTCCCAGATCGATCGATCCGGTGAACACCCCGCAAATAATAAGCGTGCCATCTTTAACCGTGACATCACCTGAATATGATGTGGTAACATAGTAGGTATTCCCGTCGTTAATGGTTTTTGCAGCACTTCCCGTGAGGGTGTAGGCCGGCGTCGCTCCGCTGCAATCGGGCCCAGGTTTTACGACAAACATGCTTTTTGCATCCGAAGGCGTAAAGATATGATTGATGCTTTCTGTTACAGGCAAAACAACGATCTGGGTCGTTGCATTCCATGGAACCAGCTGTACATATACCTCTTTAACAGCCGTCGGAATCCGGATTTTGGCCAACATGGGAGAATTGTTACCGGCAAATCCGTTGAAAAGAACGGATGCATCCTTGGCAGGATCGCCGTCATAAACGGTAACACTGTTGTACTGATAGATTACGTCCGGAAAATTCATCCCGATATTAAATGTGACTTCCTGCGAAAGCTCCCAGTTAAAATTAGAGGAGACTTTCAGATCATCCATCGATTTGACCTTTTCAACCGTCGGTGTTTCTATCAGTTCCTTGTTACACCCCGCAAGAAACAGACCCGATAGTAAGGCAAGAAACAGATATTTTTTTGCTGACTTTTTCATATGATCCGGTGTTATTGTGAATTCAATTGTTTTACTTATCATAACTAATTGGATCACAAATATATATTAAGAGATTTCGGCCGAAAAGCAAGAATTAGTAACTGTTACCAAATCACGGCTAAGTGTATCCGGAATTTTAGTATGTGGGTATTGTTTAAAAAATGGATCAAGTGATTATATATCAAACAAATACAAAACGTTCTCTGTATCCGTTTTCCGGGTAAGTGTAGCAGTTTTCAAATAAATCGTAGGTCTTTTTCCGGGTATGTGTGACTTTTAAAATTTGAATTTCTTCGCTATCAGATATTGTTATCAACATCCCGGTGAATTCGACATTATCCCGTACTTTTGTACACAGAAAAAAAGTCATGCCGAACAAGAATTTCCTCGCCGATCTGAACGATTCTCAAAAGGCTGCCGTCACTGCCACCGAAGGGCCCGTCATGGTCATAGCCGGAGCGGGATCGGGTAAGACCCGGGCCTTGACCTACCGGGTGGCCTGGCTCATTGATAAAGGGGTGGACCCGTTCCATATTCTCGCGCTGACATTTACCAATAAAGCTGCACGGGAAATGAAGGAACGGATCACAAGTCTCGTCGGGACAGAAGCCCGCAATGTGTGGATGGGTACTTTTCATTCCGTCTTTGCACGTGTATTGCGCGTAGAAGGTCATCGGTTGGGATACCCGTCGAACTATACGATCTACGATACAGATGATACCAAAAGGGTGATTAAAAACCTGATAAAGGAAAATAACCTGGACGATAAAACCTATCAGCCCGGTTATATACTCCAGCGTATCTCTGCTGCCAAAACCAGCCTGCTGTCATCTGAAGAATATAACGATAATCCTGAAATCAAGGAATATGATGCTTCCGCGGGAAAACCCCTGACCGGTATGTTGTACTCGCAATATCAGGGCCGTCTGAAAAGGGCATCGGCAATGGACTTCGACGACCTTCTGTTCAATATGAACATCCTCCTTCGCGATTACCCCGACGTCCTGTATAAATACCAGCAAAAGTTCCATTATATCCTTGTTGATGAATACCAGGATACCAACTATGCCCAGTACCTGATCATTAAAAAACTTGCCGCAAACAATGAGAACATCTGTGTGGTGGGAGATGATGCCCAGAGCATCTATGCCTTCAGGGGGGCAAATATTCAGAATATCCTCAATTTCAGGAATGATTATCCCGATCATCAGGTTTTCAAACTGGAGCAAAATTACCGGTCGACCAAAAACATCGTCGGGGCTGCAAACCACATCATTGCGCATAATAAAAACCAGATCTACAAAGAAATCTGGACAGAAAATTCCGATGGGCAACTAATCCAGCTGATCAAGGCTTCGACCGACAATGAAGAGGCCAGTCTTATTGCCCAGTCCATCTTTGAAAATAAAATGAATCAACAATTGCAAAATTCGGATTTTGCAATTTTGTACCGTACCAATGCCCAGTCACGGACACATGAAGAGGCCCTTCGACGACTGAATATACCCTGCCGGATCTATGGCGGACTCTCTTTTTACCAGCGAAAGGAGGTAAAAGATATGCTTGCCTATTTCCGCCTTACCATCAATCCCAGGGATGAAGATGCACTGCTCCGGGTCATCAACTATCCGGCCAGGGGAATAGGGAAAACCACCATTGAGAAGCTGCTTGTCTATGCTGATGAACAAAAGAAAAGCATTTATGAACTGATGGAACATCCGGTCAGGGAAGCCATTTTACCCGATGGAACCCTTCAGAAAGTCCGCGGGTTCATTACCATGATAAAAAGTTTTACGACGCTGCTACCCACGAAAAATGCCTATGAACTTGCCCGCCATATTGCCGGATCATCAGGTCTGATGAAGGAATTGTATGACGATAAAACTCCTGAAGGCGTAAGCCGTTTTGAGAATCTGGAAGAGTTACTGAATGCAATCAAGGAATTTTCCGAATCCCCGCGTACCCTTATGGAAACCGGCGAAATTGAATCGAACGTAATCCGGACGCTCGACGAATTCATGCAGGATGTTGCGCTGATCACTGATGCCGATAAAGACACCGATGACGACGGAAACAAAGTCACACTCATGACCATCCACTCCGCAAAAGGACTCGAGTTTCCGTTTGTTTATGTTGTTGGAATGGAAGAAAACCTGTTCCCTTCCATTCAATCACTGAACTCCAGAACTGATCTTGAAGAAGAGCGCAGGCTCTTTTATGTGGCCGTGACAAGGGCCCGGCAGAAACTGACCCTTTCCTATGCAGAAAACAGGTACCGCTGGGGCACTCCGGTAATGTGCGAACCCAGCAGATTTCTGGCCGAAATTCCCGAAAAATTCATCGACTTGCCCAAAAGGCCTGTTTATGAAAAGAAAGGATTCCCGATCGATGGGAACTGGTCTCTTTCGTTGTCCGGGATCGATCTGCCTCCCAAAAAGCCAGTGGTTCCCAAAAACTTTATGAAAGTGCCCCCCGGACCTGTTAGGGATGCAGGATCACCCATGCCAGGAACTGTTTCAGATATTGAAGAAATACGGACCGGCATGGAAGTAATGCACGAACGGTTTGGTAAAGGGAAAGTGGTCTCGGTCGAAGGTGTCGGCCCCAATAAAAAAGCAACCGTATTTTTTCCCGAAATCGGTCAGAAACAACTACTCCTCCGGTTCGCCAGGCTTCGGATCATTGAATAAAATCCGGCCGCCTCGAGTAAAAATAGTATCTTTGCAAAAAAGAACAAAATAGAAATCATGGAATACAATACAACGCGCGAAGCCATGTTCATCCCGGAATATGGAAGGAACATCCAACGGATGATCCAGTACATCTGTACAATTGAAGACCGGGAAAAAAGAAACCAGGCTGCGAAATTCATCATCAACGTTATGGCCCAGATGCATCCGGGCGTAAAGGAATCGGGCGATTATAAACATAAACTTTGGGACCACCTGTTCATCATTTCCGATTTTAAACTTGACGTTGATGCTCCCTTCCCTCCGCCCCCTCCCCTCTCCCTGAGTACCAAGCCGGAACATCTTTCCTATCATGACAAAGAGATTGAATTCAAGCATTATGGTAAAAATATTGCCCTGATGATTGAAAAAGCAACAGAATATACTGAAGGAGCCGAAAAGGATGCACTGGTTCATGCGATTGCAAACCATATGAAAAAATCCTACCTTAACTGGAACCGCGAATCAGTAAACGATGAGTTGATCGAAAAACACCTTGAGATACTGTCAAAAGACCAACTGAAACTTCACCAGGATTTCCGATTTACCCACACAAACGATATCCTGGCTCAAAACCAAAAGAGAAAGCCTTTTCGTCAGGGACCTGAAAGAAATTTCAATAAACAGGGTTTTCCAAAACAGAATTTCAATTCCCAACGCGGTCGCAATAAACCCCAATGAGTTCATTTGAAATCTGCGGGGGGCACAGGCTCCGGGGCGAAATTCAACCCCAGGGCGCTAAAAACGAAGCACTTCAGGTGATCTGTGCCTGCCTTCTCACAGAAGAGAAGGTTACCATCCACAATGTACCCGATATCCTTGATGTTAACCGGCTTATCGGACTTCTCGGATCACTTGGGGTTTTGGTTACCAAAACTGACGCTCATTCGTGGTCATTTGAAGCACGTTCAATCCACTTTGATTTTCTGAAGACCGATGAATTCCGGAAAAAAGTGGCAAGTCTGAGGGGATCCATCATGATCCTCGGACCGCTGTTGGCCCGCTTTGGAAAAGGATCTGTTTACATCCCGGGAGGTGATAAAATCGGGCGGCGTCGGCTTGATACCCATTTTCTGGGTCTGCAGAAGTTGGGCGCCAGATTCGATTACAAGCCAGAGGACCAGATGTTTTCCGTTGAAGCTCCCAACCTGACCGGGACCTATATGCTCCTCGATGAGGCATCCGTTACCGGCACTGCCAACATCATCATGGCCGCGGTCATGGCTCGGGGTGAAACAACCATTTTCAACGCAGCCTGCGAACCATATATCTCACAACTTTGCCGGATGCTTGTTTCAATGGGTGCATCCATCCAGGGAATCGGATCAAATCTGATTACCATCCGGGGGGTGGAACAAATGCACGGCACCACGCATACACTGCTGGCCGACATGATCGAGGTTGGGAGTTTCATAGGTCTTGCTGCAATGACCGGTTCAGAGATTACCATCAAAAATGTAAATTACCAAAGCCTGGGAATCATTCCCGACGTTTTCCGCCGGCTTGGTATCACGGTCCGGAATGTAAACGACGACATTCTCGTACCCTCCCAGGATCATTATGAGGTAGAATCTTTCATGGACGGATCCATTATGACCATCGCTGATGCTCCCTGGCCCGGATTCACACCCGACCTCATCAGCATCGTTCTGGTTGTAGCCACACAAGCCAGGGGAAGTGTACTGATCCACCAGAAAATGTTCGAAAGTCGTCTGTTTTTTGTAGATAAACTGATCGACATGGGAGCAAAAATCATCCTGTGTGATCCGCATCGTGCAACTGTGATCGGCCTTGATCACACCCATCCGTTGAAGGGTATCAGAATGTCTTCGCCCGATATCAGAGCAGGTGTCGCCCTCCTGATCTCAGCACTGTCAGCTTCAGGAATCAGTATTATCGATAATATTGAACAAATTGACCGGGGTTATCAGGATATCGATAAAAGACTGCAATCACTCGGAGCAAAAATCAAAAGAATTGAAGGCTGACAAATTGTCCTGCATGTTCTGATGGCAGGCTTTTTGTCACTCGTAAACCGTAAATATGATTTACCTCATCTGTTATGATAAAAAAGAAAAACAAGGAAGAAAAAGAACTTAAAAAAGAGACAGATCCAATGCAGGATGAAATAAGGGAGGACCCGGAAACTGACAGAAAGAATGAAGCATCCGAAAAGATTGACCCGGAGACCATGGTTGAAAATCCCGAGGAAAAAATTGCAGAGTTGAATGACAAATACCTGCGGCTTTATTCAGAATTCGATAATTACCGTAAACGGACGTTAAAAGAGAAAGCAGAACTCAGCAAATTTGCTTCAGCAGATGTCATAACCAGTTTATTACCGGTGCTGGATGATTTTGAAAGAGCCATCAAAGCTTTTACTGCCACTTCTGATAACGGAACTGCGCTGAAAGAAGGTGTCGTGCTGATATTCAATAAATTTCTGTCTGTTTTAAACCAACAGGGCCTTGAACAGATGAAGACCCAGGGCGAATCATTTGATACCGATTTTCATGAGGCAGTCACCAATGTCCCCGCTGCAAATCCGGACCAAAAAGGTAAAGTTGTTGATGAAATTCTCAAAGGATATCTCCTGAACGGAAGGGTCATACGTTTTGCCAAAGTTGTTGTCGGAAGTTAATACCAGGTTATGTCTAAGAGAGATTTTTATGAGGTCCTTGAAGTAAACCGGAATGCCACACCGGACGAACTCAAGAAAGCTTACCGGAAACAGGCGCTGAAGTATCACCCTGATAAAAATCCCGGTGACAAAGAGGCGGAGGAAAAATTCAAAGAGGCAGCCGAAGCTTATGAAATCCTGAGCGATGAGAACAAACGCCACCGTTATGATCAATATGGTCATGCGGGACTTGGAAACGGCAACGGATTTTCAGGATTTGGCGGCGGGATGACGATGGAGGATATTTTCAGCCATTTCGGTGATATTTTCGGTGGCGGAGATCCTTTCACTTCATTCTTTGGCGGCGGAGGAAACCGCAGGGGCCGCTCCGTGAACCGCGGCGCTAACCTCCGGGTCAAGGTTCGTCTCAGCCTTGAGGAAATTGCACACGGTGTCGAAAAGAAGATCAAAGTCAATAAATATGTGGCCTGCCAGACCTGTAAAGGATCCGGTGCAAAGGGCGGAAGTTCCTATTCAACCTGTTCTACCTGCCATGGTTCGGGTCACGTTTCCAGAGTCACATCTACATTCCTTGGACAAATGCAAACCACATCCACCTGCCCCAATTGCGGTGGTGAAGGAAAGATCATCACGGATAAATGCCCCGATTGCGCCGGAAATGGCGTTGTAAAAGGAGAAGAAGTGATCAGTATCCGGATCCCGGCCGGAGTTTCAGAAGGAATGCAACTTTCGATGGGAGGTAAAGGAAATGCAGCTGCCAGAGGCGGAATTGCCGGCGACCTGCTGATCCAGATCGAAGAATTGAAGAGTGATCTTTTTGAACGGGACGGCACCAACCTGCACTATGCCCATTTCATTTCCTTTAGTGAAGCCGCGATGGGAAGCAATGCAGAAATCCCTACCATTGACGGAAAAGTCAAGATCAAAATTGAAGCCGGGACGCAAAGCGGAAAGGTTGTAAGGCTCCGGGGTAAAGGACTTCCAAGCATCAATGGTTATGAAGGAAAAGGTGACCTGCTGATTACTCTGAATATCTGGACCCCGAAAAATCTGACCAAAGAAGAAAAAAGCATTTTGGAAAAACTGGGGAAATCTGAAAATTTCAAACCTGCCCCCGGAAACTCCGATAAAAATATCTTTTCAAGAATGAAAGATCTGTTTGAACAATAACGACCTCATGATTCTTTTTGCAGCCGACAACGTAACAAAACAATATTCGGGTCACAAGGCGCTTGACAAAGTATCCGTTGCGGTTCCCGAAGGAAAAATCTTCGGTCTCCTGGGACCCAATGGGGCCGGAAAAACAACCCTGATCCGAATTATCAACCAGATTATTGCCCCCGACGAAGGGGCATTAATGTTTAACGGGAGAAAACTCGAACCCGGGGATATTTCAGCCATCGGGTACCTCCCGGAAGAACGGGGACTGTACAAAAAAATGACGGTGGGTGAACAATCTCTCTACCTTGCACAACTCAAAGGACTTACGCACCATGAAGCGCTTACCAGGCTCAAATTCTGGTTTGATAAATTTGAGATCCGCTCCTGGTGGAACCGAAAAGTTGAAGAACTTTCCAAAGGAATGCAACAGAAAGTCCAGTTCCTGATAACCATAATTCACGAACCCAGGCTTCTGATCTTTGATGAACCTTTCAGTGGATTTGACCCGATTAATGCCAGCCTTCTGAAAGATGAAATCCTGGCGCAGAAAGAAAAAGGCGCAACCGTGATCTTCTCAACCCACAATATGGCTTCGGTCGAAGAACTTTGTGACGATATCGCACTGATTAACAAATCGAAGGTTGTTCTTGATGGATCTGTCAGGGAAATAAAAAAGAAGTACAAAACAAATACATATATTGTAAGCTTCAATTCATTTGACAAGCCGCTCGAATCCATCCTGCCACCCGCCTTTCAGGTTCTGAGCGAATTTTCAGATGCCGACCACCGTCATGCCACACTAAAACTACCCATCGACGCTACCTCCAACGATATGATCAGACTATTGTTGCCACACGTCACAATCTATTCAGTCAATGAACGGATTCCCAATATGAATGATATTTTCATCCAGGTTGTCTCCAACCGTGAAGTGTCAGAAAACTAATTGAGTAAAGATGAAAAAGATTTTCCTGATCATCCAGCGTGAATATCTGACCCGCGTCAAAAAACGCTCTTTTATCATTATGACCATCCTTGGACCGGTTTTAATGGCTGCCACCATCATCATTCCCATCTACCTTGCCACCCAGACCAACGAATTAAAAACCGTTGCCGTGCTCGACGAGACCGGTATCTTTAAAGGAAAATTCAAAGACACCGACAACATCCGGTTTCATTACCTCACCCAGGATATTAATACTGCAAAGGCCAACTTCGCAAGAAGCGGCGATCATGCCTTGCTGTACATACCCAAAACAGAAGTGACACTGCCCAACAACGCGATTATTTACTCCGAGAACAACGTCAATATCAATGTCAAGTCCCATATTAAAAATGTGATGAGCCGGCAGCTCGAAGAAATGAAATTACAAGCCCGGTTGCGTGAACTTCAGGGAGATCGGGAAAACCAGGTTTCGGTCGATGACATTCTCCGGTCAATCAAGACTTCAGTCGATATAAACACCTTAAAAATTGGCGACGACGGGAAAGAGTCAAAGAGCTATACCGAACTGAGTATGATACTTGGAATGTTTGCCGGAATCCTGATCTACTTTTTTATTTTCATGTTCGGATCCCAGGTAATGCGGGGAGTTATTGAAGAAAAAACAAGCCGGATCGTAGAGGTCATTGTGTCATCAGTAAAACCATTTCAACTCATGATGGGGAAGATCATTGGCGTTGGATTGGTCGGGTTGACACAATTTATGCTTTGGGTCGTTCTGACATTCATCATCGTCACGGCTGTTACCGCCACGATGACTTCCGGAAGTGCCACGCAAACCGCGACAGAGCAGTTATTAAAACAGAACCAGGTCAACATTCAGCCTGAGGGACAACAAATTCCTGTTACCCCACAGAAAAATGGCGATGAACTGACGGAAGTAATGGATGCCATCCATTCTGTTGATTTTCCGGTAATGATCGGTTCCTTTCTCTTTTTCTTCGTAGTTGGATACCTGCTTTATGCTGCTTTTTTTGCTGCCATCGGCGGAGCTGTTGACAGTGAGGCGGATACGCAACAATTCATGTTCCCGATCACCATTCCGCTGATCCTTTCTATTATCCTTTCCCAGTTTATTATTCAGGATCCGGATGGTCCGGTTGCCTTCTGGCTCTCGATTTTCCCCCTGACCGCTCCGGTGATCATGATGATCCGGATCCCGTTTGGCGTACCATTTTGGGAGGTATTCCTTTCCATGGCAATTCTCATCCTCGGATTTTTAGGAACTACCTGGCTTGCAGCAAAGATTTACCGAACCGGAATTCTGATGTACGGTAAGAAAATTACCTACGGCGAATTGTGGAAATGGATCAGATATAAAAACTGATTCTACTCTGAATCAAGGATTTTTGTCCATTCGAAGCGTTTGCGCTTCTTCCACTCTTTTTTGTGATACACGTAACTGGCAATTAAAGGAAGTACACTTGTTGCTTCGGCATACACCATTTTTTCATAAACAGTGTCAACCTTCCCCCAGCTTGAAGCTTCCTTCAGGGTCGAACTGGAACAAGCCCCGTCGCGAGAATCTGCTACGGTTATCTGAACGGCATACTGGTGCATGGGAACCTCCTTCCCCAGTACTTCGGCACAAATAACGGTGTCCTGAACGAAGTTTTTCGGGACACCGCCACCGATCATGAACAATCCCGAGCTTTTAGCAGCCATTTTGATCTTTGTCAACTCAAGGAAATCCTTGACCGAATCGATGGATACATGCTTCTTAGGGTTGTCCCATTGGTGTTTTACCAATCCAAAACCGGCACTGCTGTCGCTGAATGCGGGACAAAATATGGGTACATTGTTCTCATAGCAAACCTGCACCAGGGATTCTTTTTTCCGGGCGTTTTTAACCAGCCATTTGCCCATTTCCCGGATGAATTCACGGGAAGAATAAGGCCGTGGTTCAATCGAATCAGCTATTTTCTTGATGGTCATATCACAGTGCTGCAACTCCTCCTCATCGATGTAAGTGTCATAGATACGGTCGATATAATACTCTCTCAATAATTTATCATCGGCATAGGGAGTCCCTTTGTAATGTTTGTACCCCAGGGCTTCAAAAAAATCCATATCCACAATGGAGGCGCCTGTTGCAATGATTGCATCTACCATATTATTTTTGACCATATCCACGTAAACCTGCATGCAACCGGCAGCACTGGTACTTCCCGCCAGTGTGAGAAAAACAGTACAGCCCTTTTCTTTGAGCATCATGTTCAGGATGTCAGCGGCAACAGCCGTGTCCCTCGAGGTAAACGACATTTCCCGCATGGCATCAATTATGGGCGTTGAATCAATTGCCTTGATATCAATGTGCTTTACCTGTTCTTTCAACAGGCTCTTCTTACCTTTTTTCATACTTTTTTTCTTCAAATTTAACAATCCTCTGGTTCATAGTCTATTTCAATAACCCAAAATTTTTAACATCGACTTGAAACTTTGCTCTTTTGAAAAGAGCTTCGTCGTAATCTCCTCTGTCTCCTCATCATAATCAATCAACACATGCTTGGGTGCAGGGATCAGACAATGTTGAATGCCTCCGTATCCTCCGATCGCTTCCTGATAAGCACCCGTATGGAACATTCCGATGTACTGAGGTTCCGGTGGATTGATCTTTGGAAGAAATACTGCATTACTATGCTCTTCGGCATTGTAAAAATCCTCACTGTCGCAGGTCAGCCCTCCGAGAAATACCCTTTCATACTCCACATCCCAATTATTCACTGCCAATAAAATAAACTTTTGGTTGATCGCCCAGGTATCCGGAAGGGTATTCATAAATGAACTGTCGATCATATTCCAGATCTCACGGTCGTTTTGCCTTTTCTGATCAATTATCGAAAACAGAACGGCCCCGCTTTCACCAACGGTAAAGGATCCAAATTCTGTAAATATATCCGGTTCCGGTACTTCATTTCGTTCACAAATACTCTGAATCTGGGCAATAATCTCTTCTGCCATATATTCATAATCGTACACAAAATCAAGCGAATTCTTAATTGGCAACCCTCCCCCGATATTTAAAAAAGTCAGTTCCGGACAAATTTTCTTCAATTCGCAATATACATTGACACTCTTTGTAAGTTCGTTCCAATAGTAGGCCTTGTCTTTAATTCCGGTATTTATAAAGAAATGCAGCATTTTTAATTCAAACTTCGGGTTGTTCTGGATTTTTTCCTGGTAATATGGAACGATGTCATTATACCGGATTCCCAACCGCGAGGTATAAAAGTCAAATTTAGGTTCTTCTTCCGATGCAATCCGGATGCCGAGCTTGACCCGGCTTTTAATCCCGGTCTCTAATTTTTCAAGCTCGAATAGGTTATCGAGAACCGGTATCACGTTGGAATATCCATTATTGACAAGGGTGGTGATATTTTCAATATACATCGGTCGTTTAAAACCGTTGCAGATTATATACCGGTCCTTTGAGAAAAGCCCTTTCTCGGCAAGATCTTCGATCAGGTTGATATCAAATGCCGACGATGTCTCAAGATGGACATCGTTTTTCAGTACCTCTTCCAGGACAAAACTGAAGTGGGAACTTTTCGTACAGTAACAATAGTGGTAATCTCCCTGGTAATCCACTTTTGCCATGGCCACATTAAACAGACGCTTGGCTCTCTGAATCTGGGAGCTTATTTTCGGAAGATAAGTTATCTTTAACGGCGTTCCATATTGTTTAATTATATCCATCAAAGGAACTTTATTAAAATAAAGTTCATGGTCGATCACTTCAAATTCTTCCTGAGGAAAATCGAAGGTCTGCTGAATAAGATCAATGTACTTGTTTTTCATTTGACAATGTTTCCAATCGGACCAAATTACAGATAAAATGCAAATCCCGAGTACCTGAATTATATTAAATCATTCAATCCGGATAAATCGGATATGAAAAAAAATTGTCATGTAAGTGTTTTACATTTTACAAAATGCAAAAGTATAAATTATCAATATTATTAAGAGACCTGGGGGGATTTTTTTGAAAAAGAATAATTTTGCGGAGCATAAGTGTAAACTCCCCGCTCAAATTCGAATTCAGGTGACTGAAACAGATCAGCTAAAATCCATATTATCGAACGAGACCAGTCGTAGAAATACCGATATGGTAGCCGATCTTGTGATCCAGAATCCTGAACTGTTCGAAGTTCTTTTCGGCATCTTTCTATCCAATGAAGAACCTTTCAGCAGAAGGGCAGCGTGGGTGATCGATACGATAACTGAAGAGCGTCCGATCCTTTTACTGCCTTTCAGGGATAAAATGATTCACATGTTGACTCTGTTCGGGCATGACGGGTTGAAAAGGCATACCTTAAGGATGCTGAACCGGACACCCTTACCCGACGAATCCGAAATGGGTTTATTGATTACGATTTGTTTCGATTGGCTGGTCTCTGCCCGGGAAAGCATTGCAGTAAAAGTCTCATCCATGGATCTCCTTTACCGGATTTCGCTGTCGGAACCGGATATTCGCAAAGAGCTGACCGATTCGATTGAATGGCGGTTAGAAGAAGAATCAGCCGGATTCAGAAGTCACGCCAAAAAAGTTTTGAAAAAATTAAGGTGTTAAATACCAATCGCAGCGTTGATTTGTACCTTTGAAAAAGAAATTAATCCCATGTGCGCCAAAATCAAGTATAGCCTCATAGTAGCGCTACTTTTAGTTGCAGGAATAACCAATTCGCAAATTCTTTTTCAAAACGACTACACCGAGTCGGTTTACGTATCCTTTGCGAGATATGTAAACAACGGTAATTCGGGATTTTGGGTAACACAGGGTTGGTTCACCATAAACCGGGGCACTTACAAAAAAGCATTCGATGCGATTGGTCCCCACGACAGTATTGGCTATTTTGTTGTCACCCGGATCTCTGAAAAACCCTTCCCGGGTACCAGGAAACTCCTGGTTCATCCAACTGACAAATTCATGATTAAAAACGCAGATCTGGAATCTGTAGCGGAAAAGAACAGCGACTATGAGTGGCGCTACTTTCGGCTTGTACGCTTGAAACCCGGTGAAACAACCGGAAAAATAAAATTCAAAGATTAATCCCTCACCGGACTGTTATTTCACAATAAAACGCTTATGCTCGTAATGCCCTGAACCGGATTCTAAATGCTTACACTCCCGCATAAAGATCGGGAGGTCACCCGCCGGTTGTACCTACCATACTGACCGGCTTTTTATTACAAAT
>JAQWBQ010000041.1 GCA_028706295.1 Bacteroidales bacterium
ACAGGCATAGGGATCCCAGTTCAGGGTTATAGAATTACCCATTGGAGTGGCTGAAAGATTTTCGGGGGCAGGACCGATAACGAGGATGTTTATAGTCTTCAGGGTAACCAGGTTCACCGGTTTCGCATTGTCCTGGGCTTTAAAAAAAAGCTGGTAGGCTTGGTTCCTTATATGGTCACAGACCGTGTTCCAGCGAAAAAGTGACAACGTATGTCCATAACCAGAAGCAGGATTGGGCTCCAGGGTTGCAGGATTATTGTTTATGACCAGGGGTCCGCCCGTTCCTGAAAGCGTCACCGTATTGCTGTCGGAATCATACGCCCGTACCGGAAACCTCAGATTCTTTCCGGCTTCCACGCAGGTGTCGGCAACATCATAGATAACGGGAGGATGATTATTACATGCCACAACAATGATCTGCATATCGCGAAGGATGCTTCCGATCCTGATTCCGTTGCGCCATTCCTCAATCAGAATTGCAATATTATATTCGCCTTGTTTTTGGGGACTATCCCATAAAAGATCACCGGTAACCGGATTCAGTGAGAGTTGATTGGAAGCCTGTGGAAATGAGTATCCGGAAATGACTTGTCCTCCGGCTCCGCGGCAGGGCACCAGCCGGTATGAAAGGCTGTCACCATCGGCATCCCATGCTCCCGGATTGTGATAATAAGGTTGGTCGACACAGCCATTATCAATTGGCGGAAGCAGCAGTACGGGTGAGTTGTTAAAGCCTCCGATAAAAGGACTGATCGTCAATTCGGAATAGATAAAAAGAGGTGTATTAACCGAATTGGGAATATTCAGGATCCCTCCGTTGCGGTTCGGATCTTCGCAGGAAATGATATAGGTGGATGGTCCCGGGAAACTGTGACGGCCGATATAAACATTGTAGGTAATATCATTGGGGAGGTACTTTACAGTGTCGCGGTGAATCTCGCTGGTTTGCCCGTCGCCCCAGTCAATGGTGAGATATTCCCGGTAAGCATTGGCAGGGCTCGGCGTAAAGGTGTAAGAGATCAGCTTGATCTCGTAAGTCAGCTCTGAAATATGGCGGTATACGATCTCTGCAGCCCTTTGATGCGTGGCAGATGCAGAGAAGGGAGCCATCATCATAAAAAACCACAGTAAGGCAACCGGTAACAGGCCAAATCTTATCCGCATGACAGGGTCGAAGGACTGGTTATTTCGTCAAAAGTAATAATTTTCCGTATGTCAGGTTCCAGAGCACGATTCAATTATTTTCAATGGTCGGTTAATTCCGGTATGGTGCAAGAATGAAAACTCTGATAGGCTGATAGTTCTTTCGGATCTGAGTTTTCAGGATCCGGTATATTTTTTCTAACGATATTCTGCATGGTTACAGGTTGTCGTATGCTGTATTTCTCCTAACTTTGCACCGTATTGTGTAACTGCCCCGGAAATGTATCTTCCCGATGTAGAAGTTGAAAAGAGTGAGATCATCAAACGCTACCGGAATCTTCTCAGAGTCTGGAAACCCCGAGCCCCTGCGGACAGGATCAGTGTAAAAAAAGCGTTCAAAATGGCTCTTGAGGCGCACAAAGATATGCGCCGCAAAAGTGGTGAACCCTATATTTATCATCCCCTGAGCGTGGCAACAATTGCTGCCGGCGAAATCGGACTTGGTACGACCTCGGTGATCTGTGCGCTGTTACATGATGTAGTTGAGGACACGGAATACACGATTGAGGATATCAGGGGTTTATTTGGCGATAAAGTAGCTGCTATCATTGACGGGCTGACCAAAATCAAAGGAATTTTTGATCAGAAGTCGGTTTCGATCGGGGCCGAGAATTTTAAAAAGATCCTGCTGACCCTTTCTGATGATGTCCGGGTCATCTTGATCAAGCTGGCCGACCGGTTGCATAACATGCGAACGCTGGATGCACTCTCGCACGAAAAAAGAGTGAAAATATCCTCCGAAACCACATACCTGTATGCGCCTTTAGCCCACCGGCTTGGTTTACACGCGATCAAGAGTGAACTGGAAGACCTTGCATTAAAATATACCGAACCCGAAGTTTATGAAACCATCTCCCGGAAATTAAAAGAGACTGCAAAGGGTCGTTCCCGGTTCGTAAATAAGTTCATATATCCCATTAAGAAGGCGTTGACCCTGCAGGGATTTCGTTACACCATCCAGGCACGGGAAAAGTCGATTGCTGCAATCTGGCTTAAAATGCAGAAGAAAGAGGTTCCTTTCGAGGAGGTTTACGACATCTTTGCCATCCGTATTGTAATTGATTCACCTGTTGAGAGTGAGAAATCGGATTGCTGGAAAGTGTATTCTGCAATCACTGATTTTTACCGACCGAACATGGACCGTCTCCGCGACTGGATCTCCATTCCTAAAGCCAATGGGTACGAGGCTTTGCATACCACGGTGATGAGCCACACCGGTCAGTGGGTAGAGATCCAGATCCGATCAAAAAGAATGGATGAGGTTGCCGAGAAAGGGTATGCAGCCCACTGGAAATACAAGGAATCGATGCATCTGAACAGCCGGCTCGACAATTGGCTGGATCGCATCAAGGAGATGATCGAGAGTCCGGACTCCGATGCCTTATCATTTATTGATGATGTAAAGGGTTATTTTTTCCTGGAAGAGATTTCGGTCTTTACACCCCAGGGGGAACTGCGAACACTTCCGGCAAATTCGACCGTTCTCGATTTTGCATATGCAATTCACAGTGAATTGGGAGATACCTGCATCGGGGCAAAAATTGATAAAAAATTAGCCCCGATCAATCAGAAACTGAAAAACGGGCAACAGGTTGAGATTATAACATCCCGGAAACAATCGCCCAAGGAAGAATGGCTGTCCTATGTTGTAACAACCCGGGCAAAAACCAATATAAAGCTTGCTGTTCGGGGTGAGAAGAAAAAATTTGCAAAACCGGGGAAAGAGAAGCTGGCAAAGTGGTTCCTGCAGTGTGGAATTGAGTTCACCAATGAGACGATCAGGAAATTTCAGGCCTCGGTGAATTTCAACAGTTTCATTGATCTGTACTATGCTGCCTATCAGGATAAGATAGGATTCAAGGATGTAAAGATTTTCGGTACAGCCAGTTTTAACACCGGTTGGAAAACACCAGGCTCAGGTAAAACACCAGGTGCAAAACCAAGGATTGGAGCCGGTGCCGGCCAGACGGAAAAATTCCCGGTATTGCAGGGAATCCTGATTCCGGAAGAGGGACCCCAAGGACAAATCAGGTTTGATGTGGCTGAATGCTGCAATCCGATACCAGGTGATGAGGTGATCGGACTGATGAGTACACCGGAGAGTCCGCTGGTTCTTCACCGGACAAATTGTTCAAGGATTCATGAGCTCATTACCGTGTTCAACAATAAAATGGTCAGTATCAACTGGACCAACCGGGAATCGATCACCTTCCTTGCCGAGATCAAACTACTGGGACTTGACAAACTCGGACTCATCAATGAAATCACGAAAATCATGTCGAATGAATTGAACCTCAATATAAAATCTTTGCGCATTGAAGCCATCAATGGAATAACAGAAGGAATTATATCCTTTTATGTGCACAATACTTCAAATATTGATGATGCAATGAATAAAATAATGGGGATTGACGGGATTACAAATGTAACGAGGATCAATAAAATTTAAAAATTTATCTTTATTTGTTCTAAATATTGATAAATTTGTAACTTTATCACAAAATTCAAATTATGATTAAAAAACAGTCGGATGATGTCCTTGACAATGCCCGGAAGATATTTACGGAATACCTTGAGCGTCACGGGCACCGTAAAACTCCTGAGCGTTATACCATATTAAATGAGATCTTCGCTACAGAGGGGCATTTTGATATTGAGACCCTGTATATCAGGATGAAAAATCACAAGTACAGGGTCAGCCGTGCTACTTTGTACAATACCATTGAATTGCTATTGGACTGTGGTTTAGTCGCGAAGCATCAGTTCGGAACAAATTACGCGCAGTTTGAGAAGTCAACCCTGCTCCGGCAACACGATCATTTTATTTTCGAAGATACCGGGGAGGTACTTGAATTCTATGATCCTTCCATTGAAAGTATCAAACTCAACGTGGAGAAGCAATTCGGGGTCAGGGTCACGCATTATGCACTGACTTTTTACGGTCAATCAAACTCCAAGAAATAACGCCTCCTATGAAGATTGATGTTATTCTTGGGCTTCAGTGGGGAGATGAAGGTAAAGGCAAAATTGTAGATGTTTTAACTCCCCGATATGATATTATTGCCCGATTTCAGGGAGGACCCAATGCAGGTCATACCATTATAATCAATGGTGTTAAACATGTATTACACACAATACCATCCGGAATTTTCAGACCGGAGAAAACCAATTTGATCGGGAATGGTGTGATCATTGATCCATTTATTTTATTTCAGGAGGTGGATGCATTACATCGTGCCGGATTGACGCCAGAGGAAAATCTCCTTATTTCCGAGCGGGCGCACCTGATACTCCCGACCCATAGGCTTCTAGATGCTGCGCTTGAGTGGCAAAAAGGCATAGGCAGGATCGGATCGACGTTAAAAGGGATCGGTCCGGCATATACCGACAAATACGGTAGAAATGGCCTGAGGGTAGGCAATATTTTTCAGGAGCGGTTTGAGGCAAGCTACAATCAGCTTAAAGAGCGCCATCTGGAACAGATCCGTGCTGCCGGATTTGATTTTACTGCGCATTTGCTTGACGGATTACACCATGAAGAATATGAAAAGCGGTGGTTTGAATCAATTCAAAGGCTTCGCAAACTTCGGGTGATCCCGGGCGAACAGTTTATCAATAACAGTCTTGACCACGGAAAGTCGGTCCTTGCTGAAGGGGCTCAGGGGACAATGCTCGATGTCGATTTCGGTTCTTATCCGTATGTCACCAGTTCAAACACGATCACTGCAGGAGTATGTTCCGGGCTTGGCGTTTCTCCGCACCGGATCGGAAAAGTTTTTGGTGTTTTCAAGGCTTATTGCACCCGAGTCGGCAGCGGTCCTTTTCCCACTGAACTTCAGGATGCCCAGGGCGACAAGCTGAGAGTAGGAGGAAATGAATTTGGTTCCACGACCGGCCGACCCAGAAGGTGCGGATGGATTGACATTCCGGCCCTTAAATATTCGATCATGCTGAATGGGATTGACAGCCTAATCATGATGAAAACAGATGTCCTTAATGATTTCGCTGAAATTAAAATAGCCACTGCCTACCGGAATAACGGGTTGGTTACCGACCGTTTCCCGTTCGATATGGAGGCGGAACCTTTTGAACCATTCTATGTTACCTTGCCCGGATGGAACACTTCTCTGGATTCGACAACATGTCTTGAAGAGGCTCCGCAAGCGCTTGTTCAATATATCCGGTTCATTGAGCAGGAGGTCAACCTTCCTGTTGACATGATCTCCGTGGGTCCGGACCGTTCGCAGGTCTTCTGCCGAAAATCCGGATAGAAATTCCGGATCAGAATGAAAATGGAAATGGAAAAGAAAAGGTTATAATTTCCTCTTTATTTCGATCTGTTCATAACCTTCGATGATATCCCCAATCTTGATATCGTTGTAATTTTCTATGTTCAGTCCGCATTCATAGCCCGACAGCACTTCCTTAACATCTTCCTTGAAACGTTTCAGTGATCCAAGTAATCCGGTATAAACGACGATACCGTCGCGGATAACCCGGATCTTGGTGTTTCGGGTCACTTTCCCATCGAGAACCATACAACCGGCGACTGAGCCAACTTTGGTAATCTTGAACACTTCGCGAACCTCGATGTTGCAGGTGATTTTTTCTTCAATATCGGGTGAAAGCATACCTTCAATAGCCGCTTTGATCTCTTCGATAGCCTGGTATATGATCGAATACAAGCGGATGTCGATTTGCTCGGCCTCAGCCAGTTTCCGGGCGCTCACGGAGGGGCGTACCTGGAAGCCGACGATCACAGCATTTGATGCTGATGCAAGAAGCACGTCGGATTCGGTTATGGCGCCAACTGATTTGTGAATGACGTTGACCATTACCTCCTGGGTAGAAAGTTTAAGTAATGAATCAGATAAAGCTTCGACCGATCCGTCGACATCCCCTTTGACAATAATGTTAAGCTCTTTGAAATCGCCAATGGCAATTCTGCGTCCGATCTCATCGAGCGTTATATGTTTCTGGGTTCGCAGTCCCTGTTCCCGTTGAAGTTGAAGACGTTTCGTAGCAATGGATTTTGATTCTTTCTCATCGGTCATCACGTTAAAACCGTCGCCGGCCTGCGGGGCGCCATTCAGTCCCAGCATCAGGAATGGCTGGGAGGGTCCTGCCTGCCGGATCGGTATATTTCGTTCATTGTACATTGCTTTTACTTTACCAAAGGTTGCGCCGGCTAAAACGATGTCGCCGATGCGCAGGGTACCATTCAGTACCAGGAGTTTTGCAACGTAACCCCGGCCTTTGTCGAGCGAAGACTCAATGACCGTACCGGTAGCCAGCCGGGACGGGTTTGCTTTCAGGTTCAGGATTTCAGCTTCCAACAGTACTTTTTCGAGAAGCAAATCGATATTCGTTCCCGTTTTCGCGGAGATTTCCTGGGTCTGGTATTTTCCGCCCCATTCCTCAACCAGGATATTCATTTTAGAGAGTTCTTCCCTGATTTTATCGGGGTTGGCATTCGGTTTATCCATTTTATTGAATGCGAATACAATGGGGACACCTGCTGCCAATGCGTGATTGATGGCTTCACGTGTTTGCGGCATCACATTTTCATCGGATGCAATCACGATAATGGCCACGTCGGTAACGCTGGCACCACGGGCGCGCATGGCCGTAAAAGCTTCGTGGCCCGGAGTATCGAGAAATGTTATTTTTTTGCCATTTTCGAGTTGAACTTCGTAGGCGCCGATATGCTGCGTGATACCACCTGCTTCACCCGCAACCACGTTGGTACTGCGAATAAAGTCGAGCAATTTAGTTTTTCCGTGGTCCACATGTCCCATAACCGTTACAATGGGAGGTCTTTCCTTCAGATCCTCGGGATTGTCAGGTTCGTTCTGTCTGATGGCTTCCTGGACCTCAACACTGACGAATTCAACTTTAAATCCAAATTCTTCTGCCACCAGTGTAAGGGTTTCGGCATCTAATCGTTGGTTAATCGAAACGAACATGCCAAGGGCCATACAGGTAGAAATTACATCCGTCACCGGAATATTCAGCATGGATGCAAGTTCGTTGGCGGTGACAAATTCCGTGACTTTAATCACATGTCTGCCTTCTTCCCTGCGTTCCATCTCTTCGTGCAGTTGCTGGTTTGCAGCTTCACGTTTTGCCTTACGGTACTTGGATGCTTTCGATTTTCCGGTCGGAGAGAGGCGGGCCAGGGTCTCTTTAATTTGTTTTTCAATATCTTCGGTCGTGACCTCGGGTTTCTGGATCTCCTTGTGATATTTCTTATCCTTTGCGGTTGAAGGCCTTTGTGTATAGACATGCTGGGCGTCCTGATCAGCAGGAACTCCCTCTTCGCCCTGTCTTTTTATACGTTTACGTTTCTTTTTCTTTGATTTGATTGTTTCATCTGAAGAAGATGCAACGGGTTGAGGTTTTTTCTTCTCAAACTTTTTGGGTTCGGGTAAAACAATGGATCCCAGGATCGTTGGTCCTTCAAGTTTGATTCTTTCGGTGGGGATGAAATTCGCCTCCTGTACGGGTTCGACGGTTTCGGGGGTCGGAGCGATTTCAGGGACTTCCTCCGGTGCAGTAACAGGTTCCTGAGGTTGTTCAACAACGGTTGGTGTGACAGGTGCAGGGATTTCTTCTTCGGTGGTTTCTTTTTCAGGAACCGGTTTTTCTTTTGATTTTGAAGTGGATTTTCTGGCAGGCTTCTTTTCAAAAGCGCCCAAGTCAATTTTACCGAGAATTTTGATGTCGGTCTGTTGTTTTATGTCCTGATCGGCTTCGTCGGATACCTTTTTAGCTTTTACCGGTTCTTCTGCAGCCGGCAATATTTCGGGTTCAGGTTCGGCTTTGTGCTTTTCCCTGGCTTTGGCTTCTTTCGTTGCCTTTTCATCGTGAACCGGTTCCACAGGTACGGTGATGCCTGGTTTTTCTTCAGGTTCCGGTCTGGGTTCAGGGGCAACAGGTGATTCTTGAGGTGGAATGGGTTCGGGAAGAGGCACTTCGGTTTTTTTCTCCTCTTTGGGTTGTTCCCTGACCACAGTTTCTTTCAGTTTTTTCGAGATATCTGCCTGCTTCTTCTCAAATTCGATTGAAACATTTTTAATAAACAGCTCATCAAGTTCCTTTTCACGATCCTTTGAGGCTGACTTTTTATCTTCGATGGTAATGGTTTCATGGGTAGTAAACTGTAACCCGATTTTTTTTGCCTCTTCTTTAACATGTTTTTCAGACGCAAATTCCTTCATCAGGGCAGTGTACATTTCCGGCGTTAGCTTGGCATTGGGATCCATCTCAACCGGAAATCCTTTTTTAACCAGGAAATCCACAACGGTCTTCATCCCGATGTTGAATTCACGCGCGGCTTTGCTTAACCTTGTCGTTGTTAGGCCTTCATTCATTGGGCAAAATTAAAATTAATTATTCAAACTCCGCTTTTAATATGCGGACAACTTCATTGATGGTCTCTTCTTCCAGGTCGGTGCGTTTTACCAATTCTTCGACCGGCAGGTCAAGAACGCTTTTCGCGGTATCGCACCCGATTGTTTTCAATTCATCAATGATCCACTGATCGATCTCATCAGAGAATTCCTGGAGGTCTACGTCTTCATTATCAACATCGGTGTCGCGGTACACATCAATTTCATAACCGGTAAGCTTTCCGGCAAGTTTGATGTTGAATCCGCCTTTTCCGATGGCCAGTGAAACCTGGTCAGGTTTCATGTAAACATCGGCACGTTTTTCCTCTTCAACGATTACGATCGAGGTGACTTTAGCCGGACTGAGTGCCCGTTGAATAAAAAGTGAAGGATTGGTAGTGAAATTGATGACGTCGATGTTTTCATTCTTCAATTCTCTGACAATGCCATGGATCCGGCTGCCCTTCATTCCCACGCATGCTCCGACCGGGTCGATCCGGTCATCATACGATTCAACAGCGATCTTCGCCCTTTCACCAGGAACCCGTACAATTTTCTTGATATTGATAAGGCCGTCATATACTTCCGGGACCTCTGATTCGAACAACCGCTCCAGAAATGATTCGGAGGTGCGGGAGAGGATAATGATCGGATTGTTGTTTTTCATCTCGACCCGGGACACCACGGCCCTGATCGAATCGCCTTTCCGGTAGAAATCGGTCGGGATTTGCTCTGATTTAGGTAAAATGAGTTCAATGCCTTCATCATCGAGTACCAGAATCTCTTTTTTCCATACCTGATAGACTTCTCCGGTGATGATTTCTCCAATTTTTTCGCGATATTTTGTATAGATATTGTTCTTTTCGTACTCCTGAATTTTGGAAATCAGATTTTGCCTGATGGCAAGGATCTCTCTTCTTCCGAAGCTGCCCAGTTTGATTTCCTCCGAGAGTTCTTCCCCAACTTCAAAATCGGGTTCGATCTTAATTGCTTCTGAGAGAGGGACCTGGGTGTTTTCATCCTCCACCGTGCCGTCTTCAACGATGGTCCGTGACCTGAAAATTTCGAGGTCTCCCTTGTCAATATTGACGATGATATCGAAATTATCGGCCGATCCGAACCTTTTCGTCAGCATATGCCTGAAAACATCCTCAAGGATGCGCATCATGGTTTCCCGGTCGATATTTTTGAATTCTTTAAATTCGGAAAAGGTTTCGACTAAATTCAGCTGTTCCATTGCTTGTGTTCTATTTTTTGAATTTTATTACTTCGACTGCTGTTTTTATTTCATTAAATTTTATGGAAATTTCCTTTTTTTCGGGGTTCCCCGGCTTCGGGATTCCTATGAGCGAAATGGTTTCGTCTACGATTTCGACAAGCGTTCCTGAGATGACTGTACCGGATTTCAGGGTGATCTGAAGTTCATTCCCGATGTTTTTCCGGTACTGTCTTAACAGGCGCAACGGCCTGTCGATTCCTGAGGAGGAAACAGTAAGGTCAAAATCCTGGTTGTCCCGGTCCAGTTGTTCTTCAAGATACCGGTTTAGTTGTTGGCATACATCTACTGTTACACGTTGGTCACCATCAATATAGACCGTAATTCTCTGTGCCGGTTTTACAGTAGTTTCTACCAGGAAATAGGGTGTATCGGCAAAGTAGCCGTTGACCAGGTCCCTGATGTGTTGTTCTGTAATCATAGGTCATTAATAAAACGGGGGACTGTTGCCCCCCGTTATTTCTCACAAAAATCGAATGCAAAGGTAATCAATAATTTGATTTTACCAAAATATTTATCATCAATTCAGGCCATTCTCTTTTTCGAAGCGCTGCACTTTGTTTGAGATACGCAGGGCAAACAGGCTATCGAACAAAAATCCCGGTCGCATTATTACGACCGGGAGGGGAGTATATGAAGTGAGCAGGGAGTCGGGGGAGGGGTTAGTCCTGGAATTCTGCTTCGGTAGGAGCAGCAGGTGAAATTGTAGTTGGTTCCGGGATCAGCGTTTCAGGGATTTCTTCGAATTCTGTCACGGATGGCATGGAAGGGGCCAGTTTTTCAAGATCAACCTGTTCGGGTTGAACCTCTTCGAATTCAGCTTCCTTCGGGGTTACCGGTGCCAACACATCAATACTGATCGTTTTTTCAGAAGTCATTTCGGTACCATCGTTAAAAGCAACGTTTATAATCAGCGTGGGAGCGAGTTTTTCAATGTTGATGTATACTTCACCGATGAAGGATTCTGATTTCAAGGCGCCTTTTTTTGGAGTCTTGGCCCAAAGGGCTGCAGACTGAAGCATTAAAAAGGTGGTCAGGAGAATCATCGTTGTTTTCATGTTTTTTTGTTTTTCTGTTTGTTTGGCAATGTGACGGATCCGGGAGCCAGTTGTTACATCTCTTTGGCCCTGCATGGGATAATTATCGATGAATCACGGAATTTTTCCGGTGAAATTCTGAGATCCCTGACCGGGTTAATGTCATTCAGGGGTTATCTTCAGAAAGGTCGGCAGGTGCCCATTTGAAATCCCAATGAAACAGGGAGTCAGGGGAGATAACGAAAAAAAACTATTGTAGGGTTATCTGAAGCGATTTTGTTATCGGAAGTAAAAAACCGGACAAATTGAAAATAAAACCTCCCGGGAAACGATAATTTCGGGGGAGGTTCAGGTTTGTTGACCCACCAGGATTCGAACCTAGACCAAGAGAACCAAAATCTCTTGTGCTGCCATTACACCATGGGTCAGAATAATTATGTTTTACAAATTACGAACTGTATCAGTAATCAGGAAATCGTGATTTGCGGGTGCAAAATTAGTAAAAATTTTTCCATGATCACAAAATTTGTACCTTCGCATTCGTTTTGATTCCAGAAACCTTTATTTCATGAAGAATTTCCAGAAACTGAATAACATTTTCGGGTGGGTCACCTTCGGATTAGCTTCCATTGTTTATCTTCTGACCATTGAGCCCACCGCAAGCTGGTGGGATTGCGGCGAATACATTGCCACTGCTTTCAAGCTTCAGGTCGGGCATCCTCCCGGAGCTCCGTTATTCCAGATTATCGGAAGGTTTTTCTCCCTGTTCGCTTTTGGCGATGTGACTCATGTTGCCATGATGGTCAACATCATGTCGGCCTTGTCGAGCTCTTTTACCATTTTGTTTTTATTCTGGACGATTGTTCTGTTTGCAAAAAAGATCATCCAGGTTGAAGGTGAAATGACCCCTGGCCAGATGTACACTGTGTTTGCTGCTGCTTTCATCGGATCGATGGCGTATACTTTCAGTGACACCTTCTGGTTTTCGGCTGTTGAAGGGGAGGTCTATGCCATGTCCTCTTTTTTTACAGCAATTTCGTTTTGGGCAATTCTAAAATGGGAATCGGTGGCCGATGAAAAGCACTCGTATCGTTGGTTGGTACTGATTGCCTTTCTGATGGGGCTGGCCATTGGAGTTCACTTGTTGAACCTCTTAGTAATTCCGGCAACCTGCATGGTCTATTACTATAAAAAGTACCCCAAGCCGACCAAGACAGGAATGCTGGTCACTTTTGTCTTGTCGATCCTGATACTCGCATTCATCATGTTCATCATCATTCCATGGATGGTGGAGCTTTCGGGTAAGTTTGAATTGTTATTTGTCAATTCATTCGGGTTACCGTTCAATTCGGGTACGATCTTTTATTTCCTGCTGTTAATCGGATTGATCGTTTGGAGTTTATTTTATACCCGTAAAAAGGGGAAAGCAGCGCTGAATACTATTATATTATCGCTGACCTTCATTTTGATCGGGTATTCCAGCTTTTTGATGCTGGTAATCCGTGCCAATGCCAACACGCCCATTAATGAGAATGCGCCCAAGGATGCCGTCAGCCTTCTCTCTTATCTGAACCGTGAGCAATACGGCGATTTCCCTATTTTCCATGGGCAGTATTACAATGCGCCGATCATCGATTATGCCGATGGGAAGCCTGTTTATCAGAAGGATTCAAAATCGGGGAAGTATATTGTCATCGATGAACGAAAGGGTACGGTTCCCGTCTGGGATCCCAGGTTTACGACCCTTTTCCCGCGGATGTGGAGCAATCAGCGGAAGGGCTCCGCAGAATTCTACCGTAAATGGGGAGGCGAGGGTGTACCGATCGAGATAAGCTCCGAGGATGGCAAGACCAAAACCCTGAACAAACCGACTTTCGGCGAAAATCTGAAGTATTTTTTCTCGTACCAGATCGGTCACATGTACATCCGGTATTTCATGTGGAATTTTGCCGGCCGTCAAAATGATGTCCAGGGTTTTGGAGGTAAAGAGGATGGCAACTGGATCAGCGGGATCCCGTTCCTGGATAAAGCGCGGTTGGGGCATTCACAGACAGATCTGCCCGACAGCAAGCAGAACCGGGGGACCAACAAGTACTACCTGTTCCCACTGATTTTGGGATTGATCGGATTTCTCTTCCATGCCAACAAAGATTACAAGGGTACTTTGATCATTTCATTGTTATTCATCATGACCGGGTTGGCCATTGTGGTCTATCTGAACCAGCAGCCCTATGAGCCGCGTGAACGTGACTACGCTTACGCAGCCTCATTTTATGCTTTCGCAATATGGATCGGACTTGGGGTCATTCCCCTGGTCAACTGGTTGCGGAAAAAACTCAGCGAGAACCTGTCTGTAATCCTTGTGTTCGGATTGACCCTGATACTGGTTCCCGGGATCATGGCAAAAGAAAACTGGGACGATCACGACCGCAGTGGAAAATATGCCTGCCGTGATTTCGCCTCTGATTATCTCAAATCCTGCAATTCGCAGGGGATCTTGTTCACAAACGGAGATAACGATACCTTTCCTTTATGGTATGCTCAGGAAGTCGAAGGCGTAAAGACCGATGTACGGGTGGTGAATCTGATGCTCTCCTCAGGCCCCTGGTATATTGATCAGCTTTATACAAAATTTTACGATTCGGAACCTATTCCGTTCACCTTGGCGAAAGATCAGTACCGGCAGGGAACCAACGATATCATTCCCTTTTATGATATCGGGATAAAGGACTATGTTGAGTTGAAAGACCTGATCGATTTTATCAAAAGTGATAATCCGCAGACCTATCTTACGCTGAACAGCGGGGAACGCATGAAGTTCTTCCCATCCAAAAAGATCAAATTAACTGTTGATTCGGCTGCCTGTGTGAAGTATGGGATTGTTCCCGCCTATCTGCATGGGAAAATGGTCGATACCATTTATTGGACGATCCGTACGAATCAGTTATATAAAAATGATCTGATGTTACTCGATCTGATTGCTTCGAATGAATGGAAACGCCCGATCTATTTTGCAGCCCCGTCGAGTGTTAATCATTGTTTATCGATCGATCAGTTTTGTTGGGTACAGGGGTGGGTATACAAGTTCATGCCTGTCAAGGCTGATTCAGCCGATTACCTTCAGGGTATGGGAGGGGTGGATCCGATTACTTCCTATGATATTCTGAAGAACCGCTGTGCCTGGGGAAATTTGAATGATCCCCATGTTTATGTTGATCCGGAGAGCCTGAACAATTCGGTAAGACCGAAAACCAACTGCATGCGGGTTGCCCAGTCGTTGCAAAACATGGGTAAAAACAAAGAAGCCATTGAAATTCTGGATCTGTATATCAAGTATTTTCCCGATTCAAAGATTCCCTTTGATATGTACATGCTTCCGTTTGCCGAAATTTATTACCGGGCGGGGGCTACCGAAAAAGGCAACAAGCTGGTTGAGCGGATTGGAAAGATATGTTCCGATAATCTGGATTATTATTATTCGTATGGTCCTGAAAAATCCTATTTTGAACAGGACATCCAGACCTCTCTCGGCATCATAAAAAGGCTGGGAATGCTGGCTTCGGCAAATAAACAGACTGCAATCGGAGCCAGGATGGACACCTTGTTCAATATGAAGATTCGGATGTTTGAATAACAACGCCCATGATGGAGGGTTTTATTATATGGAATCCGGATCCTGAAATTTTCAGGATAGGAAGTTTTGCCGTCAGGTGGTACGGATTATTCTTTGCCTTATCCTTTTTCTTCGGCTATCTGATCATGCTGAAGTTTTTCAAAAAGGAGGGTGTTCCGGTAAAGCTTCTTGATGAGCTCACCACTTACATGATCATTGGAACCATTGTCGGGGCCAGGCTTGGACATGTTTTCTTTTATGAGCCGGCCTGGTACCTTGCCCATCCTTTAAAAATCTTCCAGGTATGGGAGGGTGGGCTTGCCAGTCATGGCGCTGCCATTGGCATTATTCTGTCCCTGCTGATTTTTTCGAGGGTACGGAAAAAACCATTTTTCTGGGTTATTGATCGAATCGTCATTGTGGTTGCACTTTCCGGATTTCTGATCCGGATGGGAAACCTTATGAATTCAGAAATTTACGGACTTCCGACAGACCTCCCCTGGGGATTCCGTTTTATCAGGTCGACCACCCCCATGGAGGGTCTCGTTCCCAGGCATCCTACGCAGATCTATGAAGGATTGACCTATCTGATGATTTTTGGTTTTTTATTATGGCTCTATTTCAAAAAAGAGGGCAGGCCGGAACCGGGATTGTTGTTTGGGTTGTTCCTGATTCTCGTATTCGGTATGCGGTTCCTTATTGAGATTATCAAAGAACCCCAGGTCGGGTTTGAACGGAACATGGCATTGAATATGGGCCAGCTTTTATCCATACCCTTTATCCTCTGCGGTTTACTCCTGGTCTATCTTGCTTTGCGAAAGAAGAGGCCATGACCCGGATTCCGAGAGGGCGCCAATCCTTTCGATAAGTGCTTTGTAGTCATTTCGGATGATAATTCCCGGAAAGTTTTTCGACATTTCCAGAGCGTAAAGAAGGTCAAATTGTTTTTCTTCGATGGAGAAGAAGATCTTTTTCTCCATCAGGTACCTGGCCAGGTACTCCTGTTCGGTTTGTCCCGGGGTCGGGATAAAAATCGCCCGTTTCCCGATCGTGACCATGTCCATGATACTTGAGTACCCTGACCTGCAAATGACCAGGGAGGACTGCGCGATGAGTTGGAACATCTCTTCTGTTTCGAGATGGGAGAATACGTGGATCCGGTTGTCGAGGACATAAGCTTCATCGGAACCCGGCATCCCGCGTACTATAGCCACTTGCATCTGAATATTAACAAGTTGACGAAGGATCTTTTGTTCCAGTTCAGATCGCTGCGGGTCAGGACCTGACAGCATAACCAGAATATCGAACCGGCAGGGTTGCAAATCGGTTTGCGGGCTGATAAGTTCGGAGAATCTGGAAAGGATTCCGATATAACGGACGTTGGGAGGCAATGCGGATGGGTGCGATAAATCGCCGGCAAGTCCCCGGTGGGCTTCGAAGTCGGGGATCCAGCATTCGACATAACGACGGAGAAAGAAACGGTTCAAAGCATTGACCAGGGATCCGGTTATTTTGGAGTAACCAGGCAGCCGGAGATCGAGCTGATGGGTCATGAACACGGATAGTATTCGCCGGTTCCAGCACCCCAGCCGGTTATCGGAAATAATAAGATCCGGTTGAATATGGTCCACGATTTTTTTCAACATCCGGTGTTCGCTGATGATGGTTATAAAGAGAATCGGATTCAGCCGGAACATTTTTGGTGCATACCGCAGGGTTCCTGAAAAAGGAATCTTTGATGCGGGGAAGTCAAGAATTTGTCGGCCGGGAAGTTCACGTTCGAGGAACTCTTTTGATTTACCGGTGGCGGCGATCACTACCTGAAATCCTTGATTTTCAAGTATTTTAATAACAATGGTGCACCGTGAGGCATGCCCGATTCCCCAATTCATCGGACAAACAAGGGCTTTCTTCCGTATTGTCTCCATAGGGTGCGGATAACTCATTCAAAATTAATTTGAAAAGAACCATTTAGCATAAAAAGTTATGCACAGCGGTATTACTTTTTTTCACCATTGCGATTAACCCGGAAAGGCGTAAACTTTAAATGAGCTTTATGGCAACGGGTGAAAAATTGTTATATCAGGTTGCCCTGACCCTGATTCCGGGTGTCGGGGATATAGTCGGGAGAAAACTGGTAGCGCTTTGCGGTGGGGTCGAAGCGGTGTTCAGGGAGCCGAGGCAATATCTCAGGAAAATGCCAAGGATAGCAGCTTTTCTTGCGGAAGGGTCCGGAAATAAAGAGATTCTGAAAAGGGCAGAGCAAGAGCTCAGATTCATTGAAAAGTACCGGATCGGGGTCTTATGGTACCAGGACAGGGAGTACCCGCAGCGGTTGCGTCATTGTGCCGACAGTCCCATGCTGTTGTTCTTCAAAGGGATTGCCGACCTCAATGCATCCCGGGTTGTAGCTTTGGTGGGTACCCGGAGGGCGACCGAGTACGGGAAGCGGTGTACGCGGGAGATCGTGATGGGTTTACAGGCACAGAAGGTAATCATTATAAGCGGTCTGGCGTACGGGATCGACAGTTGTGCGCACCGGTACGCTCTTGATGCAGGTCTTAATACGGTCGGTGTTCTTGGCCACGGACTTGACAGGTTATACCCTTATGCGAACAGGAATCTGGCGGAAAAGATGATCATGCAGGGAGGGCTTGTCACGGAGTTTCTGAGTGGCACAAAGCCGGACCGGGAAAATTTTCCACGCCGGAACAGGATCATCGCGGGGATGTGTGATGCGGTAGTGGTGGTTGAAGCCGGTTCCAGAGGAGGGGCATTGATCACAGCCGATATTGCCAATTCCTATAACCGGGATGTCTTTGCCGTTCCGGGGAGGGTTGATGATCCTTTATCGGAGGGCTCGAATTTTCTGGTTAAGACAAACCGGGCTGCCCTGATTCAGAGCGCTGCTGATGTGGAGTACATGATGGGATGGCGTGAAAGTTACATTCCGTCAGAAGGGACTCAACGAAGGATATTACTTGATATGAGCCCCGAAGCGGAACACATCGTCAATTTACTGAGGGAAAGGGGGCAGACAGGGATTGATGATCTCTGTGCAGAAAGTGGTCTGAATATGAGTAAAGTTTCGACAGTGCTGTTGAACCTGGAGTTTGAAGGAGTGGTAAAATGCCTGCCCGGGAAAATCTATGGCTTATGCTGAAAAGAACAAACGGCCCGGGAAAAATAAAAATTCAGGAAGCAGTAAGGTTAAAAGAGATTGAATTACTGGGTGGATCATTCCTGACACAGGAAAATGCCATACCGGGAACACCGGAGTAATTTTGTACCTTTACCGAAAAAAGGTTGGAAGGAATTGTCATCAAATCAACCGGAAGTTGGGTAACGGTAAGGCTTTCCGACGGGCTGACACGGGAATGTAAAGTGAAGGGTCAGTTCCGGATCAAGGATATTCAGCATACCAACCCTGTTTCGATCGGCGATCATGTCGAAGTATCGTTTGCCACCGGTAGTGACGCCGGTTTGATTTGCCGGATCTATCCGAGGAACAACTACATTATCCGGAAGGCAACCAAACTCTCGAAACGCTCCCATATCATCGCTGCGAATCTTGATCATGCTTATTGTGTGGTTACCCTTGCCAATCCAAGGACCTCCAATGGATTCATCGATCGGTTTCTCGTGACAGCTGAAGCCTATTATATCCCGGCAAGTCTGATTATCAATAAAATGGATCTGATCGATGACAAGCAGAAGATCGTGTTGGAAGAGCTGATCCGGATTTACGAATCGGCAGGATACCGGTGTTACAGGGTTTCAGCTTTGACGGGTGAGGGGGTGGCGGAACTAACGGACTGTCTGAAAGACAAAGTAAATCTTTTTTCGGGACATTCCGGGGCCGGTAAATCGGCCCTTATTGGCGCAATTGATCCTGATTTAAAGCCCAGGGTGGGGCAATTGTCACGGGCACATCAGAAAGGAATGCATACCACGACTTTTGCCGAAATGCTTGAATTACACCAGGGCGGTTTCATTGTCGACACTCCCGGAATCAAGGAATTCGGATTGATTGACTTCGAAAAGGAGGAGATTCCAAGATGTTTCCCGGAGATGGAACGCCTCCTCCCGCACTGTCAATACAAGAACTGCACCCATACTCATGAGCCGGGATGTGCAGTTAAGCAATCCATCGGGCTTGGGACAGTCAGTACATTAAGGTATAATTCCTATCTTAGCATTCTCGATGACCGCTAAAGAACTCATAAATCCAAACATCATTCCGTTAGGTCCCGGTGAAACCGTTGAAACCGCGTTGGCTCAAATGGATGATCTGCGTCTGATGCATCTTCCTCTGTCGGATGGATCGGAATATTCAGGACTGGTATTCGAAAGCGATCTGCTGAATGTCAGTGATCCCGACTTACCTGCTTCCATGTTTAAAAGCAATGTGGGAAGAATTTATATTCCGGATACCCAGCATATTTACGAGGTAATCAGGCTCTTCGCCGGCTTCAATCTGACGCTTTTACCGGTTCTCAATGGGAAAAACCAATATATCGGCGCCATTACCTTGTCAGCTCTTGTTGGTTATCTGCCCCGTATTGCAGCAGTCAGCAGTCCCGGCGGGATCATCATTCTGGAGATCAATTCCAATGATTTTCTAATGACAGAGATCGCACAGATCGTGGAATCGAATGATACAAAGATCCTCAGTATGTATGTCACGGAACACCCCGATTCGACTCTACTGGAGGTCACACTGAAAGTTAACCGGATCGATATTGGTTCCATCCTGCAAACATTTTTCCGGTACAATTACACCGTCAAGGCCTCCTGGTCCCAGGAGGATTCCTATACCGAAGGTCTCAAGGACCGATACGATGCATTGATGAACTATCTGAGTATCTGAGGGTATTCTGTACGAAAAATTGCCGTATCTTTGCGCGCTGTTTTAAAAGCCTGTAAGTTTCATGAATATTGCCCTATTTGCCAAGCGGGTTCACACAAACAATTTTCCTTTTATCCAGGAATTAATTACATCTGTTCAGCCCTATGGCAAGCAACTTTGGATGTACAAACCATTTTATGAAGCAGCCAGCGGGTCTCTTATTTTTCCCCATGCTCCGGTTTTATTTGAAAATCAACAGGATATTGAAGGAAAAGTCGATTATCTGTTTTCTATCGGCGGGGATGGAACCATACTTGATGCCGTCGGGATTGTAGGTAATTCGGGGATCCCGGTGATCGGGATCAATTTGGGAAGATTGGGATTTTTGTCGGGTATTTCGAAAGGGGAGATATCTCAGGCTTTGGTAGCCCTGGATTCGGGGAAATTTTCAAAGGAGGAAAGGACTCTGTTGAAACTGGTAACCCCGGATGGTTTGTTGGGGAAGATTAACTTCGCCTTGAATGACCTGACGGTTTACAAGCCCAATGCCATGTCGCTGCTCACGATCAAAACCTGGATCAATGGCGTTTTTTTAAATGCCTATTGGGCCGATGGACTTATTGTTTCAACGCCTACCGGATCGACGGCTTACTCGTTGAGTTGTACAGGCCCCATAATTACCCCTGATGCAGAGAATTTTCTGATCACACCCATTGCAAGCCATAACCTGACAGTGCGACCCATCGTGATTCGCGACGACAGCGAGATCCGGATCCGAGTCGGCGGGAAAGCCACCACTTTTCTGGTCAGCCTGGATTCCAGAACAACCGAGGTGGATCGGGATATAGAGTTAATTATCTCAAGGGCTTCATTCAAGATCAACCTGATCCGGTTGGAGGGAGGACATTTTTTCAGTACCATCAGGGAGAAGTTAAACTGGGGGCTCGACAATCGGAACTATCAGGAAAATGATTGAAATTCGTCCCGGTGATCCAATAAATCGGATTATTGAACGTTTACAAGAATTGTTGAAAACAGGAATTATCAAGCTTTATTCTCAGGAGATGCCGGTTCGTTTCAGACGGTCGTGGATAACAACATTACTCTGCGTCATGCTCTTTCATTACGGGATGTCGCAGGATCTTGATGTTGGTCTTTCCGGAGGGGGGAGTTATTATTTAGGGGATCTGAACCCGGGAATGCATTTCAAGAACACGGGGATCTCTTTTGGAGCTTTGGTCCGGTATAATATCGATACCAGATGGGCTGTGAAGATCGCCGGAATGTACGGGAAAGTAAAAGGATCTGCTGCTTCAAGCAGTTTTCTTCCCGAGCGTGGACTTGATTTTTCGAGCGCTGTTACCGATTTCAGCGCGGTAGCGGAATTCAATTTCATACCCTACTTTACCGGCAGTACCCGGAGCACTATTTCGCCCTATATTTTTACAGGTTTTTCATTTTTTATTTTCGATCCGCTATCGCAAGGTAAAAAACTTCGGGAGTTCGGTACAGAGGGGCAAAATATCGGGTATGAGGGAAGAAAACCGTATAATGGATACAGTTTTTCGATTCCGTTCGGACTGGGTGTTAAATTCAGTCTGGCAAAGAACCTGGGATTGCAGGTCTACTGGGAAATGCACAAGACCTTCACCGATTATCTTGACGATGTCAGTACCACCTACTACCTGATTCGCGAGGGGACTCCGGGAAATTATGCGTATTATTACTATGTGATGGATCCCCTTAATGAAAATCATCAGATCAAGGTTCTTCTCAACGATCCCGATGCAGCGGAATTGTTCAATCTTTCTGATCCATCGTCTTCAGGCGATCCTGTGGCAGAACACCGTCCCGGGATGCAACGGGGGAATCCTGCGAACAATGACTGGTTTGGTTTTTTTGGCGTTTCGCTTACTTATAAGTTCAGCCTGCTTTCATCAAAAAAATGCAGAGATCTGGACCACAAATGATAACCCGGTACGACCATGAGTTTCAAGAATGAGATAGACAAAAAGAAGTTACCGGTTCATGTTGCCGTCATCATGGACGGGAATGGTCGTTGGGCCAAGAAACAAGGTTATCTCAGGACGCTGGGTCATGAGAAGGGGGTGGATGCGGTCAGGAACACGGTTGAAGCGGCTGCCGAAATCGGAATCCGGTACCTCACCCTGTACGCTTTTTCGACTGAGAACTGGAACCGGCCCAAGTACGAAGTCGATGCGCTGATGCGGATCCTGGTTAAATCGCTTCATGGGGAGATGAAGACCTTAATGAAAAACAACATCAGATTGCTGGCCATTGGTGATTTGAAGAGTCTGCCGCCAAAGAGTTATCAGGAGCTGATGAAATCCATCGACCTGACTTCCCGGAATACGGGGCTGAGTCTGATTCTGGCGCTTAGTTACAGTTCCAGGTGGGAATTGGTGGAGGTTGCACGGACCATTGCCCGTCAGGTAGAGGCCGGATTACTGAAACCTGATGAGATCAATGCTTCCACGTTGAGCACCTTCCTTTCTACGGCCTCCATCCCTGATCCCGAGTTGTTGATCAGGACCAGCGGAGAGTACCGGATCAGTAATTTTTTATTGTGGCAGGTTGCCTACGCGGAGTTCTATTTTACAGATACACTCTGGCCGGATTTCGGCAAGGAGGATTTCTACAAGTCCATTGTTGAATTTCAGCACCGTGAACGCAGGTTTGGACTGACCAGTGAACAGATTAATGAACTAGAAGGAAAAATTCGCAAATAGAAACTGATGAGATCCCGATCACTGCCCCTTTTAATTGTATTCCTGCTTTCTTCAGTTCACCTGTTAGCCCAGGTTAGCCTGGGAACGATGAATGTGACAGACTACAATGCCCCAAAAGATTATTACCTTGGTGGTATGACGGTCAGCGGGGTGAAGTACCTGGACGGAAATGTATTGTTAATGCTGTCGGGCCTCACAGTCGGGGATAAGATCAAAGTTCCGGGTGACAAGATTTCTCAGGCAATCCGGAAGCTATGGGAGCAGGGATTATTTGAAGATATCCGGGTTTCGGTAACCAAGGTCGTGGAGGATCAGATTTTTATTGACTTTTACTTAAAAGAGCGGCCCCGGTTGTCAAAGTTTCAGTTTAACGGGATTAAAAAATCGGATGCAGATGATATCCGGCAAAAGATACGCCTGGTCAAGGGGGATTATGTTACCGATAACATGATCATGAAGACCCGGAACATTATCACCAAATTTTACAACGATAAAGGATACCTGAATGCAGAAGTCGACATTGTACAGAAACGTGACAGTGCGACAGCCAATGAGGTAACGCTTTTCATCAACATTGACCGCAATGAAAAGGTGAAAGTTTACAATATCCAGATTCACGGGAACAAAAATCTCAGTGAGGATATGATCAAGGCAGCATTTAAAAAGACCAAGGAGAAGAGTGTTTTCAACCCAATGGATGATCTGGACCAGGTGGTCTATGAAACGGCCAAGGAAGCGGTGACCATTGATTTCGTTGAGATCGGGAATGTTCTAGGGGATCATGTTTCCGATCATGTCCGGATCCGGATTTTTAAATCTTCCAAGTTCATCGAAGAGGATTACCAGGAGGACAAGCAATTGCTTATCAAGAAGTACAACTCGCTGGGGTACCGTGATGCCAGGATTCTCAGGGATTCGATATCGAAGAATCCGGATAACACGATCAATATCGATATGTGGGTTGAGGAGGGGCCGAAGTATTACATCCGAAAGATATCCTGGGTGGGTAACACCAAGTATTCTTCGGCATTTCTCGACCGGATCCTCAGGATCGGCAAAGGGGATGTATATGATCAGGATGCCCTGGAACAGGCGCTTACCTATAATCCCAACGGCACCGACATACGGTCACTTTATATGGACGACGGATATCTCTTTTTCGATGTCATTCCCGTGGAAACCCGGGTTGAAAATGATTCAATCGACCTGGAGATCCGCATGCATGAGGGCAAGCAGGCGACCGTTAACAAAGTGACCATAAAGGGCAACACCAAGACCAATGATCACGTGGCGCTGCGTGAGGTTCAGACCCGGCCCGGTCAGCTATTCAGCCGTGACCGGCTCATCCGGTCGCAACGACAACTGGCCCAGCTTAAATATTTTGATGCCGAGAAACTAACCCCCAATGTAAATCCAAATCCGGAGGATGGTACAGTCGACATCGGTTATGATGTGACCGAAACCTCGGCAGATCAGGTAGAATTATCGGGAGGCTGGGGTTATGGCCGGATCATCGGGACCATTGGTTTATCGTTCAATAATTTTTCATTGCGGAATGTGACCAATTTTAAGGCATGGAAGCCCATACCGGCGGGAGATGGACAGAAGCTGAGCCTGCGGTTTCAGACTTATGGAAAGGGTTATTTCAGCTACAGTTTTTCCTTCACAGAGCCCTGGGTTGGCGGGCGCAAGCCGCTGGCGTTGAGTCTGAGCTACTATCATTCGAAGTACACCAATGGTCTTGCAGCAAACGATCCGTTGTACGCCTTTTTCAAAATCGATGGCGTGTCGGTAGGCCTTGGAACACAGCTTCGGTGGCCTGATGATTATTTTTCACTTTATCAAAGTCTGAATTACAACCGTTATAATACATACAATTACACATCGATTTTTTCTTTCGGTGGGGGAAACGGGGTTTATAACGCCTTCAGTTACAGTATCGCTTTATCACGTAACTCGATCGATGCCCCGATTTACGCACGGAATGGTTCCGAATTCTCACTTTCCCTTGAACTGACGCCGCCTTATTCGCTGTTCAGAGGCAATGTGAATTATGATTCGATGGATGTGACGGAACGTTATAAATGGGTGGAGTACTTCAAAATTAAATTCAAAGGAGCCTGGTATATCAATCTGGTGGAAAAACTGGTGCTTTCTCCCCGTATCCAGTTTGGATTCCTCGGAACCTACAACAAAGACCTGGGTGTGACTCCTTTTGAAAGGTTTTATCTTGGCGGCGACGGACTTACAGGATACAACAACATGGATGGGCGTGAACTGATCGGAATGCGGGGATACGCGAACAACTCGCTGACGCCCGGTTATCCCTCTTCAATTGGTGGTACCGTTTACACGAAATACACGCTGGAGCTCCGTTACCCGATTTCTCTGAATCCGAATGCCACCATTTACGGACTTGCCTTTGTCGAGGCCGGAAATGACTGGCTGAAATGGAATAATTTCAATCCGTTTAACGTGTATCGCTCAGTCGGGTTGGGAGTCAGGGTTTTCCTGCCGATGTTCGGGTTGTTGGGACTTGACTGGGGTTATGGATTGGATGCAGTACCGGGAGTACCCGGCGCCAGCGGAGGCCAGTTCCATTTCAGTATCAATTCATCGATTGACTGATGATTTGAAGTGAAGACCTTGAAATAATGGATGCCGGAAAGATATTGATTTACAGGATACCGCCTCTGTTTTCCATGTACTTTGAAAGGATAAAAGTGTTAAACTTCTTGATAACCGATAACAAACAATTGGATAACCTATGAAAAAGTTAGTTTTTATCATGGTGGGATTGGTACTCTTTTCCATCAGTGTTACGGCGCAGAAATTTGCTTATGTTGATACCCAGTATATTCTTGACAACATACCTGAATTTACTGAAGCCCAGGCCCAGCTTGATGAATTGTCGAATGTTTGGCAGAAGGAGATTGAGATAAAATTTGCCGAAGTCGACAAAATGTACAAGGATTACCAAACCCAGTCCGTTCTGTTACCCGATGATATGAAGAAGAAGAAGGAGCAGGAGATCGTTGATAAGGAGCGGGAAGCCAAGAACCTTCAACGTCAGCGATACGGAAAGGATGGCGATCTTTTTAAAAAGCGCCAGGAACTGGTAAAGCCAATCCAGGAAAAAATCTACAATGCGATCCAGGAACTTGCCAACAACAACAATTACGCAGTGGTTTTCGATAAGGGAGGAAGCCTGACTATGATGTATGCCAACCCGAAGTACGATATCAGCGACGATGTTCTGGATAATCTGGGGGCCAGTCTGAGCGGACGGAAAGGTAAGAATAAAGGGAGTACGGGCGCTCCGGCCACCACTCCTTCCTCCGGTTCAAAAACAGGTACGGATGATTCGAGAGAGCAGAAAAAATGAAAAAAATTCTTATTTTTGCATCATATTTGTGAGTATAAACCATTTAATTATTGAAAATGAAAAAGTTAACAAAGTTTTTTGCCGTTGTAATCCTGATCATAGGTTGTTCATTTACCACAAAGGCCCAGAATCCTGTTAAAGTTGGTTACATTGATTTCAATACCTTACTGGCAGCCATGCCGGGTATTGATTCCGTGAAGATCAAGATTCAGGCTTATCAAAAGACATTAACAGATCAGATGGATGCCATGAAAGCTGAATTTGAGAATAAATACCTCGATTATCAGTCACAATCGTCCAGTATGTCGGATCTGATCAAGCAGACCAAGGAAAAGGAGTTGACCGATCTGCAGGGAAGGATTGATGCATTTCAGCAGAAAGCCAACCAGGATCTCCAGGCCAAGCAGCAGGAGTTGGTTGCACCATTCATCGAACGTGCCAAAGTAGCCATTAAAGAAGTAGCAAAAGAGCAGAAATTTACCTATATCCTCAATGCCATTGAAGATGTGGTGATTTACAAGGAGGAAGCGGATGATGTGATGCCGTTGGTGAAGAAAAAACTGGGTATTCAGTAATATGATGGATGGAAACGATTTAGCCGGCGCATAGTTCAGCGCCGGCTTTTTTATGCAATCTCGAAACAGCATTCATTTGAGTTGATCATAGAATACAGGTGCCTATCGTATTCTTCAGGATGGCGATGGCGCACAGGGAATAATGCGTGAAGATTTCAGAACCAAATTCTCGACCCATGAAAAATCAGGTAAACCGACGTGATTTCATCAAAACCCTTGCCGCGGCGGGTGCAGGTTTGGCGCTCAGCAAGGATCTCATGGCCAACATTGGTCATGATCAAAAAAGTATACCCTGGCAAAGGATTCCGACGGCCGGACCTATGAAGAGTGTCCGAATCGGGTATGTCGGCGTCGGGGGTATGGGCACGGCGCACCTTGAAAATCTTCTAAAGATTGAGGGCGCTGAAATTGTGGCGGTTTGCGACATCATTGAAAGCCGTGTAAAACGCGCCCAGGACATGGTTACCGCGGCCGGATTCAGAACTCCGGAAGGATATTCAAAGAATGAATTTGACTGGCAACGGTTGTGCAGGAGAGACGATATCGACCTGGTTTACACGGCAACACCCTGGCAATGGCATGTCCCGATCTGTCTGGAAGCAATGAACGATGGCAAACATGTGGCCACAGAAGTGCCTGCAGCACTTACGCTGGATGAATGCTGGGAACTTGTAGAAACTTCTGAAAAAACAGGGAAGTACTGCATCATGATGGAGAACTGCAACTACGATAAAGTTGAGATGCTGATCCTGAACATGGTTAAAAAAGGTTTGTTTGGCGAGATGATGCATGCCGAATGCGGATATCTTCATGATCTGAGGGCTGTGAAGCACGATATGGAAGGGGAGGGGGTTTGGCGCCGCGATTTTTCGATGCAGCGAAACGGCGATCTTTATCCGACACATGGTTTGGGTCCGGTAATGCAATGTTTCGATATAAACCGGGGCAATTACTTTGATTACCTGGTATCTTTCGCAACCAAATCGCGGGGTTTGCATGAATATGCCGTTAATAAATTCGGCCCTGATAGTCCACAGGCACGCGAGAAATACACGTTGGGAGATGTGGTTACTACCGTCATCCGGACGATGAACGGCGAAACAATAGTGATAACCCATGATACCAGCCTGCCCCGTCCGTACAGCCGGAACATCATGATTCAGGGTACACGGGGCTCGGTAAGAAAATATCCCGAACCCAAAATCTATATTGAAGGGATTAGCAAGACCGATGACAAGTGGGAACCGCTCAACGATTACCTGAATAAGTATCAGCATCCGATCTGGACCGAACTGGAGAGCGCCAGCAAGGGCGCCGGTCATGGCGGTATGGATTTCATTGAGGATTACCGTTTGGTCAATGCCCTGTTAAAAGGAGTCGAACCCGATATGGATGTTTATGATGCCGTGGTGATGAGCGCGGTTACTGCCCTGAGCGAGCGTTCTATTGCACGGGAAGGGAAACCGCTTCCTTTTCCTGATTTTACCCGTGGAATGTGGAAGAAACCGAGAATCCTGCCTGTTATGCAAATGGTATGATGTTGTTTTATAAACCTGCGGTAATGAATTTCTTTGTATTGTCGGTGTCGGGAAGAACGTCAGGAGAAGCGACACTGCATGTTCCCTTCCGGATTACAAGCATCTTTTTACTTGTATTGCTTTTAACCGAATTTCCTGCCACCGCGCAGCGTACCGTTGCAAGTCACGCCGACCGGTATCTGACCGCTTCGTACATGAAAGAACAAATAGAATTTCTTTCATCTGATTCGCTTGCCGGACGAGCAACTCCCGGCAAGGGACTCGATACGGCGGCAGCGTATATTGCCCGGCAATTCGCATCTTTCGGACTCAAGCCATTGAACGGCAGCTATTTTCAACCCCTCGATTACTGTTACGTGGACCTGGGGAAAAACCTCTTCATCTCCCTGCTGGCCCAACCGGAAACTATCAATTTTAAATTAAAAGAGGATTTTATTCCCTATGAGATTTCGGGAAACAAACCTGTTGAGGGTGAAGTCGTTTTCGCCGGTTATGGAATTACCGCACCCGAATTTGGATATGACGATTATCAGAATACAGATGTAAACGGGAAAATTGTTGTTGTGCTCCGGCAGGAACCCGGTCAAACGGATTCTGTACAAAAGGCATTTGGCGGTTCTCAGGTTCTTACCCGGTACTCCGGGTTGCGTGAGAAACAGCGAAATGCCAGGAAACATGGGGCCATCGGAATGCTGGTGGTTTCGGGGCCAGTGAATTTTTCATCCCTCAAACCTTCAGGTTATCCGTGGCCATCACTGTCAGGAGGAGATCCAATTAAGGAAGGACCGTTGGTGTATTGCAGCAACCAGTCGTTGCAGATACCGGTGGTTCATGCCGGTGAATCGATAATCCGGGTTCTGTTCGGGTCGACCGATTCATTAAAGCGGTTGCAACTACGCATTGAAGCGCAGATGAAGCCCCAGTCATACCTGATGCGGGGAAAGATCCTTGCTATGAACATGGATCTGCGGTTTACCCCCCTGAAAGCCTTTAATGTAGCCGGTTTTCTTGAAGGGTCGGACGAGCGGCACCGGAATGAGACGGTGATCGTGGGCGCCCATTACGATCATGCCGGAACCATCGCCGCGTCGGAGACACCGGATCCCGATACCATTTTCAACGGCGCGGATGATAATGCTTCGGGGTCTGCCGGGATGCTGGCTATCGCGCGGACAATGGCATCCATGGATTCAAGACCTAAGCGCAGTGTCCTGTTTATTGCATTTGCAGGGGAGGAACTGGGATTACTGGGATCCAGCAGCTATGTAAGGAATCCTTTAGTTCCACTTCAAAAGACCATAGCTATGATAAATCTTGATATGATCGGCAGGAATCATCCCGATTCCTTACAGGTCATCGGTGCCCGTCAGAATCCCGGTCTGGTCAGAATAATCAGAAAGGAGAACAAGTACACCAACATGTTGCTTTATGAAACTAAGAACTTAAACATGCCCGGGGGAAGTGACCATTATCCTTTTTACCAGAACCAGATTTCTTCGGTCTTCTTTTTTACCGGTCTTCATGAGGATTATCACCGGGTTTCGGACCAGGCTGACCGCATTGATTTCCAAAAAGCTTCAAGGGTGGCAAAGCTTGCCTTTCTTACGGCATGGAAGGTTGCTAATTCCAGCGGAAAATTAAAAATGTCAGGCGTTGATACGGACAAAGATTAAGATGTTTGCCGATCGTTAGTTATTCAGATGATCTATCCTGAAAAAATTTCAGAAAATGGAATTGCCAGGGATCAAGCGCCACGAACAGACCCTCGCTGACCAATAAATTGCCTTTTCTGGTGAAAGTTATACCGGTGAAGGCGTCTTTCAGCAACCAATCGCTTCCCGGCAGGCCGGCGTTCATCATATTTACAATTCCCTGGGAGGGGCTCTCCGAGTAGTTTACCACGATCAGAAAAAAATCGCCGTCATAGCACCATTGCCACGAAAGCAGGTTTTTACAGCTGTCGTTATCGGGCCATCCCGTTATTTCATTCAGACGCCAGTCACCTTGATGGAATGCCGGAGCTTTAATCTGATCCAGGAGCCGGTAAAAAAATTCGAATAGGTCCTGATCTGTAGTTTCCAAAGGCCTTCTGCGCAGAAAAACTGGTACCCTGACATGGCGGCCTTCGAATTGTCCTTCATAAAACAATTTTGCACCCGGGAGTGTCGCAGTGATAATTGAGGCAGCACGGCTTTTTAAGGGGTCCAGAACCGAAGCCTGACGGGGCTCATCATGATTCTCGGTAAAGCGGATCAGCCCTGACTGAAAATCGATCCCTGCCGTGAGGTGCAGGCGAACCGACGAAGCATTTTCATTCATCAGCCGGTCGTAAAGCCGTTTATCGTAACAGTAATCAAATCCCGATCGCTGAAGGTTCCATTCCGTATCCCAGTAAGCTTCAGCAATGAAAATAAAGTCAGGGTTGACCCGCCTGATGGCGGGGATCAACTCCTCCCAGAAATCCAATTCCGGCTTCGGACCGGCAAATTCATTCCAGGTTTGATGAAAGATGTCGTTCATCACCAGCATGGCCATATCGCACCTGAACCCATCACAAAGCCCGGCGACCCGCATCAAAGTCTCAATGATCGCTTCGCGAAATCCGGGATGAAAGACATTAACCTGCAGAACATCCTGCCAGGCAGGATAGAATGGATCTTTTCCGCAGGCAAAGATTTCACTGCCGATTCTGACGAAATTGACCGGATCGCGGTCGAGATCTGCATTTGTACCCCGGATAAAGTACTCCGGAAATTCAGTAACCCATCGGTGATCATGAGCCAGGTGGTTCGGAACATAATCGAGAATGATCCTGATGTTCCTGCGGGCCAGTTGCGATCGGGCCACGGCCAAACCGGGATTGCCCCCAAGATGCTGATCCACATTGTAGGATTTGACACAATAGGGCGATCCCACGTTATCATCAAAACTGAAATCGGGAAGTGCCCGGTGAAAATCCGACAGGTTACCTGCATTCTGATTGGAGATTTCAATTCCGGCAGGACTGCGTTCCCACACACCCATGAACCAGACTGCATCGATCTGCAGGTGCATTAACCGATCCCAATACGCTTCGGGAACATTTGCCAGGGTAACGGGATACCCTGTTTCAAGGCTCAGTTCCCGGAGCCACACCCAGGTGTTGATTTCATAGATGACGGGATTCTTTTTCCAGCGTTCCATGTGCTTTGTTTTATTGCGTATTCGATGGAAGTGAATTGATAATCAGATTTTTCATCAAGGAAAAGGATCCGGATGGGGTAATACCGGAGGCTGTATCTCTTAGCTTTTCACACCCCATAATTTCAGGTTGTCGCCGATAAAGGTCAGAATTTCCTGATGTTCCTTCTTTCCGGATCCCGTCACCCCGACAGGAGGCCCGAAAGCCAGGTGAACGGTATTCTGCCTGTAAATAGGCCCGAGATAGCTGTTGTATTTGCTATGTCCCCAGAAGTCGGTCTTCAGGGCAACAGGGATGACCGGGGCTCCGCTCAAGGCTGCAAGCTTGGTTCCGAGTGAGTTGAATTCCGAAGGTTTGAAGGTGGGACGGCGGGTGCTTTGGGGGAACATCACAATCGAAAGTCCTTTCGCCAGCCTACCGGATCCTTCACGGAAAACCAACTCCAGATCATTCCGTGGATTTTTACGGTCGAGAACGATCGGATTCCTCGAACGCATGACATCGCCGAAAGCCCAATGTTCAACCAGATCCTTTTTGACGATAAATGCAATGTCTTTCAGGGGTTGAATGATGCCCGGAAGGATCATGGTCTCAAGGGTGCTCATGTGATTGCTGACGAAAATGGCCGGTACGTTGCATGACCGGATATGGTCCAGCCCGGAAATGTGAATCTTTCCCCCGCACCGTTCCACTAAGGTAAAGACCCTGTGTGAGGTCTCGACCCACATGGCGGTATCGTACAAGCCATTTTTTGCGTCCGACCTGGTAGAAAAAACAAGATGAATGAATTTGGACAAGAACACCCAGCGTGAATCAAACAGGAGACGGTCGAGGGTGTACCTCCTGGTCGTATCCGGTGTCAGATACGAGTCATTGGCTGTTATTTCGGGACGAGCAGGCATAAAAATGCGACAATTTTTTTCTTTGGTTTCCGAAATTAATCAGATCACATTGGTATGATCGTCATACCATCCGGCGTACTTGTTGTAGTTTCGTGAAATCCTGTTTACCTGTCCTTCGAGCATTTTCTGATCCAGATCCTTGATTTTCTTCGCGGGGATCCCGCCCCAGACCGTTCCGGATTCCACCACTGTACCTCCGGTCACCAGGGCCCCTGCACCGATAATGGAATTACTGTTGATAATGGCACCATCCATAACAATGGCGCCCATCCCGATGAGGACATTATCATGAATGGTACATCCGTGAATGATCGCGTTGTGTGCAATTGAGACGTTATCGCCGATGTTCACGGGTGCGGTCTGGTAAGTACAGTGAATGATTGCGCCATCCTGCACATTGACGTTATTCCCAATCCTGATGGTATGGACATCGCCGCGGACGACGGCATTAAACCAAACGCTGCAATCATCGCCCATGATCACATCTCCTGTTATGGTTGCATTGTCGGCCAGAAAACAATTCTTTCCGAAGGCGGGGCGGATTCCATTGACTGATTTTATGAGGGCCATTTTTGTATGGTTTATCGGGTTGAATAATACGGGAGTCCGATATTTTTGCGTGATCAGCGCGCAGTGGGCGCAACCTTCGGATAATCGAGGGAGTAATGCAAACCGCGGCTTTCGTGCCGTTTCTGAGCAGCCCGAATGATTAGGTACCCGATGTTGATGAGGTTCCTGAGTTCACAGAGCCGGGGAGTCAGTAATGATTTATTGTACAGATCTTCCGTCTCTCGATACAGTAGTTCGAGCCGGTCAAAGGCGCGTTGCAACCTCAGGTTTGACCTGACAATGCCGACATAGCTGCTCATCAATGACTGAAGTTCCCTCAATGATTGGGTTATCAGGATCATCTCTTCGTTAAGGACCATTCCCTCTGCATTCCAGTCGGGGATATCATTGCATAATTTGATCTTTTTGACTTTTGCGATGGCTTCGGTACTGGCGCGGTGTGAAAAGACTACCGACTCGAGCAGCGAGTTAGAGGCAAGGCGGTTGGCCCCGTGGAGGCCGGTCGAACTGCATTCACCCGAAGCGTAAAGGTTCTGTATGGAACTGCTTCCGAAAGCGTCGACCTTAATTCCTCCGCAGGTGTAATGGGCAGCAGGAACAACCGGGATCATGTCTTTGCTGATATCGATCCCGATGCTCAGACATTTGGCATAAATGGTCGGGAAATGGTTGATCAGCTCATTCTTATTCAGATGGCGGCAATCGAGAAAGAGGTAATCCTCGCCGCTCAGTTTAAGTTCATTGTCGATGGCCCGTGTCACGATGTCACGGGGGGCAAGCGAGAGACGGGCATCGTATTTATGCATAAACTCCTTACCGTCGCGTGTTTTCAAAACTGCGCCAAATCCCCTGAGTGCCTCAGTAATCAGGAAAGCAGGTTTTTCATCCGGATTGTAGAGGGAGGTGGGGTGAAACTGAATAAACTCCATATTTTCCACGGCGCCTTTTGCCCGGTAAACCATGGCTATTCCGTCGCCCGTGGAGATCAGCGGATTGGTGGTGTTGTTGTAAACATTTCCGGCTCCTCCGGTAGCGATCAGGGTGATCTTTGACAGAATCGTATCGACAAGGCGGGTCCGTGGATTCAGAACATAAGCCCCGTAGCAGGTGATGTTTTCGGTACGCCGGTTGACCTCTAATCCAAGGTGATGTTGGGTAATGATGTCGATTGTAAAGGTATGTTCCAGGATCTCGATGTTGGGATGCTTTTTGGCCTGTTCGAGCAGGGTGTTTTCAATCTCTCTGCCGGTGCTGTCCTTGTGATGAAGAACCCGGTACTCCGAGTGTCCGCCCTCTTTGGCCAGATCGAACCTTCCCGACTTGGTACGGTCGAACTTGGTTCCCCACTTGATCAGTTCCCTGATGCGTTCGGTCGATTCCGTAATCGTGAAGCGGACCACCTCCTCATTGCAGAGTCCGTCGCCGGCTATGATGGTATCGTTGATGTGTTTTTCATAGGAGTCGGGCGTGTACGAAACAGCCGCGATCCCGCCCTGAGCCCAACTCGTGGCAGTATCGTCAACGGCTGATTTGGTGACAATGCACACTTTCCCGTATTTTGCTACTTTGATTGCAAAGGTCAACCCGGCAATTCCAGATCCAATAACCAAAAAATCAACATGTTTTCTCATAGAAAATTTATAAGTCGAGTAA